>JAIDOW010000033.1 GCA_029063085.1 Lachnospiraceae bacterium
GTACCTCCTCTTGGTATTATATAATATTTTCAGGGGAATATCTCATTTTGTTTTGTACTAATTAGATGCTAACACTAGTATACCCAATGCAGAGAAAAGAGAGGCAAGGGATCAGATGATAGGATAGAGGTGATAATTGTGAATGATGAAAAGTTAGAAGACATTAAGGTAATGAGTACAGTTTCCTTTGTAATCATGCTGGCGGGAACCATTATGACGGCTGGAGAGGAGATAGATAATATTAGGACAGGCGATATATCTTTGTGGTGGCTGGTTTTAATTTTTGGAATTCTTACTGTGATTTCTTTTTCAGTTGTAGTCATTTCCAGCCATATTTTGAAAAAGAGGCAGGGGGAATCATATTTTAGTACCATGATGTATATAGAAGCCATTTTGGAAATGTTTTTTCCATCGCTGTTAGGTTCTCACTCAGCAAAATTAAAAAAGCTTAATGTAAGCGATGAAAATAAAAAAAGCAATTTGTGGAAGGACATGTGTGTTGGCTGTGATATAGATAATATAATCTCATTTATACTATGGTTTATATTATGGAGTGTCTGTGTATGGATGGTAATTAAACATATATTTTTTGTTGATGGAAAGAGTAAAATATTCGATATCGCTTCATTTTCCGTAGTAGTGATTGCCCTTACAATTGTACTAATTTGTGTTGCATCAGGCATTAAGAAGAATCCCATGCCAATATTTGAGTATATGGATATTAGCAAAGTTAAGTTTAAGGAGCTGGCAAAGCACTATGATATGGCAGATAAGGTCACACATAAAATATGGATGGATTACAAGTATGTATTTATACAGTCGAACGGAAAAGCATATTGTATTCCGGTGGAAGATTATATAGATATGACCATTACGTTTAGCCGTTGCCGCTTTGTAATGGTATTGACAAGTACATATAATTGTGTGGTGAAATCTTCATATTCCCCTGTTGGCTTTCAAAAATTAAAGACAATGCTGGAAACATTTCATAATAAATAATTTTCATGTAGTATTAGATACTACATAATATTGACAAACAAACCATATAGTGCTATTCTGGATAATATTATTAGACAAATAAGTTGAAATAGTCTAATAACTTGGATGACAAAAAATATATAAACAGCAATTATTCAGAAGGGAGCAGAAGGTTGAAGGAATTAAGAATTGGAAATAAAAAAGCACGCATTCCGGTGGTTCAGGGAGGAATGGGGGTAGGAGTCAGCCGCAGTTGTCTTGCAGGTGCCGTGGCGAAAGCAGGAGGGGTTGGTATCATTTCTACTGCACAGATTGGATATGATGAGCCGGATTTTGCGGATAATCATAAAGAGGCGAACAAACGGGCTATTGAAAAGCATATCAGGATTGCAAAAGCACAGGCAGACGGCGGTTTAGTGGGTGCCAATGTCATGGTAGCACTTAAGGATTATGAGGAGCATGTAAAAGCTGCGGCGAGAGCAGGTGCAGATGTCGTTATCTGCGGGGCAGGACTTCCGGTTACCTTGCCGGAACTGCTTGCCGGAACGGATACGAAATTTGCTCCGATTATTTCTACCGAGAAAGCACTGAATGTGCTTTTTAAAATGTGGGATAAAAAATATAAGACAACTGCCGATTTTGTAGTTATTGAGGGACCAAGGGCCGGAGGACATTTAGGTTTTTCCGAGGAACAGCTGTCAGAGGACATAAATGGAAATCTTAACTATGATGAAGAGATTAGGAAAATTATTGCGAGGGTTCGTATGCAGGAGGAAAAATACGGAAGACAGATTCCGGTCATTGTGGCGGGAGGTATTTTTGATGCAGAGGATGTTGCCCATGTTATGCATTTGGGGGCAGATGGCGTGCAGGTGGCGAGCCGTTTTGTAGCGACAAGGGAGTGCGATGCAGATATTCGGTATAAAGAAGCATATATTCATGCGGGTGAGGATGATGTGAGAATTATCAAAAGTCCTGTGGGCATGCCGGGGCGTGCGGTACACAACCTGTTCTTGGAAAAGGCGGAAAAGGGAGAGTGCAGGGTACAGCAGTGTCAGGGCTGTCTGGCAAAATGCAATCCGTCAGAGATACCTTACTGTATTACAGACGCATTGATCCGTGCGGTTTTGGGTGATGTGGAAAACGGACTTATTTTCTGTGGGGCAAATGTGGGAAAAATTAAAGAAATTTCTACAGTGGAAGAGGTGATTTCCGATTTAACTAAAGGATTTTTGGCAAAAGAGGAGAAATTGGTGCATAGGGAAAGTTTTAAAGATAAAGGCGGAGGCTGTAAAAAGGATTTGACTGCATAGACCGTAAAAAACAGGTAAAGAGACAGTAAAAAATATAAGGCGGTGAAAAATTGAAACGGGTAGTAATTACAGGAATGGGTGCAGTAACTCCGATTGGAATCGGTGTGCAGGAATTTTGGAACAGCGTTTTGCAGAATAAAGTAGGAATTGATGTGATACAGAATTTTGATACTACAGATTATAAGGTAAAGCTGTCGGCAGAAGTAAAGGATTTTGATGCCAAAAGGTATTTAGAGGCAAAGGTAGCAAAGAGAATGGACAGGTTCAGCCAGTTTGCGGCAGTTGCAGCAAAAGAGGCTGTTAAGGACAGTGGGCTTCAGATAGAAAAGGAGGACAGCTACCGGCTTGGGGTAAGCATTGGTTCCGGTATAGGAAGTCTTATGGGGATTGAACGGGAATATGATAAGTTACTTAAAAAGGGGACAGGAAAAATGCATCCTCTTACGGCACCGCTCATTTTAGGAAATATGGCGGCTGCAAATGTAGCGATGATTTTTGGGTTTCAGGGAAAATGTCTTGATGTGGTGACAGCATGTGCGACCGGAACAAATTCAATTGGAGAAGCATTTCAATGTATCCGGCATGGGGAGGCTGATGTGATTTTGGCGGGCGGTGTAGACAGCTCGGTAAGCAGGTTTGGTGTGGGTGCTTTTCAGGCACTGACTGCACTGACAACTTCAGGGGATCCCATGTGTGCATCTATTCCTTTTGATCGGCGCCGGAATGGATTTGTGACCGGGGAAGGTGCCGGAGTGCTGGTGCTTGAGGAGTTATCCCATGCAAAAAGGCGGGGAGCCTGTATATATGCGGAACTTGGCGGTTACGGGACAACCTGTGACGCATACCATGTAACGACACCTCTTCCCGATGGTTCGGCGGCAGCAAGAGCAATGTCCATAGCCATTGAAGATGCTGGAATAACACCGGAGCAGGTGGATTACATCAATGCCCATGGAACGAGTACAGTTTACAATGACTTATATGAAACAAGAGCGATAAAAGCAGCATTTGGTGAGGCAGCATACAATGTACATATTAATTCCACAAAATCCATGATCGGGCATACCTTTGCCGCAGGAGGTGCGATTGAGCTGATTACCTGTATCCAATCTATAAAAGAAGGCTATATCCATCCGACCGTAGGTCTCAAAGAGGATGACCCGGAGTGTGATTTGGATTACACGAAGGGAGAAGGGATTCATATGCCAGTACATATAGCAATGAGCAATTCCATGGGCTTTGGCGGACATAATGCCGTGCTGGTCGTAAAGGAATATTCAGAGTAATAACTAATAGTATATATAGAGCTGGTTATAATGGGAAGAAAAGACAGATGGAGATGTTTCATCTGTTTTTTATATTATCCCCCATTCGACCCAGGAGGAGTACTTTTCAGATAAAACTGGTCGTTCGTCACAAAAACTGGTTATTCGTCAGAAAAATGGTTCATAAACTTAAAAATATGATATATATGGTTATTATACAGCAGTGTAATAGAAACCTATATTTAAATTTTGAGTGTAATAAGGAATGATAAAATATATGAATAATGGATTAGAAGAAATTATTGAAAATATCAAGATATATGTTGGAATTGTTTTTGGAATGTTATTAATTTTAGATACAATATTAATTGCATATATGTATCAGGAAAATGGAATGATTTTTGGTTATAATGCAACAGTAAATAATGTAATTATATTTCTTTTAGCGGCGACAGCGGTTTTGTTTATTTTATTAATCGTATTTAGTGTTTTTTTAAGAATCCGGCAGGGAGATATGTATATTAGCATATGGGATGTTCTGGAAACAATGACTACAATGTTGTTACCGATTGATGCAAAAAGTAAGAAAGAAATTATGCAATTGTTAGACAGAATTGGTGATAAAGAAGAAATTATGGCTACAGATTTGTGGAGAAAATCAACAAAAGGAATGAACATGTGGAATTGGATAAAGTCCGTTTTTCTGTTTGGTTTTGGAAGTTCAATATTGTATGTGATCATAAAAAGCTGGCTGGATATGGATAATCAGCGTATATTAATGACGGTTCTTGGAGGTCTGTTTGTTATTGTTTTGTATTTTTGGAGTATTGTTTGCGGGCTTGGAGTGAAAAAAAGACCAGATGCCATATTGGATTATATTATATCACGTGACTTAGAATTTTCTGTGTTAAATCAGGATTTTTCAAAGGCAATGGTATTTGGAAGTCAGATATACAAAGGTTCGGAATATATTTTCATTGAAATCGGAAAGGGAATGCAGGTAGTATCAATAGAAGATATTACGGAATGTAAGGTGCTAAGGATGGCAGGCTTGAATCCAAGAAGATTGTTTTTGCCTTATTATATACTGGAAATATCAGCTAATGATAAACATATTATGAAATACGGAATTAATCCTATCGCATTTTACAAGTTAGAGAATGCGATAGAAAATATTATAAAGTGTTAATCAAAGATGGAAGTGAGGTTTAAAATATGAAAAGAAATCAATATTTACCCATGGGAACAGTTGTACAATTAAATGATCAGGATAATAAAGTTATGATTTGTGGAAGACAGCAAATCGATTTAGAAACAAATGAAGCATACGATTATATCGGATGTGAATATCCCTATGGATTAGATGGAGAAAATGCCATGTTGTTTAATGGTGAGCAAATACAACTGGTGTATTTTTTGGGATATCAGGATATGGATGAGTTACATTACAGATATCAGCTGATTGGAGAAGAAACTTTGGAAGATTAAGGGGGATAATATGTCGGAATTATGTATTAATATAGCAAAAATAAAGAATGAACCCCAAGGCATTAGGGATTACATGGAATGCATAAAAAATCAAATTAGAGAATTGTCATCAATAAAAAATAATATTAGTCTTGGAGCGTCTACCAGTCTGATAAAAAGGAGTGTAGGGGATGCTTTAGAAGCGTTGGATGAACAATATGCGAGGTTGGGTTCTTTAGCAAAGCAGTTAGATTTAATTATCCAAGAATATCAGCAGACCGAGAGAGGTCTGGCAGATACTGAACTCAATGTGAAGAAAATAGTGGATTCTTCTGAAAGTACAGGGGATAATAAGCAGACAGATGATGATTCTTATTTTGAAAATGCGATTCAACAGGCAATGCAGGGAGAATTTTATGAGGGAGAGACAAATATGCTTGGGGATATATTGTCTTTAATTATTTCTTTTATTCCGGGATTGAATTGCGCAGCAGACATCAGGGATTTGGCGGCAGATATTATGAATGCAGCCAAAGATGGTAAATTGAGTGGAAAAGAAATTGCATTATTAGCACTTGATGTTGTAACCGTGGCTGGAGATGTGATTTCTTTAGGCGCATTAGTGAAAGGAATCAAAGGGGCTACAAAAACAGCTAAAGTTGCAAAAACTGCGCAGAAATCAACTGCAAAACAAGCAAAAAAATTAGCGAAGGAATCTGCTAAAAAGGCAAAAAATGCAGCAAAGGATGCAGCAGAAAAGGGAACAAGAAAAACGGTTAGAAAAGCTACAAAGACAGCACAAGATGCAGCAAACAAAGCTGAAGCGGCAAAGGCAGCGAAAGCTGTGGCAAAGAAGACAAGTAAGGAATATAACGAAAAGGTGGCGAAAGAAGCAGTAGATCGTGTAAAAAAAGAAGTAACTGAAAAAGTAACTCAAAAAGACGCAGATGAAATAACTCAAGATATAATTACGGAAGAATATAAAAAGAATACAAGAGAAGAGATGAAAAATGGTGAGTAATACAAATTAAAGAAAGCATCAATTGCCTTTACAATTGTACTAATTTGTGTTGTGTCAGGCATTAAGAAGAATCCCATGCCAATATTTGAGTATATGGATATTACTAAAGTTAAATTTAAGGAGCTGGCAAAACACTATAACATGGCAGATAAAATCACACATAAGATATGGATGGATCAAATGTATGTCTTTATATAGTCAACCGGAAAAACATATTGTATTCCGGTTGAGGATTATATAGATATGACAATTACGTTTAGTCGTTTCTGGTATGTAATGGTATTGGCAAGTACATATGATTATGTGGTGAAATCAGCATTTTGTCCTGTTGGTTTTTAAAAATTAAAGACAATGCTAGAAGCATTTAATAATGAATAGTTTTTTTAGGATGTTTATTCCGACAGAAGAAGGCTCAGCTTATACTGGAACGAGTCTAACGTATTATTTTTCAGGGTCAGTGCCTCTTCGATATCATAATCGATTAATACGTCATTTTTGATTGCTACAATACGGTTTTTCTTGTCATGCTGCAAAATCTCTACGGCATAAGCCCCCATCAGGGAAGCGTACATCCGGTCTTTTGCAGTTGGCTGGCCGCCTCTTTGGATATATCCAAGAACGGATACTCTGGATTCAATTCCGGTTTTTTTCTGAATGATCTCTGCAAGCTCAGGGGCATCGATTACACCTTCTGCAACTACTACCAGATAGCTGTTTCTGCCATCAGCATGACGCCTTTTAATGGCATCCGTTATGTTGTCAAAATTTCCGTCCCATTTTTCAGGAAGAACAATGGCATCCGCAGAGGTCGCCATACCAGCCCATAGGGCGATATATCCCCGTTTTCTTCCCATCACTTCTACCACGCTGCACCGGCCATGGGAAACGGAAGAATCCCTGATCCGGTCAATCGCTTCCGTTGCAGTGTTTGCCGCCGTATCAAATCCAAGCGTATATTCTGTACATGCTACATCACGGTCAATGGTTCCTGGTATACATATCATATTGATTCCCTCGTTTTGGAATGCAATAGCACCTCGTAATGTTCCATCACCACCGACTGCTACGACAGCGTCAACTTGATGTTCTCGTAAATTGCGGGCTGCCTGTGTCCGGTATTCCGGCTGTAAAAAGCGTTCACTTCTGCTGGTAAAGAGAATCGTTCCACCCTGATTGTTAATATTTCTTACTTCGTCTACCCCTAAAGGGATGGTTTCCCAGTCTATCAGTCCGTCGTATCCTCTTAGGATACCCACTACCTCTATTCCAAAATGGATTGCACTAAAGACGATTGCACGGACAGCAGAATTCATACCTGGTGCATCACCTCCGCTGGTCAAAACTGCAATTTTTCTAATTTTACTCATTATTATATGCTCCTTTTTCTGATCGGCAATTTTCCTGTTAAATACAAATGTTTTTACATTTTCAATTCTTGACTTGTGCCTTTTTTCTTTTCCAGTATACCTTGTTTTTCTGCCTATTGTAAATAGGATTAAGCATTTTTATTATAACGGAAATATGCTATAATGTCACCAACCGAAGCAGAGCCGATATCATTTTTGATTAAGATATTGGAGGATTTGTAATAGCTATAAAATGATACATTATATTGCCCGAAAGATAAATTGTCTGCTGGTAAAGTGCACACCCCTTAATTTGAGGGTAAAATGAAAGCAGGCATATAGAGTATTAACAGGGGCACTGATAGGAATCATGGCATTGATTCTGCGGGCAGGAGTGCCAATGGGAAAAGGCGGAGAGGTAAATGCGGCAAGGAGCACCTTAAAAGAAATGTCTATAGACAGTGAAGGTGTAGTGGCATGGGACTGTGTATATTTGGGGTAAATATTCAATAAACAATACGTCGTCAGAAATGAGTTGAGATTATCAATTTGTAGTATTGCGCCGTATTAAAACAGGGGTTATGTTTTTGTGGATCAATTCTTTTTGCAGGTTCGGACGGCGTTTTTTTCTTTCGTTCATCTGATTTACCAACAGTTCCATAGCCTCATAGGCGATTTTGTCGATTTGCTGTCCGACGGTGCTGATGGGAATGATGGATTCCTTGGCAATAGGGGAATCGTCAAAACCGACAATGCGATAGTCTTCTGGCAGTGTACCATGTTCACGAAAAATAATGTTTAGCATAATATTGGCATAGGTATCATTTGGCATAAACAGTCCTTTTTTTTGGTTTGGATATTTGTTTTTGATGTACTCATAAATGTCCTGTAACTGTTTGGTTGTTTCCTGATATGAATTTCCAAACTCCCGCACAACCAGTTCGTGTTTTATGTTATGTTCTTTACATATATCCTGAAAACCAAGGATACGACCGTAAGAAGGGATTTCTTTTGGAGTATTTGAGTTGATATGCAATAAAATATCACAGTTGCTTTTTGCTAACAGACTGGTAGCCTGCTGAGCCCCCATATAGTTATCGGTGTTGACGCTGTTCACATATTCATCCTCGCGTTCAATCGTAACGATAGGAATATTGTAAGAAGCAAGTTCTTTAGAAGGAATGGTATGGCTTAAAATAATCATGCCTTCAATTTTGTAGGCAAGCAGTTCTTGAATATATTTTCGTTCAGCCTCTTCATTTTCTGTACCTACAAAAACAAGAAATTTGTAGCCGAATGTTTCATAGGTGTTTAGAATCTGGTTTAGCATTTCAGCATAATAATGCAGAAATAGGTTGGGAATAATTATTCCAACAAACTCGCTTTTTCCGTTTGCCAATATCTTGGCAAGCTTGTTTTCCTGATAGTCTAAGTCAATTAGTGCCTGAGCTATAATGTCCTGATTTTGTACAGTAAGGGAATCAGGATTATTAAAGTATCTGGATATAGTTGTTTTTGAAAAATTTGTATATTTGGCTATGTCATCAAAGGTTACCTTTTTCTTACCCATAAAAAATATACCTCCTTAGTGCATAATATTTCATTCGTTATAATAACATAGTAAAAAAGTGAAAGCAATGAAAAGATAACCGGTTAAGTAACTGATTATTTTTTTGGGAAAATTCTTGACAGCAGCTGGAAATCATGTTATGTTATCTATATAAAGTAACCGGTTACTTAACCGGTTATACAGACGTGTACACGTGGTGAGGGTAATCTATTAAACAATGACTTACAAAGAAAGGAGATAACAGGATGAGAAGATTATTAGCGGTGATACTGGTTTCGGTTCTGACTGCGGGTATTTTGACTGGCTGTCAGGGAAAAATACCAGAGCCAGGAGATATTGCCGGATACGATGAAGGGGAACAATACCTTTCTATCTGGGTACATTCCATTGAAGATACGGATGAGGGCAGATGTTACCGTGAGTCAGTGGAGGCGTTTAATGAGAAGTATAATGGCAAATATTATGCTGATATTGAATTTATCCCAAGGAATGACAGTGGTGGAGGTTATTCAGATAAGATTAACGCATCTGTAATGTCTGGAGACCTTCCGGATGTATTGACTGTAGATGGACCTAATATTGCAGCATATGCGTCTAACGGGATTATTCAGCCTCTGGCAGAGCTGACAGAGGAGGAGAGAAATGAATATCTGGAATCTATTCTTGATCAGGGAACTTATGACGGTAAACTTTATGCATTAGGTGCTATGGAATCCAGTGTGGGATTATACTACAATAAGGATATTCTGGAGGAGGCCGGCATCCAGGTGCCAGATGCTGAACATCCATGGACTCGTTCTGAGTTTCTTGAAGTTTTAGAAAAATTGAAGCCTGTTATGGAGAAGAAGAACGGATATGCACTGGACATGACTTTTCCGGTTGGAGAAGCAACAATTTATTATTACGCACCATTTTTCTGGTCTAATGGAGGTAATCTGGTGGATGACAGCGGACTGAACGTAGATGGAATATTTAATTCTTCTGAAAATGTAGAAACAATTGAATATTTTAGGACTCTGCTGGACAATGAGTATATGTCTGAAGTGCCAATCGACAGTTTGTTTGAAAGCGGGCGGGCTGCA
>JAIDOW010000034.1 GCA_029063085.1 Lachnospiraceae bacterium
TTAAGTCGTCGGCAGCGTCAGAAGGGTATAAGATACAGTTTATAACCTACAGATAAATTATTTTTTATATACAATTTTTCC
Organism: Lachnospiraceae bacterium; assembly: GCA_029063085.1. GTDB lineage: Bacteria > Bacillota > Clostridia > Lachnospirales > Lachnospiraceae > CAG-590. The sequence goes on from JAIDOW010000034.1 coordinate 82, forward strand.
ATTGCAGATTGTATATTGGATTTCACCGGTTAAGGTATCATTTTTAAATGGTGAATTGCAGGATTTGGAACAAAAGTCATTTACCTTGTAGGAATTTTCATTAAATATAATTAAGTCAGCCGGACCTCCTTCTGCCAAATATCCGCAATCAAGATGATACATAGCAGCAGGATTTGTTGTCATTTTTTCTAAATATTCCATGTAAGACAAGTAACCTGTTTTTACCAGATTGGTAACGCCCAATGAAAAAGCAGTTTCTAATCCAATAATACCACTTGGTGCTTCAGTAATAGGTTTCGCTTTTTCTTCCATACTATGGGGAGCATGATCTGTTGCAATAATATCAATAGTATTATCTTTTAATCCCTGAATAATAGCTTGCCTGTCATTTTCTGTCCGAAGAGGAGGATTCATTTTAGCCATAGTACCATGTTTTATGGTATCTTCTTCTGTCAGAGAAAAATGATGGGGAGTTGCTTCTGCATGGATGTTAATAGTTTGCGCAACTTCCATTGGGATAATTTGTGTAATAGAATTATTAAAAAAGGATTGTTCGGTAATATCTGTCATATCTTCTTTTGATTTTGGCAGTGGAAGAGTAAGATGATTCTTTGCAATTATTTCTAATTTTTTCTGTCGGACCAGTTCAACACCTTCTTTTGTACTGATATGCTGGATATTAATCGGAGCTTCTAATTCGGCAGCGAGAGATAAGTCTCTGTATATCAGATCAATTTCTGCCGCCCTTGGCGAACCTTCAATTTCATAGTATTCGGAAGCTTTACCATGGTTAATCCCATTATTGGTTATAAGCTCAGGATTTTCTTCATGAAAACTTAATGGTACATTTAATTCTTTTGCTTTTTTCATTGCAAGGGAAACCATTTCTTCATCCATTATTGGAATACCATCATCAGTGAATCCGACAGCTCCCTTTTGTTTTAAAGTCTGCATATCCGTTAATTCTTTTCCCTGTAATCCTTTTGTAATGGAAGCACAGGTTAAAACATGGATATCTGTTTCTTTTCCTTTAGATATAACATATTCCAGTGTATCGGGGTTATCTACAGTTGGCTTGGTATTTGCCATAAGGATTACTGTTGTAAACCCTCCTTTTGCTGCTGCCTTTGCACCAGTAAAAATATCCTCTTTATAAGTAAATCCAGGATCGCGAAAATGTACATGAACATCTACAAGCCCTGGGGCTATCATCATATTATCTGCATAAATAACCTGTAAATTGTTTCTTTCTTCCTCTGATAAATCTACTTCTACAATAAAAGAATCAATACGTTTGATTTTATCATTTTGTATAAGAATATCATAAATTCCGTTTCTGCCGGAACGGGGATCAATGATATAGCCGTTTTTAATCAGAATCATGTTGCAAGTTCCTCCTTATATTTAATCTATTTTATAA
>JAIDOW010000035.1 GCA_029063085.1 Lachnospiraceae bacterium
CTGAATAATAATGATTACCATACCAATAAAAATAGCTACAATGGCAACTGTCAGATAATCATTACTGATTTGTGATTCATATTCTCTCACACCGGACAGGTTAAAAAAAGTCTGTGCACGGTTAAGCACGGCATTTACACAAACATAAAAACCGGAATTTGCATATAGCTTTAATGTATTAATCGCCACAACAAAAAGCCCAAAAAATAGAATATATCCAATATCACGGTATACAAATCTGGGCAATGCGTAAAGAAATGAAAAATACATGGAAATCATCAAATAAACCACTATGACTAACAGATAATTATAAGATATATCAAAAGCAGATAAAAAGCCTCCGATAGAACCAAGCACAAGCAAAAAGACGATCAGTGAACGCAGGAAACAATTAAAGATAATATTGCCGTTATTCATCATTGGCTTTTCCAGATAAATTCCTTTTGCAAGAAAAATATCTCCCTTATGCACTTCCTCCTTTTTTTTCCTTCTGAAAAACATAGCAATCTACCCCTAATCCATTATTTCAATAACTACAGCTTTGTCCTTTGCCGAGTTCTTATCCCCGTAATACTGCTGCCGCTCGTTTTTCTCCTGATATTATATTGCCTTCCACCGCATCTTCCAGGGCATGGCCAATATATAAATACGATCTGGCTGCTAAATTCTGTTTAAAGAACATTTCCTCTGCCAGACCTGCATCCTCATAGCACTGGTCGTATAAAAGCATTTCCAGCCACTGAATCCGTTCTATCTCGTTTCCGATATAGCATCCCTTAAGTTCTCCCACATTTGTACTATAATAGTATATCGTAAACGGCAGATTCTGCATCACAAATGCTTTTGTAATGCTGTCTGTAAGCTCTAACACGGATTCCAAACACATATCCTTATCATTCGCAAGTTCCACCAAAACATTTAGCTGCATTGCCGATACACTGACCCGCTCCTTTACCATCAGTTCATCCTTTTTCACCGATAATTTCCAGTGAATATTTTGGAGTTTATCTCCCGGAATATATTCCCTGATGCCACTGACCTCCGAAAAATCATACCCTTTTTCCCTGCTTTCCATCGCTTCGGTAACACCCTGCATATAAATTCTCCCTGCCTCCTGATTACGCTCTTTCCCACCTGGAAATACAAGACATTCCGCCTCTACATTTATGGGAATCGTAACCTCATAGATTCCAAGCAGATCCACCAGACAGATATTCTCGGAACTTATCCTAAAGCATCCGCTGTAATCCATAACGACAGGATAAACTACCTCCGTCTCTTTTTTTGCACGTATCGGCAAATTCAAATAATGAATTCCTTCTTCCCGATAAAACCCATTTCCCGCTTTTAGTTTAAGTGTAGCATTGACAACCGGAAACCACGTGGAATTTTTAACAAAAAGGCGCAGATAAAATCTGCTGCCTCTCTCCATAGTTTCATCCGGTGCCACAATCCGCAAGGTAAATGATTCTTTTACTTTATGTATGCCATATATACTATAAAACGGAAACAGAATAAGACCCACCAGCAATATCAAGTTTACATAACTGTGAAAAACCAGCATGATAAATACATTGAGCACTATAATAAATGCATACCGTATCAGATTACGTAACCGTCTCATATTCTGCCCCCTTTATTTGTTTATCATCCATTTTTTATATTCATCTTTATCCAATCACTTTGATAAACACTAAAATTTCCAGTATCATACATACAAACAGAGCAATTGCCATAATAAACCAAAAGAAATACGTCCAAAATAACCCCCTCCTTTTTATGATTGCAGCATTTTTATTTTTTGTGGGATTATAACAAACAATGACCTCATCTCCAATCCGGCAAAGTTTAACAAGATAATTTGTTCGATCTGCAATCTCATAGCTTTTTCCCTCCCAAGTAAATTGAACGACAGGAATCTGCACAATTCTTATACCACCACGCCCTTCTATTTTCATATCCTGTTCCCCGACCACGATTCCGTTCAGTTCTACACGATTCTTTCCATAGCGGACTGGATATATTCGGTTAAAGTCAATAATCCCCATTGTAATACAGAGAATAGACAGGCCTCCTGTAATTACTGTAGTCATAATCACATCCATTATAGTCATATTACCCCCAAACACTTTTATGTCCGCGGCACTTTCACTCCATTGAATAGTTCACCAAGCGCCCCTTTCATATCCCTGCCTTCCGCTCTTGCTTTCGTACTTAATTTTACCCTGTGTCCTAATACATCCATAAATACATTACGGATATCCTCCGGTGTTACATAATCCCTTCCGTTTAATACTGCCATTGCTTTTGCCATGCGTAAAAGGGCAATACTCCCTCTCGGGCTCGCTCCCATGGAAAACAAAGGATTCTCTCTTGTGCCCTCCACCAACGTCACAATATACTCATAAATGGAATCATGTACATACATATCATTGGTCTTTGTACGCAAATCCATAAATTCTTCTGCCGTAATTGCACTCCGAAGCAGGGATAGCGGTTTTTTAGCATTATCCTTCAGAATATCCACAGCTGCAATATGTTCCGGATACCCCATGGAAAGACATATCATAAAACGGTCCAATTGGGACTCCGGAAGCATCTGGGTTCCGGAAGATCCCAACGGATTCTCCGTTGCGATTACCGTAAACGGTTCCGGAAGCGGTCTTGTAATTCCGTCCACCGTAACGTTTCCTTCCTCCATAACCTCAAGAAGTGCCGACTGCGTTTTGGGTGACGTCCGGTTTATCTCATCTGCCAAAAACAGATTACAGTATACTGCCCCCTTCTGGTATTCAAATGCCTTCGTATCCTGATTATACATGGAAAATCCCACAATATCACTTGGCAGTACATCGGGTGTAAACTGGACACGTTTATAACTTAAAGACATAGATTTCGCAATTGCCATGGCCAGTGTCGTTTTACCAACCCCAGGAATATCCTCTAACAGGACATGTCCACCTGCAAGCATCGCAGCAAGCACTTTTTCCACAGCCTCATCTTTGCCTTTTACAGCTTTCTTAATCTCATCCTTTACCTGTAGCATTTTATTTCCCATATACACTATTTTCCTTTCCGTTCCTTTACATCCGCGTCTTATGATTCACATACCTTGCCTTATATTTAGAATACACAATCGTCTGGTCTTTATAAAGACTGTAATAACCTGAAGCAGCATAGCTGATAGAAACCGCAATCAGATAATAGACCACTCCGTCAAATCCAAACAGCTCAAAAGCAATCAGTATTGATGTAATCGGACAGTTTGTCACTCCGCAAAATACTGCTGCCATTCCCGCCGCCGCACATAGTGAAGGAGACAATCCAAGCAGATGCCCCATCACACAGCCAAAGGAAGCTCCGATACAAAAAGAAGGTACAATCTCTCCTCCTTTAAAGCCAGCCCGCATGGTAATAACCGTCAGCACCATTTTCCAGAGAAAAGCAAAATTATCAGTCTTTCCATATTCAATAGCATTGGTAATAATTTCAATGCCCGCACCCATATAATCCGTAGTCTGCAATAATAATGTAATCAATATGATGACCAGGCCTGCCACAACGGCCCGAATATATTTATTCTTAAGTTTCTCATGAAAAAATACCCCTGTCTGTCTAAGTGCCACACAAAATACAACACTGACTGCCGCACATCCGATGGCAATCGTCCCCATCTTTAATGCATTTACCATGGTTATTTCCGGAACATCCATTACATGAAATGTTTCCGGATGAATCCCCAAACCAGCAGCAAACTTAGTTGCGATCAATGCAGATACTACGCAGGGCATCAAAGCCGTATAGTACATTACACCAACACTGACAACTTCCAAAGCAAAAATCGCTGCTGCCATTGGAGTTCCGAACAACGCCGAAAACGCAGCACTCATTCCACACATAACCATCACATGCATGTCCTCTTCATCCAGCTTCATCCATCTTCCCAGCTGGTTACCGATACTCCCACCTAACTGAATTGCGGCTCCTTCCCGCCCGGCGGAACCTCCCACTAAATGCGTAAGTGCAGTAGATACAAATATCAATGGTGCCGAGCGAAACGGTACCTCATCTTTTGCCCGCACCGTGGAAAATACCTGATTGGTTCCGCCATCGTCTTTTCCCATTGTTTTGTATAAGAATACGATAACAATACCCATAACTGGCAGGAATAAAAACACCCAGAGATGATTTTCCCGGAAAGATGTAACTGCTGATAAAACAAAAGAAAACAGACTGCTGATTCCTCCAACTATATACCCTGTTAAAAATGCCAGCAGCAGCCATTTCACCAGACTTCCTGCATCCTGTTTAAATTTTCTGTAATAATACCAAAGCAATACATATCCATGATGCCGATGTTTTGAGTCTGACATGCCGTCTTCCTCCTCTAAGACTAAATTATATCACTTAAAGTTAACTTTAAGTCAATGGCGGAACTCCATACTTCACAAACTTATCACACTTTTACCATTTGTACTTCCTTACAAGACATCTGCCGAATTTTATAAATTTCTGCCATTCCATCCCCAATTGGCAACGGCTTCGTATTTAATATATATGTGATCGGGTTCAATTCCTAATATTTCGTTAAAAATCTTTGTAATCTCTTCTGTCAACGCATTAAAAGCGGAACGATTTTCGGAGCCGAACGCTTTCACCTCAATAAAGGCTATTGGCTGACTGTTATCTCCTCTAAAATACAAGTGATAATTATCTTCAAAACCTGTCATCAGCCACGCTTCACTCTTACCCGGAATCAGCGTAATCGCCTGTCCCAGTCTCTCCTTTAACTCCTTTTCTTTTTCCTCACTAATCGAAATATTCACTTTTGAATCAATAAATGGCATATCTTCTACCTCCTATAATCGTAACCAATTTTACACTACCACATTATGGTCATTCAATATTCTCTAATCCGAAAGACCGGATTCCCAGTTCAAGCTGCCAATGCTGCTTCAAAAGGAAACCCGGTTTTGTCATTCTACTCTTTCATTTTTTCAGTATAAGACTTTACAGTAAAGACTTATAAAGCTCTGTAATCTCCTCCACACTGGTATCCCTTGGATTACCCGGACGGCAGGCATCATCATATGCTGACTGGGCAAGGAACGGAATATCCTCTTCTTTTACAATCTCCTTTAAATCCGCCGGTATTCCCACATCAACAGAAAGTTGTCTTACCGCATCAATCGCTGCTTTTCTTGCCTCCTCCAGCGACATTGCATCAACACCTTCCACACCCATTGCCTTCGCGATATTTCGGTATTTTTCACCAGTGGCTGGTGCATTATATTCCATAACTGTTGGAAGTATAATTGCGTTCGCCACACCATGAGGCGTATCGTATAAAGCACCTAACGGATGGGCCATAGAATGGACAATTCCAAGTCCTACATTAGAAAATCCCATTCCTGCAACATATTGTCCAAGAGCCATTCCTTCCCGACCTTCTGGAGTGTTCTCTACAGCACCTCTCAAATGCTTTGCAATAATCTCAATTGCCTTGATATGGAACATATCCGACATTTCCCATGCACCTTTTGTAATATATCCTTCAATGGCATGTGTCAACGCATCCATACCGGTTGCTGCGGTCAGTCCCTTCGGCATGGAACTCATCATATCCGGATCTACAACTGCCACAACCGGAATATCATGTACATCTACGCAGACCATTTTACGGTTTTTCTCTGCATCTGTAATCACATAATTAATGGTAACCTCTGCTGCGGTACCCGCAGTCGTTGGTACAGCTATAATAGGAACACATTTGTTTTTGGTGGGTGCAACCCCTTCTAAACTCCTTACATCAGCAAAATCCGGATTCTTAATGATAATGCCGATTGCCTTGGCTGTATCCATGGAAGAGCCGCCCCCAATCGCAACAATACAATCTGCTCCTGAAGCCTTAAATGCTTCCACACCTGTCTGTACATTTTCAATGGTCGGATTGGGTTTGATATTAGAATAAATCTCGTATACGATAGACGCCTGTTCTAATACATCTGTTACTTTCTTAGTAACACCAAACTGAATCAAATCCGGATCAGAACAAACAAATGCTTTTTTGTAACCTCTTCCCAGAATCTCGTCTGCTATCGCACTGATTGCCCCTGCCCCATGATAACTTGTCTCGTTCAGTACAAATCTGTTTGCCATAAAAATACCTCCATATAAAATTATAGTCTGGGAATCTCCATCCCATATTCATTATTTTACCAAACTAACGGTAAATATTCTACCTGTTTTTCTCCGATACATCAAAAATGAACAGCCTGACAGCAGCAGCCAAATAGATGATAAACACATCTCTCAGGCTCATTGCCTGCGGGATTCAAATATCGGAAACTTAACGTAAAAATGCATCCACATATGCAATTAAGGTCTCCAAAGTTTTATCAATCCCCAATGTAGAACTGTCTACACAGATATCATAGCTTCTGGAATCTCCCCATTTTCCGTCTGCATAAAAATTATGATATGTCTTCCTCATTTTGTCTTCTTTTCTCATACGATTTAAAGCACTCTTTTCATCCAGACCGTATTTTGCCATGACACGTTTCATTTTAGTTTCTTTATCACCTAAAATAAATATACTGATCATGGACGGATTATCCCGCAGTACATATTCGGCACAACGCCCTACGATCACAAAGGATTCCTTTTCTCTGTCCCCCTTCATTCTGATAAAATCGAAAATATGATTTGCAACGGTCTGTTCTAACGGAAGATAACTGCCATCCATAGCAATAGGGTAAAAAACCGGATTCACTGGCTTCTCATCAAAATACTTTGCCACATCTGCACTGATAGAGCCTTTTTCTTCAATATGATCAAATATTTCCTTGTCATAAAGAGGAATATTATAATGCTTTGCAAGACGTTCTGCAATCTCATGTCCTCCGCTGCCAAACTCTCTGCCTACTGAAATAATAATCTGTTTACTCATAATCATACCCTCTTTCTCTAACAACCAATCACAAGACAATTGACCTCCTGCCTGCCATCTCACGGTTATCCTTTAATTTGCCTGCACTCCATATAGTATCGCTTTTCATTTGCTTCTCCCATGGAAAATGTCTTTCTTGGAAGTACCCCATCCACAATAACACCTTTGAACAGGTCTTCCTTTTTTACCTCCGGAAGCAAAAAACCGATATTACCTTCTTCCATCCCCAAGGATTCCACAACATCTGCTCCATGAATATAATCAATCCTGCATTCCTTATGTTCTCCTAAAAAAGCATCCAGAAAATTCTGTAATGTAGCAGCTGCTATCCCCCATACCGGATGTAACACCTTAAAAGCTTTAAAACCTTCTTTGCTACAGACACCAAAAACATGTTCCTCCGTTTTAGCAAAAGGCATTGTCTTACCTTCTTCAATCAGAATCTGACATCCCTTTGCTTCATAATATGTCTTTGCATAATCAAATAATTCCTTTTCCTCTGCATGAAACACTACTCTATGAATCGGTTCCACTTCAAGGCTTTTATCATGTATGTTCACAATCTCACACAAACAATATCTTGCGGGACAATCCTTCTGTTCTTCTGCACTCAGATTTTTTTTGATTTCCTCCCAAGCAGCCTTAGCAGTCGCCATGGAATGATTGCCGTCTCCTACTGCAAAATTAAGCAGCGGATACTCTTTCTCCAAATGATACTTTTTCCCGAATACATCCGCATCCGCAAGCTTTTCTATCTGCTGCATAATTGCTTTGGTCTCTGTGCCTTCTTTAATCAGCCAGCCGGAGATATGACCGCCCTTTTGCATTAAATCCGTATCATACACCTGTTCAAATTGAGTTTTTTTCTCCATTAAGGGCTCAATTACCGTACAGTCTGGATCATCAATCAGCAGCATAATATGGGGAAGTTCCACAGAAGCCTCCCGCCGTACCTTAAGACGGGGAGGAATTCTCTCTTCTATCGTCATTTCCGTAGGACGTGTAAGGCTTTGCCCCCCCTTTTTATACTCATAAGTTTCCAGATCCACTTCAACAACCAGACCACATCTGGAATTTTTCTTTCCAAAACTCCGCTCTACCAGCATAAATCCTTTTGGCAGTTTCCGAAGTGTACCGTCCGACAAATACTGTTTCATTGTTCCATGAATCTTTTGTATCCGTCCGTCTTCTTCCTCTCCTTCCAGATAAACCTCGGGCAGAGTCAGGTGCAAAGTTGAAGGAGCATCTCCTACAATCCGTTCTGTCTCTTTCCAGTACTCCGGTTGTGATGTATACTGGTCACAGGCGATAACAGACCATTTGTATAGATCTGTTTCTTCCTTAGGCATTAAAATCTGCGGCACACGCAAGCAATTCATATCCTGTTCCCCTTTCTTTTGTAACTATCATTTCTCCAAATATGCCATCATGGAACCTCTCCACACCTCTGTCAGCCGTTCCAGAGAAAAGGCTGCATTGGCCGGACTGGTAGACGGCAGTTCTACCATTGGCAGTCCGATATCTTCTGCCTGATATTTTTTATATAATTTCCCTGCCATCCTGCCGTTTGTAAAAACCACCTCTATATTAGATTCCGCAATTATCCTCCGGATATCTGCTGGCGTTACATTGCGGATACTACTGTCACTGGAACCTTCTATTTCACAGCTTTCAATCACATCATAAACTGCGATATAATAATCTGTCAGCATTTTCTTTTTCTCGCTGATCGACCGGGGTTCCCTTACCTGACAGATAGCAGCTAACACCTTCCAGAACCGATTTTGGGGATGGCCATAATAAAATCCCTGTTCCCTTGACTTTACAGAAGGAAAACTACCCAATATCAGAATTCTGGAGTTCTCGTCATACACCGGACTAAAAGGCTGACTAAAATAATTTGACATCGTGCTCCTCTATATATTTGATTATCTCTAAACTATGCGTACATACTTTTTCCAACTCATCCATCTGTTCATTTTGCGGCAAACTTCCTGCCCGAAGAACTTCCACAATAGGATTCAACACATCCCCTACTGCTACCAGGGAAAGATTGCCCACCACTCCCTTCATGGTATGTGCAACCTGAAAAGCACCCTCTGCATTATTCTCATCTACCTGTTTTTTCAATTCTCCATATCTGTTTTCCTGTGGAAACCGCAGTAAAAATTTCTTGAATAAACCTTCATTTCCCATGAAGCGTTCTTTTGCTCCTGCCAAATCTATATTTGTTGCTATCTCGTAACTAATGTCCATCTCTCATACTCCTTTTCCTTTTATTGATGTGTATCTGAAAACAGCTCTATTACTTTTCTTGCTTCCTCAAAACACTTTAACATTTTCGGTGAAAATATACCACATTTTCCGTTCATGATCATATCATAGGCCTCATCCTTGCTGAATGCTTTTTTGTAAACACGCTCACTGACTAATGCATCATAAACATCCACAACTGATACAAGCTGTGCCGATAATGGTATATCATCACCAACCAGCCCATCCGGATATCCCCTGCCGTCATATCGCTCATGATGATGCCGGCAGATATCATAAGATACCTGATACTGCCCTGAATCCTGAACTTCCTCCAATTTGGAAAGAATCTCACACCCCTTAGTGGTATGGCTCTGCATAATCTTAAACTCCTCATCCGTCAGGCGTCCCGGTTTTAATAAAATATTATCCGGTACTGCTATCTTACCAATATCATGAAGTGCTGATGCCTTAACAATCATATAGATATCTTCTTCCGTAAGCCCCTCTTCCGGATAAAGCTTAGCATATGCCTGTGCCATAATCTGTGTAAGACCTTTTACACGTTTAATGTGCATACCGGATTCCAAATCACGAAACTCCACAATATCACTGACTGCCTCTATCAGATAATCATTAAATGCTTCCAGCTGTTGTTCTTTTTCCGACAGCTTTCGATTGGAACTCCGTAATAGTTTTTCCAATTTCTCTTTATTCTGATACATTTCAATCGTATTCAAAATACGTCTGTGGATAATCTGTGCCGTAAACGGCTTATTGATAATATCTACCGCACCCAGAGAATAACAGTCCAGAGCTGCCTGAACATCTGTATTGGCTGTAATCAGAATAACCGGCACTTTTTTTAGTACTCCTTTTGTATTTAACACCTGTAAAACATGATACCCATCCACTACCGGCATAACCAGATCAAGCAAAACAACTGCCAGCTCTTTTATATGCTGGTCAACAGCCAAAATAGCTTCCTTGCCATTCTCGGCCATGATGATTTCATAATCTTCTTCAAAAATCTGTTTGAGCAACTCTCTATTCAATTCCTCATCATCAACAATCAGAATCTTGTTTCTCATTTTATCCTCCTTAATATCATTATAGTATTTCTTTCGTTAATGTCAGCTGTGATGTGACGTCTGCTGTTGTAAAACATCCCTTAATAATATCCTTTTTTCATTATGTATTAGTTTATCATATTCTCTTTTAAATTTCATTAAAATTATATATTATTTTGAAAAATAACACTTTCCTTCTCTGTCACAATATAACTCCAAGCAAAAAGGCAGATATTACCTCCTTATAATCAGAGTGTAATATCTGCCTTCCTAAATCAATCTCTTTTACATTGTCTCATGAAATGTTCTCGCAATCACATCACTTTGCTGTTCCGGAGTAAGCTTAATGAAGTTTACTGCATATCCTGATACACGAATAGTAAGCTGAGGATAATTTTCCGGATGTTTCTGGGCATCCAGAAGGGTATCTCTGTTTAATACATTAACATTTAAATGATATCCTCCTTCTGATACATAACCATCCAACATATTTACTAAGTTATCAACCTGTGCCTGTGCCATAATCATTACCTCCTATCAACACTAAAATTCTAATTAGACGCTGCCATTCATCTTAGTTGACTTATTATTTTGTTATCTCTATTATAGTAATGATTCCTATTTTATTCTGTAACATTTGTTACATTTTTGCTATTTCTATGTGCTTTTTATATTTCACACATAAAGCCCATCCAAATCAAGTATTCTTATCTGCTTCTTATCAACTGTAATCAACTGCTCTTTTTGCATTTTCATCAATTCCCTAGAAAGACTCGGTCTGGTCACTCCGAGATAAGCTGCCAGCTGTTCCCTATTCATTGTAAGCTTAACACTACTATTCTCCATATTTTCAAGAAGCCATACACAGATTTTCTCTCGCAATGTCACACTGCTTAAAATATGTAGTTTTTTCATCATAGAAAAATTTTTTGCTGATAAAATCTCTAACATATTCCGATTAATCTGTTGATGGTGACCACAGGCATTGCTACAAAACTCAAAGAAAAATCTCCACGGAAAGAGCAGGATTACCACCCTTGACTCTGCTACGGCGTCAAACCAATACCCCCGCTGCCCTGTTTTCAAAAAATCCTCACCAAACACGTCTCCTGTAGATGCAAGATATAAAATATCCTGTCTGCCAGAAGCAAAATCCTTTACCATGGAAACGCTTCCTTCTAATATCAAATATAAAAATTCCGGTATATCCTCTTCCCTGAATATGTACTGTCCCGGCTGATATTCCTTTGTGACTGCTTTCGTACACTTCATAATCTTAGCAATATCGTCCTGATCAATATCACGAAATAATTCTGTCTGAGCCAGTTTTAACATATATACACTCCCTTTTTTAGTTGCATTTATAAATTCTCCCCGGGTCAAGCCCTCAAGTGTCTGTGTTGTCCTCGAAATTCTCCGAATTTCTCGAACACACATCTCACTTGCCTCGCCCACTTACAAAACAAGCGCCAGGCGAACGGGGTATCTTAATTGTTGGTTTCTACCTCTACACATAATCAAAAAAATTTAATTGTCCCTCTATCTCTACTCCCCGATATAGTTTGTTATACTCATCTCCTTGATTTTTGACATACCCCAATATTACTTCTTCATTTCCATATGCACTTACTGTTGCTACATAAAATCCATCTGACCAAAATTCCCCTCCCCATAGTTACTTCTTGACTTCTGGACGTTGCACAAATATTTCTCTCGCTGTAATGCTTTTCATCACCCTTACTATTTCTGTTGGACTATATTTAGGCACAGACTAAATCAAAAAGTGTACATGATCTTTATCTGTTTCTATCTCCAGAAAAGAAATCGGATATCTTTTGGATATTTCCAAACAGATTTCTTTCAGAACACGATCTACATTTTCATCTATCACTACTCTCCGATGTTTTGCTGGTAAAACAAAATGATACATAAGCTTTGATACATTGTGGAATTTCCGTATATATTCGCTCATCCACACATCTCCTTTCCTCTTATATTTTATCATTTTTTACTGCATTAGGAAAGTTTGTTATGCCCCAAGAGGTAGGGAATGCATCAGACTAGGATTCAAATTTATCATAACTTCAAATAAAGTCTCAACCGGTATCACCTCATCCTTATTCTTCCGGTAAGTGTCGATATTGCTTATGTTCTTCACATACCGAAGCTGTCATGGATATCTCCACTTTCCCGTCAATAACAGAATATCCGTTGATTGTTTTCTGCGTTGAAGTTTTTAACATATCTCTCTCCTTTACTGCTCTATGGCACTTATTTTATAACCAGATACTTCAGGTTTTCCTTTTTTATACCTGTACATAGGCATAACAGAACCCCCAAAGTAACACATTATGCTTTTTAGGCTTCCATCCAGATTTCTAAACTTAACAGCAACAAATGGATTTGATTTATCACTTACGATATCATCTATCTGCTTTATCTCTGCTGCACTTAATAGATTCCACGTGATCTCAAGCTTATATTTCATATACTTTATGGTTCCGACTGCCTTGCCGGCAGATGTCCGCCAGAAATTTTCCGACCTTATCTTATATCGCCCAATGGAAATTCCGTCCTCTGCCGGAGTGGCAACCTTTATATTATTTAAATATAAAACATCTGTTATCATACCATCATCCTTTATAAACATACAAAAAAAGCCAGTACCATAGAAATATTCTATGTTTCTGACTCTTAGGCTCTGAAACCATTATATAAC
>JAIDOW010000036.1 GCA_029063085.1 Lachnospiraceae bacterium
CTTATATTATATATCACACAATTTGATTATAACTGTACTGCAATTATTAAGCAATTATTTTATATCAAATTATTGAGATAACATTTTTACAGTATTAACAGAAAGGATATTTTATTTATGGCAAATAAAACATATCACCAAAATGAAGAAATTCGAAATGTACTTTTAATGCGTAATATATTAGATACCCTGCCTAAATATGTATCTACCTTTTTCCGCTCTATTGAATATACAAAAGCCCCCAGAACCAGGCTTGGATATGCCAGAGATTTAAAGACCTTTTTTGAGTTTTTATGTGATTCGAATCCAGCTTTAAGGAACAAGCAGCCAATTGATATATCGTTAGATGTTATTGACCAGTTGGAATCTGAAGATATCGAGGAATACATGGACTACTTAAAGGTTTATGAAAAAGATGGCCGCCAATATACCAATGGAGAACGTGCCCTAAAGCGCAAACTGGCTTCTTTAAGAGTGTTCTTTAGCTATTTATACAAAAACAAAAAAATACATGCTAACCCGACACTGATTGTAGATATGCCTAAAATACATGATAAGGCTATCGTCCGTATGGATGTAAATGAAGTTGCCCAGTTTTTAGATAATGTAGAATATGGCAGTAAATTAACAAACCATCAGCAGGCATATCATGAAAAGTCCAGAACAAGGGATCTTGCATTACTTACTTTAATGCTTGGTACAGGTATCCGTGTATCAGAATGTGTCGGGTTGGATATAAAAGATGTGGATTTTGACTATGACCGTATAAAGATTGTAAGAAAAGGCGGTTATGAAGCCTATGTTTATTTTGGGAATGAGGCAAGGGAGGCTCTTTTAAATTATCTTGAAGAGCGCAATAAAATAGTTACCGTAGAAGGTCATGAAGAAGCCTTATTTTTAAGTTCTCAGAGGAAAAGAATTTCTGTTCGCAGCGTGGAAAATATGGTTAAAAAATATGCCTCCATCACAACACCTCTGAAAAAAATCACACCGCACAAATTACGTAGCACTTACGGCACATCTCTATATCAGCAGACATCTGATATTTATCTTGTTGCAGATGTTTTGGGACATAAAGATGTAAATACAACCAAAAAGCATTATGCGGATATTGACGATTGGCAAAGAATGAAGGCAAAAGATGCAGTTACACTTAGGGAACGACCATCTACGGACAAATAATTTACCTAACACAACCAGAACAATTTGATACTGTAAAACACATGATATAATTCAGAAAAATCACTTGCTTGCAAGGGTGATTTTTCTGAATGCTGATCATGAGCAACGCTCATGATATAATAATTGATAAAATGTATGAAGATACTTATAACATAATCAATTATACATATTATCAATTTAATTTTTCTAACAATGTTTTAAAATAATCAGGAAGTTCGGAATCAAATTCCACATATTGATCAGTTTCCGGATGAATAAAGCCTAATGTTTTTGCATGAAGTGTTTGTCCCTCCAGCCCTTTTAGTTTAGGATTTTTAGGACCATAGACATCATCACCCAATAGGGGATGTCCAATAGATGCCATATGTACACGAATCTGATGCGTTCTTCCGGTCTCTAAAATACATTCAATATAGGAATAACCATTTTTCAAAGTCTGGATCACACGATAATGGGTAACCGCTTCTCTCCCATTTTTATGGTTAACTGCCATTTTCTTCCGGTCTATCGGATGCCTGCCAATGGGGGCATTGACAATGCCTTCCGTTTCTTTAAAGGTCCCATAACAGATGGCATGGTATTTTCTTGTGATGGAATGTTCTTTTAATTGATCGGCCAGTATTTTATGGGAATGGTCATTTTTACAGATTACCAGAATACCGGTTGTATTTCTGTCTATCCGATGTACGATACCAGGTCTGATGACTCCATTAATAGATGACAGGGAATCCCTGCAATGATATAATAATGCATTTACTAAAGTTCCAGTATTATGTCCTGCAGCAGGGTGGACTACCATGTCTTTAGGCTTATTGACAATAATGATAGAATTATCTTCATATACAATATCAAGAGGAATATCTTCTGCAATCACATCAAGCTCTTTGGCATCTTCATATGAAATATCTATGATATCTAAATTTTTGAGTTTATAATTGGATTTGCAATTTTTATGATTTACTAAAACATTGCCTTTTTTTATAAGCTGCTGTACATAGGATCTTGACAAGTCAGGAATCTGTTCATTTATATATTTATCAATTCTTTCTGCCGGAATATCCGGATACTCTAAATGAAAAGTCATAAAAATACCTCATAATTTTTTTGTATGCAAAACAGATCACCTGTAGCCTAAGAATGTGATTTCATCAAATATTCCAAATCTTCTTCTTTATATTTAAATA
>JAIDOW010000037.1 GCA_029063085.1 Lachnospiraceae bacterium
ATAGAGGAGTTTCCAATGTAAAGTAGAATATTGGTATATTTTTATATTATTGAATTAATTTGGTCTTGTAATTTACTAACTTCTCGTCTTAAATTTTCAAAATTATCCGCTAAAGATGAAAATCTGGAATTTAATACATTAATAGAAGAATTTAGATTAATATCTGTTTCTTCTATTCTTAAATTTAATAAGTTAATATTTGATTCTATTGTATCTAATTCTGAATGCATTTGGGTTAATGAAATATCACCACATTGAAAGTCGATAGCGGAAATAATTCCTGTGATACCATTAAGTATAATTGTATCATTAGTTGATGATGCAGATAAGATTAAATTACATTCTGATTTACTTGTTTTAAATGATATTTTTCTCTGTGAAAAGTCCGCTTGACCATTAATACTATTGGCATGAATCGTACATTCTCCAGCTCCATATGTTGTGAAATATTCGCATCCTTCAGCATTAGAATGATATTTAGAAGTTAATCCATATGATGATAATTCGCATATATTATCATTACATTTAATTGAAAATCTTACATCATATTCTTTTTCAGAAACAAGACTTAAATTTCCACCAGTAATCTTTAATCCGTCTTCAGAATCATAAATCAAATTTCCATCACACAAAGTCATGTTGCCTTTTGAAATAATGTTACCTGCTGTATTCACAATAAAATTACCGTTTCCGATATCAATATTTCCGCCAACAAAGGAAGAACCGGTAATCTTACCAGTCAGATTGATATTTCCTTCATTATCAGTATATAAACAATCCGTTTCACCATTCTTGATTGCAAACAGTTTTCTTTCGTTTTTGGGGTCGATGCAAATAGTATTTTTCCCATTTGATATATTTAAAAATCCATTTGTTATATCAATCCCATCACCAGTTATCAATACATTTCCAGATTCATTCCCAATGTACATACGTTCACTGGCAACCAGTTTACCAACTATGGCATCGGCTATCACTCCGTATGCTTTAACCTTATTTTTCCCTTCTGGTTTTGTCGGATCTTTAAATGTTGTTTCCCCGATAGCCATTTCCACAGACTTCCAGTTATTTTTTGTAAATGCCATCATATTACCGGTTATGCGTAACTGCTTTTCGCCATAGGAACCTTCATCATCCATGCGTTTACAGATAATTCCGGACTGGGTGATTGTGACTTCGTTATCATCGTTATTGGTCAGCATGGTTTTGGCAGCATTTAATCCGCTGGTATACATATCCAGGACAGTACTTTGTGCCTGTTCCCCCTTTTCTGCCTGAAGAGCAGTAGAAGGGAAGCTGGTAGCCATGCTTTGTGCCTGTTGGATAATGCTTTGTAAATCACTTAACTTACCGTCAATGGATTCAATCTGTTCTGAAAATGTAACATTAATACTTTCTACAGTATCGCCACTGAATTCCACACCGATCAGGCGGAGTTTCAAAATCTCATCCTCAGTACGGATTCTTATGTAATTGAACAGTGCAAATTTCTCATAAAGGGATTCAAATTCAGGAAGAGCAAACAGATTATTAAGGGAGGTTGAAACGGTTCTTTGGAGCACACAAGCCTTTTTTGCTTCTGCTGTAGCAGTTTCGACTAATTCCTTTGCTTTTGTAAGGCATTCAGAGGTAGACAGACCGTCAGAAATATAATTATTGTTTGTGTAAGTATCTTCCCTGCGATAAGAGCAGAATATATTATAAAAATCTTTTCCTGCCTCCTCTAAATAATTTTGAAAATCCCATTTTTTCTGAAATGCTTTTTGCTCCGTTGTAATATTTTTAATGTCATCATTAATATGGTCTATTTGTTGCTGTCTTATATCCATTACACCAAGAACGGGATCAGGGTTCTCCTCAGTAGGAGGGTTGGATATGATTCTCATCCGGTTATAATACTTATCGTACATATCCTTGCAGACAGGAGAATCAATATTCGATTGCATTAAAATACTTAAGCAGGAGTTATATCCATCATAAAATGATTTTAGACGGTTTAAACTATAGAGATTGAAATATTTTCGAATTTCATTGTCATCCATTTCTGCGACCTCAAAATCAATATCTAACATAGAGCCTTTATGTAGTGCTTTTTCTATTTTCTGTCTTGTAAAGGTCAGTTCATCATCATTGATTTTTACTTCAAAGGATGCATTGATTTGTTCGTCAGTTTTTGGGAAGTAATCTGTTTCATTTGCTGCTCTTGTAATTCTAATGTTACCAGTCCAGATGTGCTCACCTTTTTCATTTTCACTGAATGAAGCAGAATCCTTGATTACTTCAGCTTTGTAACGTGCATCAATCAGTATATTAGCCATAGCCTCCACATTATTTGAAACACCAGCAAATAGGTTGTTATCGTAATAATTTAATGAAGATACACCAACAAACATATCAGGCTTGGTTAATTCTTCAACCATAAGAGTATATTGTTCCTCAGCGGTAGTTTTTGTAATATGCACATCCGGCATCATAGAAGATTTAAAATATGCCAGTTCATCATATTTTACACACAATCTTGAATAAATTCCCATTGTTTTAAAAGCACTTGTTACCGTTTTGTTTGGCGTTTTTACAGTTCTGGATGAATATAATTCTTTGGAATTACCTGATGTAACAATATACCAGTATGGGGCAGTGCTGTAATCAGATATATCCACATTGTTTGTTGTAATTTTATTGTTCTGGCATATGGTTAATGCAATAGCGGCTTCAAGTTCTGATGTGACATGTAATGTAAGAGTGCCATTAATGAAATTATCTATATCACCATTGCCATAATATTTGTCTGTCTCTTTCGAAAAATTTTCATTATATGTTTTGATTGTATCCATCAATTCTTTTGGCATATCATTATATTGGAAATCAGCAAACTGGTAGATATAATTAGAACCGTTCATGTTCACGGCACGAACCATGTCCGTGATCACATCATCCCCGCCTTCAATCCGGAAGCAGTTTTTGACATTATCTTTGTTGCTTGATATGGTAATCTCATTTGCCAGTTTATTCTTTGATATGAATACCAGTGTATCTTCACCGATACCCTTTGCCCATACGTCGCCTGTTTCCTGGTCAATGCAGTCACATAAGCTATAGCAGTTGATTGTTCGTTCCAACTTTCCGGTTTCCTGATTTTTTTCTACATCAAATGTAAAAATAACATTGCTTTCTTTTGCAACATCACCAGTCAGGAAATCATATATGGTAGTACCATCAACCGTGTATGTTCGTTGGAATTTCCTGACATCTTCCGGCTGGCTTTCTTCGTCTAATGCAATGTACGGAGTGACATATCCGATACTCCAGTGGGGGGCTTTATCTGCCAATACACGGTGCAAGAGAGAGTGTGCTTCATCTTCGGGATTATAGAATACAGTTGGGATAAAGTTCCCCTTGTCATCGAAATCTGATTCATTATATTTTGTGGGTTCCATTGATGCAGCATCTTCATCATTGACATGAAATTCATATAATGGAATCTGCGCAAGTTCAACTTCTAATGACATACCATGGACTGACTTTACAGTCTGGGTGTTGTCAGTATAATCTACAGATATTTCAAATCTGCCAAATCCCATGACATCAATGATTTTTAAATCTATCAGGTCATCCCATACAGGGCATATCTTTCCATTTACATATTTATTTACATTGAACGATATTTCATCAATACTATTGCCGGCTAAAGATAGATTCCAATTTGTATAATGTGAGATTTTGCCAATAATATCAAAGGAACGGGTCATGAGAAGGAGATCAGGCATTTCTATTTTTCCCGTATATTTATCTATTTTAATAATATCATAAGGCTGTTTCATTAAACAATGATCCTCCTTGGTTCTCTATATGTAATTTTAATATTTATTTCATGTTCTGAATTGGTTACAATGTGATTCACTCCATTAACAAGTCTTAAAAAATACCAGTTAAAGTCGTTAGGAGAGGAGATTCCCTCAATTATATCATCATTACTGTCTAACGTTATCTCGCTATTTATATTTTCCAATTTTGTATACTTTTGGGGCAGATCACTTTGATTACTGATATAAAAAGTGCCCATGCCATTTAATATAATAAGCGGTAAAATGTAGCTGTTAATATCGCTATGTATGTCCAGACGTATAGGTTTGTCTTTATTAAATGTATATTCTTTAAAGATTTCTTCTGAATATCCGTATCCACAATCAGATACAACGTTTAAATCAAAGCCAACGGTTTTACCGCCAATTTGATGAGGGAGCATATTGATATGTACCTTATAATACACATCACGATATCCATTCTGGTCGAACTGGAACCACCGGTATCCATCCTGTTTCAATAGCCATTGTGCAATCTGACTTTCTTCATATTGAGTGAAATAGCAGCTGTCATTATTAAGACAAGGATTTTTTACAATGGAGAAATTCCAGGTTATAATGGTATTCAATTGTGCTCCGTAAAAATCAAATATATCACGATCAGGTGTTTTTACAATATTATATTCAATATCACCACCGGTAGCAGTAGGAGTCTCGTTATTAAAAGAACCTATCATTAATCCAAAATCGCTTGCACGGTTATTGTCAAATAAAAAATCTGTTGCAAACATTTTATCACCACCTAAGTTTATTCCTTATTGAATCTGTTCAATTCTTTTTTGTATTCAGCTGCTAACTCATCAAATAATTTCATTTTATCCTGATATTTATTTCTTAATATGTGAAGTTCATCAATTAGTGTTTTATAATCGTTTTTATATCGTTCTAATTGATTTAAGTGTGAATGCAGCTGCTGATTTTCTCTTTTAAGACGTTTGTTTTCTTTTAACAATAAATTTTCAATTTCTCTTGGTCTGTTAAAAAGCATTTAATTCCTTCTTTCTATAATTTATTTAAGGGAGTGAAAAAACACTCCCCCAAATAATAGTTATATTATTTTGTTAACATTTAGCTTACCATTACCGGCAATCCTGTCAGTAGTTACTAGACGTAGAGCTTTTTGCATCTTTTGATTCGTCTGAATTGTTTTAATAAATTCATCAGGATTTGTCACATTTGGCATATCGATATTAAATACCATATCGCCCATAGTAGTATTACCAACAGGTACTAGATTAGTTGGATTTGGTATTTTGTTCAGATTATTCATAGTATCGACTGCAAAATTTAATTGTGGTAATTTATTCACTAATTTTTCAAACTGTGCTGTCTGGTCCGGTGTTAATATCCCTTCTCCAGGATTTGCACTCATAAGAACTTTGTCGCCATTATCATGCACTTGTTTTTTGATATTATCAACAGAAACGATGCCGCCCTCTTTAAAACCGGGAACGTTTAACGATTTTAATCTACTATATATCTTATCGCTGTCATACGTTACATCAAGAGCTTTAGCTAATTCTTTCATCTTTGCAGTAGATAAAACTTTAGAATATTTCTTCTGTAAAGCCTTATTTACTTTACCATAGTCCTTTTTCTTAGGGTCAGGGGCAGTACCATATTTTTTGATAAAATTGACAACATCATCTTTTGTCATGGATTCAGAAGATTTTAATGCAGTCACCGGTTGGGAGAATGCCTTTTCTGTGTCTAAACTAGATAGTTGTGTTTTTTTTAATTCTATAGAAGGAAGAGGATGATATCCGGTATGGGTATTTTCTGTTTTGCCTGGATTACTGTCTGATGCGGTATTGCCGT
This sequence comes from Lachnospiraceae bacterium, assembly GCA_029063085.1. Lineage (GTDB taxonomy): Bacteria > Bacillota > Clostridia > Lachnospirales > Lachnospiraceae > CAG-590. Next base: position 5,682 of record JAIDOW010000037.1, read on the forward strand.
TTATCTGATTTTCAATGGCAGCAACAATTTTTGATGTTGAGTCACTGATGCTTCCGTTTACAGTGTCAAATAATCCATCAGTTTCAATCTTATATCCGTTATCACCTGCCACTTTAGATAAATATTCAGAAATAACAGCAGTTTTTTGATTAGCAGTATCTAATCCTTCCCGAACCAGTGTCATAAAGTCTTCCAGCTTTTTTGTAACCAATTCTTCATATTCGGTATACAATTTGTCCAGCATATTTTCCTGATCGGAGATATATCTGTCATATTCAGTTTCTTCAAGTTCTTTTTCTTTTTCAGATAACTGTACCTGTAATTTCTGTAACTTGGCAAGCCCTTCCTGTGAAGTATCTCCCTGATAAGCGGCTATCTGTTTTTGTATAGTGGAAATATTATTTGTTTTTTCCTGAATAGATTGTTTATAATCGTGTAAATCTTTTTCTGTCTGTAAAGCCTCTTTTTTTGCATCGATCAGTTCCTGTAACATATCCAATTCAGACTGGTATTGTTCTTTCATTAGATCAGCAATAGCAGATTCTAATGAATAGGTATCTTTAATGTCATTCTGCCACTCTGTATAAGTTTCGTTAATTTTTTCCTGTAAATCATCAAGAGAATTAAATGTCCAATCACCCAACTTATCTGTATCGTCTGGTAACTTATATGTATCATCCGGTAACTTATATGTACCGTCTGGTTGTCGACCATTTGCTTTGACATTCTGTAATTCTTTCAATAATTCCTCAGCATTATTTGCTTTTTCTTTGGAAGCATAATAACTGGCAGATAAGGAACCGAGCTTTGCAAGCCCTGCATCCGTAAAATAACCTGTTTTATCATCCGTTAATTTTTCATGAGCAAATAAATCTTGTAAAAATTCCTGTTCTGTGATAATCCGATCAATAGATTCTGATATATCATCAAATATATCAAAGTAAAGCTGATTGATTGCATTATTAAGTTCGTATGTTTCTTTTGCACAGTCAGATATGGAATTTGCACATTCCTGTATTGCATCCTTTGCATCATACCATTCTTTTGTACCTTGGGGAATGTCTGTAATCTGTTCTTCAAGCTTTGCCTTTTCTTCTTCATATTGTTTCTTTTTTTCTTCATTAATTTTCTTTTGTTCTTCATAATATGATTGACTGACTTTTTTACCTGCGGTTTCAGCTTCGGATATTTTATTGTCAAGAGAAGTAAACTGGTGGTCAAGAAGCTTTATCTCACTTTCATAATAAGTCTGGATATTTTCAAACTTCTGGTTTTTGAGTTCTATCAGTTCTTTTTCATATTCAGCCTGTAACTGAGCCTTTTTTGTTTCATCTTTTGCTAATTCAGCAATTTTGATTTGATAATCATAAGATTTTTTTAAATAGGACTTTTGGTCTTCCAGATATTTATTTTTTTCCTCATATGTAGTGCTGATATCTGATAAGGCATTTAACTTATCAATGTTTGCAGTAGCATCATCAATATATATCTGATATTTTTTTTCCTTTAATTCACGGATTTGGGCAGTAAGTTCATCTACCTGTTTCTGTGCTTCTTTATACTTATCATAATAATCTTTATACTTATTGATTTGATCAGCAGTTTTGGAATCATAATCTTTAATATTATAATTACCATCCCTGACCTTTTTCTTTAAAGAGTCAGAAAGCTTAATATTGTTGGCATATTTTTTATAACTTTTTGCTGCCTTTTCGTTTGCTTTAAGGAGTGATTTCGTTTGTTTGATCTGGGTATTAAGATTAGAAGTCTTTTTATTGACTGTAAATAGATTATCAAATTTTGCTTTTGTCGCATCAATGACCTTCTGGAGTCGTTCTAATTTACGCTCGATCCAGTTTAAAGAGGTTTTTTGTTGGGAAGCGGCGGTATTGTTTCCGCCTCCGCCAGTATTGGGAACACCACCTGCTGAATATTTGGTTTTCATGTTGCCGTTTTTTATACTGTAAGCAATCAGGGCAGCATTTGTTTGTGCATTTGCGTTTATACCCTGCATTCTCTTTTCATCAGCATATACATTTCCGCTGGATTTGGCAGTGCCGTTTTCGGCAGCTTGTTTTGCGGCGGCTAATTCATAGAATGCAGAAGCAGTATAGCCGGTCTGCATAGCTAATGCGGCTAATGCGCTGCATTCATTGGAAGAGATAATTCCATTGGAACTCGCTTTAGACATGGCAAGAGAAACCAATGCACTGTTGGCAACTCCGGCTGCGGAAGCTTCATTTGCCATGGCGATAATATCTGACAAACTGGCATTTTCTAATGTCTTACTGGCATTCGAAGCATTGTATTTTGCATTTCCAAGAGTGTTGGAAATATTAATAAGTTCCTTTTGTGCCTGTGATTCCACACCATATATACTAGATAAGCGGCTTTCTACAAATTCTTGCGAATTTGTTACACCCATTAGTTCTAATTGTGAGGCAATATAGTCAGCATTATCCCGGTTAAGACTATTTAACATATCAGAATTGTCTATATATGCAGTAGAAAGATTGTCAAAAGCGTCTTGCACCTCTTCCGTCGTTGCAGTTACATCGGTTACAGTCTCTATAAAATCAGAAAACTCAGAGAGTTCACCAAAAGAATCATTTAGTATTGCAAGATTAGAGATATCAATATTTTTGCCATCGGCAAAATCAGTATATGCATTCATTAATGAATTCAAATCATTTTTAATATTACTGATATTTGTAGTGAGCTGAATACTGGTATGATTGTTTTCAAGTGTATTTTCCCATTCTGCAACCTTCGCCTTACATTCTTCCAAAGAATCGTCTACAGAAAGAGAAATCATACCGGAATCAATGGCGGATTTGGTATCTTCAGAAAGAGAGTTATAATAATTGATTTTATCTTTTGATTCCTGGTTTATTCTGGCATCAGTCGCATTATTCGGGTTTTTGGTTATCGGTGCAAATGCCAGACCGAGTGGTTCAGCAGAGGCAGTATTGTGCATAATATTAAGCAGCTGGGTAAATTCTATACCATTGTCCCTGCAGGCGGCTTTTAAGGCTTTTATAATATCGGCACCGAAGACTTCTGACAATCCTTCGATGTTGCCGCCGTTTTTAAAATAGGAAATCATTTGTTCGTATAGACCATCAAATTTATCTGCCTCAAATATTGGTCTGATTTTTAAATCTATATATTCTTTATCATTAAGAATTGAGTTATAAATAAAATCTAAATCAGAAACCATCTGGTTATATGTTTCGGCTTCCCTTTGGGTTAGGTTGCTGATTCCTTTGTCTTCAAAAGCCTGAATCCAATTTTCTAACTGGACAGCATCATCAAAATATTTTTGGCTTACAATATGTTCATAATCAGCCAGTTGTGTTTTATATTGTATGATTTGCTCCTGCTTTTCTGCAATGTAATCAGCTAACTGATCACCTTTATAATATTGATCTGCCTCTTTGATGGCCGTTTGGGCAGCTGCCATATCGTCTTTAATTCGCTGTTTAGTGTTTTTGTTATTTTCTAATTTTTTATAATTTTTTCTTGCATCATCATAATCATCACTGATGGTGTTAAGGGTATCTTGTAACGTCAGTTTATTATTTATCTCGGAAAGTTCCACAGAATGCTCCAATTCAGCATTTTGTGAGTTTAACGCTTCCAGTTCACTCTTATCTGTAAAAGTCAGTTTTTTCTTTGAATTTAGCTCGTCAATTCTCTGTGTGGTTGCAGTAAATTCCGCTTGAAGGCTTTGCAGTTCTGATTTGGAAGTTTGATATGTATTATTTGCTTCCTGAATGCGTTCCTTTGCTTTTTCTGTTTTATGTACTAGATTATCAATAGCAGTATAGGCTAATGTAAGACCCTTGGAAATCAATTTATCTAGGATTATATTGCCGGTAACTTTGAAGACCTGACTGAGTGCGTTACCGGTGCTTGCCTTAGCGGAATAAAATAAGTCATCTAATGATTGCTTAAACCCTTTGGTTGTTAATTCACCATTTTTACATGTTTTGGCATAGGAAATGATCCGGCTGTCAACATTTTTCATTTTTTCGCCTAATGCCTCGGCGCTTAGAGATGAGTTGTTAAATTCTTCTTTAAATATTTCAAATTGGCTGAATAATTCGGGAGTTAATTTGCTTTTTCCTTTTTTCTGGGAAATGAAAGTATCTATAATTCCGGAATCTCCCTTAAAGCCACCACGTTCCCATGCGTCAAAAACATTAATTATTTTCCCGCGTATTTCATCCAATGTATTTCCAAATGCAGTAAGTTCTTTGTTTTTTGTTGAGAATATCGTACTATTTAGATTTGTTATTGTGGATACATCTATATAGAGCCTGAGGATAATTATCTGGTTTTATGTTATGTGGAGTAACATAAAATGCAGGATGCTGTAACGTGGAAAATAATCTGGTGATAATTATGGAAAAGATGAAATATTGTGAAAAATTAGAAATACAATATTTTTTAATAATTTTGCATTATCCTATATCTTCCTAAATAATATAGTTGCTATTAAGAAATAGGAGAGCAGCATCACTCTTTTGGTTTTACTCAGTCACGAGCAAGTTTTCCTTCTTGGTTTGGAGTACCTGTTACAAGTCTTTCGGCTCAAAATCGTTTATACTCTCTGAACACTTCCATATCTGATCAAGATCAGACTTAGGGGATCCGCTGCTGATTGGTGGTCTTGCCCTCCACAGGCATTGTTACTTAGGGCTTTCACCCGTAACCAACAGTATGTTTTCCTGCCATTACTGGCATCCTTTTCGGAGTGCGTTCACGCTCGCCGTTTCCAGCCACGTTGTAGCCATACTGTACTGTATATTCACTATAAAAAGCTTCCCAGCACTGAGGGATAGCAACCCTCAATTACGATTTATTTTATAGAACACTATGAGTTGACTAAGTTCATACATTCCTGCCCTTGTAATTCATGTTATATGAATTGCTTAGGCATGAAGGGCATATTCAAAACAAAAACAGTTTATGAAATCCGTACACTTATACGGCATTTACCAGTGTTCTTGGTGTTGTTTAATTTTTCCATGGTATGAGAATAATTATTTAAGAGTTCAGTAATATTGTTTTTCTTTGAATTGGCTTCATTGGATTTATCTTGATTATCCATATAAAATACCTCCTATATAATAAGTGACATTTACATATTGTAAATGTATCAGTAAAGATAAAAACAAGAGCAGACCGCCCAATCTGCTCTTGTTTTTATCTGTAACAAAATATATGTATATAATTTTATATAGTGACAACTCTATATTTTTTCATATCTACATATTTGCTGACAAACTCAGTTGCCTGGCTGATAGGTAAAATAGCTTCATCATATACACTGGATCCTAGCACATTAGATATATTTATAACCACAATTCTAACATTTTCTTCGTTGTTAATATCCATATTCACTTCCTCCAATTTAAATCAAAAATTTCAGATACTTCCATATTTAGTGCACGTGCGATAGAAATCATAGTAGATTGCTTTGGCTCTTTTTTAAAATTTGCAATATCGTTCAAAGAAGACAAAGATATGCCGGACAATCTACTCAATTCCCTATAGGACATATTGTTTTGGTA
>JAIDOW010000038.1 GCA_029063085.1 Lachnospiraceae bacterium
TGTCGAACGGCAGGCATGAAAGAGTCCCAGTATAATTGATATAATAAGTGTGAATTGTAGTTAGGAGAATGGTAACAGTTTTCAGCATGCTCAGTTGAAAACAAATGATGAAAGGGGCGGTGAATGAAAATGAGTTGTTTAAAATTTAGACGCTGTTTCATGATGCTTGCGTGTATCATGATATGTATGCTGCTGCCAAAGGGTGATGTCCATGCTGCTGATTCTACAGTCAGCATATACATAGGGAATGGAACAAAATCCCGGCACCATATGTCGATGTCAACAGGCAGGACATCGGAAGAATTCCGCTTTGAGATCAAGAACCATGAAGTGAAAGACAGTTCCTATAAGAGCAGTAACGGGAATGTGTTTAAGGTGGTAAAAACAGGCAGCGGCAGGTGTAAGCTGGAAGCACAGGCAGAAGGCACAGGAATGCTGACTTTGACGGTCCATACCAAGGATAACAAGACATTCAAAGAGGAAGTGTTTGTATCGGTATATAAAAATGTGGCCCAGTGCAGGGCCGTTGTAAAGAAAAAGACAGATGTCTACAGGGGTGCCACGACAGACGCTAAAGTGGAGACACAGGATAAAAAAGGGGAAGCGTTGAAGGATGAGCAGATCATGATAAATGGTGTCTGCGGGGATTTCTATCATTTCGTAAATGCTTCCGGAAACACATACATAGATAACAACAACACTGGATTTATCAGGAAATCAGATGTGCATATCCCAGTCATATCCATTACCGTTGCGGAAATGATGCCGCTTGACATATACGATCAGGCGGCCCTGGATGTCAGGATACAGCCGGAGCTGGCGGCAGGGCAGAAGCTTATATATTCAAGCAGCGATACAGGGATTGCAGAGGTTAACAGCAACGGTGCTGTGACAGGAGCAGGAGAAGGAGAGGCAAAAATAGCTGTTTCCAGCCCGGACGGGAGCTGCCGGGCAGAATGCGTGGTAACGGTATATGAAAGCATGGATGAATGCACTGCCTGTGCAAAAGGCACATCCAATGTTTACAAGGGTATTACTGCCGGAGAACGGAATAAAAAGGGGGAACTGGCGAAAGACGAGCAGATTGTGATAACCGGTGTCTGTAAGGATTATTATTATTTCAGGAATTGCAGCGGTGCCTTATACAAGGATGGGCACAGCACCGGTTTTGTACATCAGGAAGATGTTGATATCCCGGTCAGTTCCATTGAAGTGCAGGACATGATAAGGCTGAATATTTCAGAAAAGGCAGAACTGGATGTGGAAACAGAGCCGGATCTGGCAGACGGACAGCTGCTTACATATAAAAGCGATAATACCCAGGTTGTGCAGGTTGATTCCAACGGAGTTATCACAGCGGTCCGGGCGGGCACGGCTGTGGTAACGGTATCCGCTCCGGGCGGGAAGGTGCAGGCGCAGTGTACAGTGTATGTTTCGTCCGGTGGTGAGGCCGCATGGAGTGACCCTGTGGTGCCTTCCACGGAGGATACGGGAAATGCCGGTAAAAATCCTAAAAAAGCTGCCAAAAGTAAGTTTGGATTTCAGGCAAAGGGAGATACGGACAGCACGATAAAGCTTACGTGGAAAAAGCAGAAGAATGTCAAGCGGTATGAGATACAGCGTGCAACCAGCAAAAAAGGCAAGTATAAGAGGATTGCCAAGGTTAAGAAGAACAGCAAAACGTACATTGATAAAAAAGTAAAATTCTATAAGAAATACTGGTACCGTCTGGTTGTCGTGAAAAACAATAACAAAAAGGCATACAGTGATCCGGTCAGTGCGAGGACAAAGGACAGCAAGGTGGATATCCGGTTAAAGGTGGCATCGGAAGAAGTGAACCGTATTACCCTGGAGTGGAATAAACAGAAAAATGTATCCAAATATGTGATTTAC
>JAIDOW010000039.1 GCA_029063085.1 Lachnospiraceae bacterium
TTGAAAATATAAAAAATCAATCACATACTGAAAACGCAGACGGTCAATAAAATTACCAACAGCTCCGGACAAAATAAGAACCAACAGAACTTTTATATCTTTATATCTGCCTGATCTGGCACATCGAACATAAAAAACACATCCGATTATCAGTACAATAACCGTACAGATATAAAACAGTATCTGCTTATTTTCAAACATTCCCCATGCGGCTCCGGAATTGCGGATATAATGAATTTCAAATATGTTCTTAATAACCGGAACAGAGGCATATAAATCCATAGTATGGTCAATATAATACTTTGTAATCTGATCAACAAAAACCAATGCCAGAAAAGAAATAATTGCAGGCAGGTAACTGCCTGCAATCAGATTCTTCTTATGGACTGAAGTCTTAATATCTGATTGTTCCATAAAATTATTCTGCATTTATTCATCTATCCGCAACAATTCCTGTATGGCATTTTCCATATCCTGATCAGATACAGTCAGATCAATATATGCATCTCCTATCTCTCTTAATAATATAAATTTAATCGTGCCAGCATTCATTTTTTTATCATTTTTTGTAATATGAATAATATCCTTCACATCAATATCATGAGGCAATAAAGGAAAATGAAATGCTGCAAAACTTTCCTGTATGTCGGCTATATCTTTTTCAGATAACATTCCTTTATTTTTGGATATGATTGCTGCTAATATACACCCGATTGCTACACATTCTCCATGAAGCATCTGAAAATTCATCTGTTTCTCTATAGCATGACCTAATGTATGTCCAAAATTTAATAAAGCACGTTCTCCTTTTTCTTCTGGATCCGTTTCAACCACCATTCGTTTGATATTACAGCTTCTTACTACCAATTCCTGAAGTACATTCAAATCTTTGCTGTTAATTTTATCGTAATTCATGTGAATCCAGTTATAATAAGCTCTATCTTTAATCAGACCATGCTTGATAATTTCACCAAGTCCGGAATGAAACTGTCTCTCATTCAAGGTTAAAAGCGTAGATAAATTCATATATACAAGTTTGGGCTGATGAAAAGCCCCTACCATATTCTTATAGGAATCAAAATCTACCCCTGTCTTACCTCCGATACTGCTGTCAACCTGAGCCAGAAGACTGGTGGGCAGCTGTATAAAGTCAATACCCCTCAAATAGGTTGCCGCCGTATATCCTGTTAAATCTCCAACAACACCACCGCCTAATGCAATTAATAAATCATTGCGGTCAAATTTGGCTAAAATCAAATGCTCATACAAATCCTTTACAGTGTTCAGATTCTTGCTGGCTTCTCCCTCTTTAAAAACAAAAGATGTATACTCCATACAGTTTGGCTCAATTAATTCACGTATTTCTTCCAGATAATATCGTGAGACATTGGTTTCTGTAACAACGCAAATGCGACGTCTTTTAATATTTAATTTTTCTAATTTCTCTAATAAATCAGCATAATTTTGTCTGAACACAATATCATATGCTGGTTTTCCATCCTTATGAACTGTTATTTCTGCCATATCATTGTATCTCCTAAAGCGTAATCATTCATTTATCGCCTATAAGAAATTAAATCCTTCCTCTTCATCATCCCCATTACCAATAAGAGTAGACTTGTTTAAATTATCTTCTACATCCCCTACGAATACTTCATCATCTTTATTTTCATGGAATGGATCAATATTAAGTCCTTGGGAAATTGTTGGTATTTCCTCGTCTTCTTCATTGCCAACCACAAAATCAAATCCATCATTGTAATTATCTTCGGAATCCAGCATAGTAGACTCATTAATCTTATCTTCTACTTCTCCGACATAGGTATCTTCATCGGCATTCATTCCTTCTTCAGATAAACCGTCGTACGATGAATATGTTTCTTCACTGACAAAATCAAATCCGGTGTTATAATTATCCTCGGAATCCAGCATAGTGGACTCATTTATTCTATCCTCTACTTCACCGGAAACAGCATCACTGTCAAAATGATTGTCAGTATCCACAGACGTTTCCTGAAATTCATAAGATGTTGCAGACTCTTCTTCCACAAAATCAAAACCTGTATTGTAATTATCTTGGGAATCCAGCATAGTGGATTCATTTATTCTGTCTTCAACTTCACCTGAAACCTGAACCGGCTCTTTGGCTGGCGGCGTTTGTCTTTGAGGCTTTGGTGGTATACTTTGCGTTGTACCAGATGAAGCCTTGGATGTTTGTGGTTTTGCAACTGTCGTTGATCTATTCTGATAATTGCCTGCTGAAGTCTGCATATTCTGTGTATTGCTTGTTGCTGTCACAGATTTTGCAGTCGCCTGTGTATGTTGTGTATGTAATGTAGAAGCGTCTGTCTGTGGTTTCACCGTTTGCGGCTTTACAGGCTGTGATTTTACAGGTTCCGGCTTCACCTGTTCAGATACTTTAGCTGCTGTATTTTGTTTCACCGCAGAAGCTTTACTATCATTAGCCACTGTATTAAAATTCTTTTTAACCTTATTAGCTCCTGGTTTTACCTGTTTTACATTAAGAGATGATTTATTTTCAGTTTTCTTATTACCAGTACTCTTCTTAGAACTATTTCCATTATAAGCACCGCCTGTCTGTCTGCTGAAACGACCTCCTCCACTTGCTGCATCCGCAAATGGATCCATATTTAAGGTTCCGTGGCTGAATGTCGGATCCTGATTGGTTCGTTCGAAGCCCTCGGAACCGCTTCCAACATAACCTCCTCCGAAACCACCTAATCCTCCTTCACTTCCAAGACCACCACCGGAAAAATTCCCATATCCATTATCACCATAGGAATTCCCTTCAAAATCAGGTCCTAAATCAATATCTACCATTTCCCCATCCATAATTTTTAATTGTGATTCCAGAACCTTCGTAAATTGTGCTTTAAATTTCGCATGCTGCTGCTGGAGACGGTAAATCTCATTTTTTGTATCTGATAATTCTTCTTTTGCATCAGCTAATATTGTCTCTGCTTTCTTCTCTGCTTCTGTTGTAATCTGGCGAGCCTTATCATTTGCTGCATTTATAGTCTCTTCCGCAGTCTTTTCCGAAAGTGTTAATGCCTTTTGCATTGAATCTTCTATAGATCTGTAATGCTGAAGACTCTCATTTAATGTTGCCACCTTGTCCTTTAATTCTACATTGGAACGATATAGCATTTCATAATCGGCTGATAATTCACTCATAAAGGTTTCAACTTCTTTTTTATCAAAACCGATACCGCCCTTAAATGATTTGTTTTGTACATCTACTGGTGTTAACATACTAATCTCCTCCTACCCTAATACACATATTATATAGTTAAAGCAAGCTAAAATGCACTCAATTCAGGAGAAAGAGTTGAGTCATTTAATATTTCATCCCGTAAGTCACCTGTCACATCGATATTATGAGGTGCTGCGATAAAAATATTGGCAGATATTGCCTGTAGGGAACCGTCTAATGCATAACATGCCCCTCCGATAAAGTCAATAATTCTCTGTGCAGCATGTACCTCGATTCCTTCCATATTGATTACGATGGTTCTGCCTTCCTTCAAATAGTCAGTTACTTTTTGTGCTTCGTTAAATTCCTGTGGTTTGATTACATACACTTGATTACTACTCCTATTATTGTTGCGGCTGTTAATAGATACTAATTTACTTGGACCTGATACCTTAGAAGGCTTTGGCTTTTGCTTTTTTGGTGCATAGTCATCTTCGAAATCATCATCGTCATAATATGTTTTTGCTGGCTTTTCTTTTGCTTTTCTTTTGGGAGGTTCATAATAGTCCTCATCATCTTCCTCATCATCAAATAAGTCATCATCAAAATCCTCTTCCGGATCCGAGAGCTTAAGAAAATCCATAAATTTACTCATTCCGCTTTTTGCCATGATTAATCTCCTTTATTAGAATAGTTACGGGCACCAAATATTGCAGTACCTACCCGCACCATGGTTGCTCCTTCTTCGATAGCAACTTTGTAATCATTTGTCATACCCATCGATAATACATTCATATCAACATTATCAATGTTTTTCGATATTATGTCAAGTGATAATTGCTTTAACATACGGAAATAATTTCGGTTTTCCTCAGGATTTTCGACAAATGGTGCAATTGTCATCAAACCGTTTATATGAACATTAGGATAACTGGATATTTCCTCTATAAATGGTATTACTTCGTCAACATGAAGCCCAAATTTGCTCTCTTCTTCTGCCACATTTACTTCAATTAAAATCTGAGCCGTTACCGGTTTCTTGAAAGCTTCTTTCTGAATCTCTTTAGCCAGTTTAACAGTATCCACAGAATGGATCAGGCAAGCCTTATCTACAACATATTTCACTTTATTCGTCTGTAAATGACCAATTAAATGAAATCTGACGGGTTTGGATACATTTTCGTATTTATCACATAATTCCTGAACTTTATTTTCTCCGAAATCATCTACACCGATTTGGATTAGTTCCTCAATATCGGATAACGGTTTCGTTTTACTGACTGCAATCAAAGTGATATCCCGAGGATCTCTTCCACAATTTCTGGCTGTAGTTTCCACCTGTTCCCTGATATACTTATAATTATCTACTACCAAAATTAACACCTCTTTTATTTAATAATTTGATTCTCTTTTACAAGAGATTGATTCAGGACAATTCTATCATACCATGCTATACTGTAATTTACGTCTGCATTTACAATGGTATATTCATCATCCTCATAAAGAATTTCTATATATCTGAATGCCGCAATTCCCTGATTGACACAGAAAACGCCTTCAATTTGTACCGTAGATGCTTTAGAAAGTGCAATGGTTTCATTATTATCTGTATTTACCAGTACATCCTCTGCTGCAAAATCATTTGGATCTACATAACAGAATTCTTCATCTATCTTATAAATATCCGGGCTTGTCTGTTTAATGGTAACTTCTCCTTTTTCATCCAGCTTTTTTACATTGAGAAAACGGTTATCTGTGGAATCAGATCCCTTTGACAGATATGCGACAGGAATTTTATACACTTCTTTTTTTGTAATAGAAGTATTTGGAATTTTCAATCCGTTATTCTGATCCATTAGAATCACAATATCTATGTACCTGTCATTTATATAATTAACCATCTGCTGGTTTAAGGATAATATAATAAAATCTTTATTATCTTTTTGAGTCAATTCAAAATTGCAGGTGATATTTTTAGAACTATTGTGAATATTGATTCGCACATAATCCTTCTTTTTTAATTCTTCTGCTTCTTTTTCCGAAACCGGAGCAATCAGATACCAGTTTTCCGAAGTGATCAGCTTATATACCGGTTCCCCTGAATTAATAATTTCTCCCGTTTTCAAAGTTGTTTTTTTGTAATTACTTTTATTAACATCAGAAGCCTTGAAATTGTGAATATCAAAATTTTCATAGCCGTCTTGATAATATGTTATGATTCCCGCATCAGTAGCAGCAACTTTTTTATAAGTAGAAACATCTGTACTGCTATCACCTAATGAAGTAAGCTGTTCAATTAATGCCTCGTTTGTCAGTTCTAATACAGCGTTTTCTATATCATATTTAAAATTGTACACATCAGCAAAATCAGAATAATCGAAATAATTTTCAAAATTAGAAATGCGGGTACGTACTTCTGCCAGTCCTTCATCCGATATTGTAAGAGCATCCGAATCGGAATCTTTTATTTTTTCATAAACACTGCCTGTCTCATCAATTGTATAAACCGTTTTATTCTTACCAATCTTTTCACCATCCCTGACATAGTAACTTACATATCCGGAATTATCAGCATTTATCAGTTTTTCCTCTCTAATGATAAGTGCTGTGGTACTGATGTTTGTATCAATATAGCTGTTTTGTACTTCATATATGGATAAGGTTTCCTTTTGTAAGGAAAGAAGAATACGCATAACAAGATAGATAAAAATTATAATAAATATAATCGTACCGATATTTATTTTAAATTGATTGGAATAATTCCCTTCATCAGTTCCTCTCAAATTAAAACACCTCCACAAATTTACATTTTTCTATTGTACCATTTTTCAAAAATAACTACAATATTTATGCATAATTTTTATAAATTATTCAAAAACTATTAATATTCAAATGTATGATTATGCATACAGAAAGGAGTAAATTATGAAGGCATTAGATTACACTATATTAACTGTTGTTCTGATCGGAGCCATTAACTGGGGTTTAATTGGCTTTTTTGATTTTGATCTCGTAAGTACTTTATTCGGACAAATGTCCCTGCTTACCCGAATCATATATGCAGTAGTAGGAATTGGCGGCTTATATGCTATTTCTTATTATGGACGCATGAATAGTGAAATATAATCACATAAAGAAAGCTGCCGCTTTTTTAATCTTCTATCAGCGGCAGCTTTATGTAGTTTTTCCACAATTTATGACTTATAATGCTACAGCTACAAGATTTTGAAGATACGGGGTTAATTCCTGCTTACTAATTGAAATTCCAATAACAAAATCAATCTCAAACATCTCGGATATAGCAGAAATCTCTTTTATAAGCCGGTCTGCATCTTCTACAGAATCAATACATGATATAGACATAAAATTATCCAGGAACATACAATCCAAATCATGATCCTGTGATGCAATACCATAGATGAAACCAATAAACATATCAGCAGAACAAATATGATATTCCGGAACATTGATGAGACGGACACGATTGCTTAGCTCATACATATGCTTATTATTGATATCGAGATAAACAATATTACCACCGGTTATTTTAATATCATTGTTTGCTTTTGCCATAAGCATTTTGGTTTTACCTTTTCCTTTTTCACCTACAACTAACTCAATCATTTTTCTGTCTCCTATTCTCGCAGCTGACAATATTTTTGTACTGCATATCCTTTAGTATATTTCCCTCAACATGTCCTCCACATTTTTGTAAAGAGTTTCATGATCTAAAGCATTTGAAACAAGGCAGATATACTCCTCTTGTGTTTCATCCTTTACAAATTCCAGAATAATACAACTGCCGGCTTTTTCTGTAGTTCCGGTTTTCCATCCTGTAATATGATAACCTGTGGGCATACTCACTGCATTGGAAAGAAATCCATTTGTGGAAGTTATTGATAATTCCACTTTTTCAGAATCCCTATACATAGTAAGTAAATATGTACCATTGCTGTCAATCTGGACTAATGTATCATTTTTTAAAAATTCCTTAAAAAGAAGATATAAATCATAAGGTGTCGTATAATGATTATTATCATGCAGACCATGCGGATTTACAAAATGTGAATTGGTCGCACCAAGCTGTGCGGCTTTTGCATTCATCAAATCCACAAAATCCCCCACCGAACCGGCAACATAACGTGCAAGCACAATCGCACAATCATTATAAGATGCTATCAGCAGACCATGTAATAACTCATTAATTGTTATATAATCTCCTGGCTGCAAGTTCAATGATGTAACATTATCTTCATTAAATTCAATTTTCTTTTGTACCACAACAGTATCGGATAAAGAAATCTGTCCGCTGTTAACTGCATCCATTACAACAATAGCCGTCAATATTTTCGTCATACTGGCAGGATAAATCCGTTTGTGGGGATTTACTGCACACACAACAGAATTTTTAGTCTGATTAATCAGCAAACCTGCTTCATATTCAAAATCAGTATCATCATATACATATGCATCATATGGAATGACAACATTTTCATTCGCCAAACCCAAAGGTCTGACAATCGGCAGATTCACTTTTGAACTTATATGCAACGGACTCTGGGTATTATAAGCTGTACTGCCGCACCCGGATAAAAGAGAAACATTACATATAACGGTTATAATGAAAACAAGGACTTTTTTATAACTTTTATTTAAACATCTCACGCCAATCTAAATCTCCTCGCTCTAAAGCTTTTACCAGCAATTCGGCCGTTGCCAGATTTGTAGCTAATGGAATGTTATGTACATCACATAACATAAAAATATTATTAATATCCGGTTCGTGGGACTTAGGATTTTGAGGATCTCGTAAAAAAATAACCATATCGATATCGTTATGCTCGATTTCCGATCCTAACTGCTGTTCACCACCTAAATGACCTGCCAGATATTTATGCACTGTTAAATTTGTAACCTCCTCCACAAGACGCCCGGTTGTTCCGGTAGCATACAATTCATGCTTGCTTAATATCCCCCTGTAAGCAATACAAAAATTCTGCATCAGTTTCTTTTTCGCATCATGTGCAATTAACCCAATATTCATTCTTACCCCTCCCTATTTATTGTAACCAATTTTGCTTTGCAAACTTTGTTTGCTGCGATAGTCTCCAAATGTATCATTGCGAAGCAATTTTCATGCACATGATACCTTGAGTAAGCAGATTTTAATGCGGGCAATTCCCGTCTTGCAGATTTTCATCATCTACTTGACACTATCTCTAGTATTTTCTACGCTGTAACGACACGTTCATCACTAAACCTATAGCCGCACAGGAACTGACTAATGAGGATAATCCATAACTAATAAATGGAAGTGGTATACCTGTATTAGGCAGTAACGAGGTTGCTACACCAATATTAATAAATGTTTGAAATCCAATTAAAACGGCAACTCCCGTTGCAATATACATCCCCTTGTCATCATTTGCTTTTCTTGCAGTCTTTATACATTGTACCACAATCAACCCCAAAATTACAACAATCAGAATACTTCCAATAAAACCTAATTCCTCTCCTACAACAGAAAATATAAAATCCGTCTGCTGCTCCGAAATCAGGTTTGCATCTTTTACCGTTGCCAGCGTAGAACTGTTAAGCCCTTTTCCAAAAAGCTGACCAGAGCCTATCGCCATAACGGAATTGTCCTGCTGATACTGCGTGGTAGACGTATAATCTTCAGGATATAAAAAAGCCAGAATTCGCGTCACCTGATATTCTTGAAAAAATAAAGGATTAGGTCGTTTAATATACCAGATAAAGCTGCCTGCTAACGGAACAAGGCACAATATGGCAATTCCGATAATCTTATAGCTTAATCCGGCTACAAAAAGCATTGTAAACAATATAATAAAAATATCAACAGTTGTGGACAAATCCGGCTGCTGAACAATTAATATCAGTGGAATTGCACAAAATATTGCATAAATAACCAATGTTTTAAAAGTATTAATGGAATCTTTGTGCTCCTCTAAATATCGTGCTGCACAAATGATCAAAATAATTTTTGAAAACTCAGACGGCTGTATCTTTATCAAATTTTCAGAACCAAGCCAGCGTTTTGCCCCATTGGCAGAAGAACCAAACAGGGGGACCGCAGTCAGTAAAAGAAGATTTAACGCATATAAAAGAAGATGAAATTTACTGATAAATTTATAATCAATTAATGATAAAACTATAAGACCGGTAATACAGATAGTAAATCCCATAACCTGTTTTTTGAAATAGGAACTATCTGCACTATTGATCATTAAAGTACCAAAAACACCTGCAATCAGGACCAATATTAATAATTTGAAATTGTAATTTCTTAAATGATAATTTTTTAACATATTGTCCTCCTGATACTACTTTACAGTCTGTCATTTGACTGTTTTTGATTTTAAATCCTTGATTGGTATATTCGCATATAGAGCCGGAACACTGCCATGACCGCCTTCAGATTCTGTCTGGGTAATCTGGATATCCAGACCCGAAGCATCAATTTCCATATATCTGGATATTACCTCGATAATGTCATTTTTTATCTGTTCCATAATATCTGGTGAACAATTGGCACGGTCCGATACCAGTAATAGTTTCAAACGATCTTTTGCATAATCACCAGACGATTTCTTTTTGTTAAATAAATCAAATAATCCCATAATATCGCTCCTATCTCTTTAGTTAGCCTTTTTAAATAACTTGGATAGTTTTTTAAAGAAACCAGACTCATTCAAATCTAAAAATTCCACTTCTTCTCCTAAAACTCGTTTACATATGTTAAAATATGCTTTTCCTGCAAGGGAACCGTCTCCAACCAAAGGTTGTCCCTGGTTCGTGGAAATAACAATGTTTTCATCATCCGGAACCGCCCCAATCAAATCTATGGCCAATATTTCAACAACATCTTCTATAGACATCATTTCGCCCCGATTTACCATATCCATACGGATACGATTTACGATCAAATCTATTTTCTTGATATCATTTGCCTCCAGCAAGCCAATGATACGGTCTGCATCACGAATAGCCGAAACTTCAGGAGTGGTAACGATCAATGCTCTGTCTGCCGCAGCAATCGCATTTTTAAATCCCTGTTCAATGCCTGCCGGACAATCCAGAATAATATAATCAAATTCTTTTTTTAACTCCTCCACCAATTTTTTCATCTGTTCCGGTGAAACAGAAGATTTATCTTTTGTCTGTGCAGATGGCAGCAGAAAAAGATTTGAATAAGTTTTATCTTTGATCAATGCCTGTTTATAACGGCAGTTTCCCTCTACGACATCAACAAGGTTATATACGATGCGGTTTTCCAGTCCCATTACAACATCCAGATTTCTAAGTCCTATATCCGTGTCAATTAATACAACCTTTTTATCCAGTTTTGCCAATCCGGTTCCCACATTGGCTGTTGTTGTTGTCTTGCCAACGCCTCCCTTTCCAGATGTAATTACAATTACTTCACTCATACTTTATCCTCCATTAAAATTACTTTAAAAATTAATATCTTGAATTGCTGCTTTTGAGACAGACTCTATACAGATTTGATCATCCACAATCGTAGCAATCATAGCTTCCTGTTTTTGTTTGGAATGTTTTTTTGCATCAGGACTTCTTGCAATGACGTCCGCTATCTGTATCTGAATCGGATCCATTGACAATGCCATAACAAAGGCATTGGTATTCCCGTTAGAACCAGCCGTTACATTTCCTTTTAATGTACCGATAATAACAATATTTCCACCTGCTATTACAGTTGCTCCGGGATTAACATCTCCTATGATAACCAAAGATTCTTTTGATTCCAGTGTTTGGCCTGAACGCAATGTTCCTTTATAAAACATTCCTGCATTGTCATGATCCGCTACTGGTTCATCTTTAGAAACAGGCTGATTCGTTTTTTGCATGGTATCCAGAATACCGGATACTTCAATTGGTGTATCAGAAATTTCTGCCACCGGTGTTTCGGATTCTTTTGCAGTTTGTATAATATCAAAAAAGGTAGTTTCCAGCTCACTATTTTCTTCCATGACATATTGGATATTAAGCCTGGAATTTTTTTTGATAACGGAAAGGATCTCATCCAATTCTTCGTTAGATAAATTTCTGCCTTCAAAGGTTACGGCAAGCTGTTTGTCACTATCAAAAAATTCTTCTGCACCCTCCAGCTTTGACTCCAAATCCTTTAGTAATTCGGAAAATTCCAAATCTTTATTCAGCACAATGGAAATACCATAGCGATTTCCTTTAATAATAACTGTATTTTTCATAAAACACCTCAATATTTATAAGCAATTCTGCCATGCAAAATTGATTTCCTGCGTATATCTTATAAAATCAGCAGGTTATTTTCTTTGCTAATCTGCCATATTTACATTACCTGTTATAGATGCATCCTTTAACTTATCAGGATCAAAATAATATGCATAAATAAATCCGGCCAGCTCCTCTGCGTTACCTGATGAATATCCATACGGAATAACAGTAGTTACTGATATTTCCGGATTATTAAAAGGTGCATACGAAACAAATAGCGCATGTGCAGGTCTTGCCAGATTTTCTTCCGCAGTACCCGTTTTACCTGCAACATCTACATTAATCTGATTGATCAGCATATCTTCAGGCGTATGATTCTTTACTACCCGGCGCATACCATTATGAACCGTATTCCAAAGAGACTGATCAATATTCATTGTGCCATGGATATTATGGGGATTGGTATAAGTTGTTTTTCCTTCTAAATTCTTAATCTCTTTAATGATACTTAAATCATAACAGGTCCCGCTGGTAGCAACTGTAGTAACATAACGGGACAGCTGTGTCGGAGTATACGAATTGGTTCCCTGTCCAATGGCACTTCGCACTACAGTTTCATCCGATACCTTAGGATCAATCTCATCTAATTCAATGCCTGAATTGGTATCTAATCCAAATAAAGAGGCATATTTAGATAATTTTGAAAGTCCGTCTGCATCCGAGAAATTATTTTCCCCGCCTCCCAGACGGTATCCAACCTCATAAAAGAAATAATTACATGATACTTCCAAAGCTTCTTCAATTCCAATTTCACCATGATGTCCAGGATAATACCAGCATTTTGGCGGCGGAGAATCTTTTTCAAAGATTCCTTCAGCATCAATTATCGTGTCCAGATTAATTGCATTTTCTTCAACACCTGCAATAGTAGTTAACATTTTATATGTGGAACCCGGAGCTGTTCTCTGCTGGGTTGCACGGTTATATAATGGTTTTGTCTTATCTTCGATCAGCTTTGCATAATATTCGGAATTCACGGAATTTGTCAACAAATTATTATCGTAACTTGGATAACTTACCATAGCCAGAATTTCCCCGCTATTGGTATCCGTAACCACAACAGAGCCTTCACAGGGATCTAATGCCAGCTGGGCTGGCGTAATTTCCAGATTATTGATCTTTCTTCGGATAAATTTATAATCCGATAATTTACCTGATATAAAATCTGCATAATCTTCATCAGAATCCTTATCTAATACTTCTTGTTCATACATAATGTGAATTACCTGTGCACCGCTCACATTATTGGATTTTATCATGAATTTCATGAGTAATTTGTCGAATTCCGTATCATTTGACAGAAGATTCTCTAGATAATCCACAAGGGCATTATACACTTCCTGGGAATCATAATAATCACTGGTCAGTTCAAATGAAGAAATATCAATAGCTCCCTGATTGATCGCATATTGAAGATATGTTCCAAGAGAAATATTACCAGCAACATACTCCTTGTATGTTTCATCCGTACTTTCGATTTTCTTTGTGTTATAAATACCATTTTCAGATAATGTGGAATAAATATATTCCATATAGGATGTATATTCATCATCCAGAGTGTTCATGGATGTATTTTCTGTTGTTAAAATACTGCGGATACGGGAAAGAACATATTCTCTTGTGGTGTTTAAAGTATTGTTAACAGTTGTTTCATAAGCACCTGCATGTTCTGACGCAAGGTGTGTAATATCCAATGCATTATTATCAAATAATGCGTAATATACATCATGTGCGGGTATCCTTTTATCGGTAATTTCTTCTTCATCCACCTCTTCATCTGTTATATTGGATAATAATACACTGGCAATTTCTTTTTCCAGAGTATCATAACAATATTTTTGTAATTCAGAATCAATGGTTAAATAAATATCTTCCCCTGCAACGGAGTCCTCATTATTGGTACGGTCAATAATCTTTCCCAGATTATCAACATATACCTCTTCAATACCGTTTGTCCCGCGCAAAGTGCTCTCATATATCTGCTCTAATCCGGTTTTACCGATCATATCATTACTGCTGTATTGATTTTTCTCGGATAATTCTTCATTATGTCTTTTCATTTCATCGGTAGAAATCGCACCAATATAACCTATAATATGTGCAAAATATTCCGCATCATTATAAACACGGATAGAATCTACGATAACATCTATTCCCATCAAATCAGAGCTGTACTCATTGATTTCAGCCACACTTTCATCGCTGATATCAACTGCGATCGTAACAGGAAGATACTGCTGGAATCTGTTCAGCCATAAAGCATAACGTACCTCCATAATCTCTAATGCCTGCTCTATACTGTATTCAGATGAAATATTAAACTGCTTTTCTCCGGCCAAGTAGTTATAGATATCCTGAGCAGATGATTTTTTTTGTTCCTCTGTTAATTGTTCCGAAGAAGATTGTCCATAAACCTCTGCGAGAAAACGAAGCTTTTCGGCCTCAGAACCAGTATTAAACCGCATATTTCCACTTTTATCCAGAATAATAGGAAAATCAACACTGATACCGTCTCCGTTCCGCTCTAAAATTTCAATTGTTTTTGCCACAATGGAATTTTTAAGCTCATTTTCCGACACCCCATTTTCTGTTGCAACTTCCGTGAGTTTTGAACTGTTCTCGAAAGTAACAGAATATGCTAATTGATTGTAAGCTAACAGATTACCATTGCAATCAAAAATATTTCCTCTGGCTGCTTCTACCGTTAATGTTTTTTTGGATTTGTAAGTAAAATTATTTAGATGTTCTGCCCCTTCTATGATCTGAAGCGTAAACAAACGCCCAATTAATAACGAAAAAAGCACAAACATCACAACAGATATAATAAACAGGCGATGTGATATATATTCAATTATATATTCTTTCATTGCTCGCAATAGTTCTTTTATCATTTTATTCAGCCTCTTTTACTCTTTTCAAGCGTAAATTAATACGTACCAACAGCTTGTAAAAAAACAAGGTAATTAATATGGTGTAAAGCATTTCCGGGAAAATTATGGTAGATAAATAATCCAGAAAATTAAGCCTGTTTCTCAGCAGGAAAAACACAACGTATACAATGATATTATATACGAAATCATTTAACGTAATCATTAACATAGGTAATAAAACATCCTCTACATAGTAGATGCGGTGAAAAAATCCATTTATATATCCCAGTGTCATATAAATAAATGCATAGGGTCCCATAACACTGCCAAAAAATATATCATTTAAAAGTCCGGAAAAAAATCCGACTAACATACCCTCTCTTCTGCCGCGCATCAGGCCAAAAGACATCGTTACAATCAACAACAGATTAGGAACAATGCCCGACAATTCAAAAAAATGAAATATCGTTGACTGACATAAAAAACATATGACTATAATAATTCCAATCGTAATGCATCTTTTCATATTAATCTCCATAATTCGGATTGTTTTTTAAGTATACTGCTAACTGCTTTTGATCCTGGCATCATACTATGGTGTCTCTTCGGAACTGCTGCCTTCTTCAGAAGAACTTTCCTCAGAAGACCCGCCCTCAGAGGAGCCCTCTTCCTGTGGCTGACTTGTTTCTCTGGTATCTTCTTCATCGGTATTTTCTTCTGTCCGGTCAGTCCCTTCCTCTGTGGAAGGTAAATCCTCAGAGTTCCCTTCGCTAGTATTATTCTCAGACGTTTCTTCGGTATTTGTAATATTATCATAGATGTTCTTATTAACAGAATCCGTGTGATAATCTGCTTTTAAATCCAAAACGACTAATACTTCCTGAAGGTTGTTAAAGTCCACAACAGGAATACATTTTGCAGATTTGGTCAGATTATTGGCATCCATTTCTACTTCCGTAATATATCCAATTAAAATTCCGGGTAAAAATTTACTACTCACATGAGAAGTGACAAGTTCTGCACCTTCCTCAATAGTATCTGATTTATTAATATACCCGATATTGATATACCCTTCTTTTATGGAAGACAGATCTCCGGTCACTGTGCATAATGTCTCGGTTCCTGAAATACTTGCACTGACACTGCTGTTATCATCAATGATTGCCCTTACCTTTGAATAATTAGTGCCTACCTCTGTAACAATACCCGCCAGACCGTTACCTGCCAAAATGTTGCAGCCAACCTGAACCCCGTCATCTTTTCCCTTGTCAATCACGAAGGTACTAAACCAGTTTGTAGAATCTGTTGCAATCACCCGTGCACCCACGGTACGAAAATCTGTATATTGTTCCTGTAGCTTTAATAATTCCTGAAGGCGGTTTAATTCATAGCTTTCCTGTTCATAAACCTTGATCTGTGCCGAATACTCATCCAATTTGGCCTGAAGCTCCTTATTTTCAGACAGCAGCACTTCTTTTTCTTTTGTATTGGTCACTCTGTTATAGATAGAAGTTCCCACCTCATTAATGCCTGACTGCATTGGTGTAATGATCGCACTGGTTACCGCTTTCAGCGGTGAAAATCTGCTTTCAAATATAACGGAAAAAAACAGTAAAATGAAACAGATCAGTGCTAAAAACAGATAGATATACTTAGGTGGTATTTCTTTTTTATCATGAAAATTCATAGATTCACCGTCCTTTTAGATCAACCGGTATACAATAATACCAATAATCAAACCGATAATACTGGCAATATTTATAGTAATAGTAAGCCCAAAAGTGAATACTAATATTCCAAGATCGAGCACTACCGGAGAAGTGAGTCCAAACGTATTACCATATCCAAGCCAGCTCAGGAAACTTACCCTGGAAGCTAAAGTACCTAAATATCCTCCTAAAACAATCCCACACAATAGAATAACAATTAAAACCCAATTGTTTTTCCGAGTATTATTAACTGCCATATATAAAAACTCCTTTGCAATCCGACTAAAATTATCACATTGGATAATAATACCATATTTAGACAAAATCTACAAGAAAACTTTGATCAAGCCCTTTTTTTCTAACTGGGCTAAGGATTTCATAATACCAAATTTTGCATGATGATAAGAGAGCCCGCCCTGGAAATAAACTGTATAAGGTTCGTGCATCGGTGCGTCTGCCGAAAGTTCAATGGACGCACCAGAAATAAATGCACCGGCTGCCATGATTACATCACTGTCATACCCTGGCATTGCCCAAGGCGTCGGTGTAACATGGGAATCCACTGGAGCTGCATATTGAATGCCTTCACAAAAGGCAATTACTTTTTGCGGATCATGAAATGTGACTGCCTGAATAATATCGTAACGTGACTCCTTACTGTCTGGAACACATGAAAATCCCAGTTTTTCATATAGATTTGCGGCAAAAATAGCTCCTTTTAATGCTCCTCCTACTACCTGAGGTGCCATAAACAGTCCCTGTAAGAAATCTTTATTGGTCCCAAGTGTCGCACCTACTTCTCCGCCCAGTCCCGGTGCCGTCAAACGATAATACGCATTTTCCACACACTCTTTTGTACCGCAGATATATCCGCCAATCGGGGCAAGTCCTCCGCCCGGATTTTTAATCAGAGAACCCACCACCATATCTGCTCCTACATTAGATGGTTCTTTAAGCTCCACAAATTCACCATAACAGTTATCCACCATACAGATAATATCTGGATTGATTCGTTTGATAAATGCAATCAATTCACCAATCTGATCAACACTAAAGGTAGGTCTGGTTAAATATCCTTTTGAGCGTTGAATAGCAGCTATTTTTGTTTTATCAGAAATAGAATTGCGAATTTTCTCGTAATCAAAGGTTCCATCCGGTAATAATTCTACCTGTCGGTAGCTGACACCATATTCGGCCAGGGAGCATCTTGACGGACGGATACCGATGATCTCCTCCATCGTATCATAAGGTTTTCCCACTGGAGAGATTAATTCATCTCCCGGTCTCAAATTGGAAGAAAGTGCCAGATAAAGTGCATGGGTTCCGCAGGTAATCTGTGGACGCACCAGTGCCGCCTCAGTGCCAAAAATATCAGCATATACTTTTTCCAGAGTCTCCCTTCCAATATCATTATAGCCATATCCCGTTGTAGGTGCAAAATGTGCCTCTGCAAGATGATGTTTCTGCATGGCATTTAAAACCTTTAACTGGTTACATTCCGTGATCTTATCAATTGCTCTAAACCGTTCCTCTAGCGAAACCTCTATCCTCTGACAAAAATCAAATACTTCTTTTGATATTCCCATTGCCTGGTATGCATTTTCCAAGCTGTCAAACATTATCCTAAATCCTCCTTTGTTTTATTACAAATCTGTATCTTAAATGTATCTAAATCAGATAATATGTTTCTTTGATAACGCCTCTAACATAGATTGAAGCATCTCTTCTTCAGAAGCAAACAAGGACTTTTCTATCCATGTTACGTCTTTTTCCCTCCTAAACCATGTAAGCTGCCGCTTGGCAAAATGTCTGGTATCCCGTTTTAAAATATAAACTGCCTCTTCCAAAGAACATTTACCGTCGAGGTAAGGAATGATCTCCTTATAACCTAGCCCCTGCATAGAAACCATATCTTTGGTACATCCATATTCCAAAAGTTTTCTTACCTCTTCCACTAATCCCTGCTTCATCATCTCATCAACCCTTTTTTCAATTCGTTCATACAAAAGGGTTCTGTCATCATTTAAAACAAAATATGCAAATTGATATGGCGATTCCTTTTTTTTCTGTTCTGTATTATGCTTCGAAATAGGATAACCAGTATCATGATAAAATTCCAATGCCCGTATTACCCGTTTTATGTTATTTTCATGTATTTCTTTGTAGGAAACTGGATCAATCTCCCTTAATCGTTCATGCAGGGCATGTGCTCCATGTTTTTTATAATATGCCGCTAATTCTTCTCTGTAAGCGGAAACCTCCGTTTCTTCAAAAGAAATATCATAAAGAAGTGCCTGAATATAAAAGCCTGTTCCACCGGCAATGATAGGAATTTTCCCCTTGGCATAAATTTCTTCCATTGCTTTTTTTGCCATTTTCTGAAAAATTACCACATTAAAATCCTTCGTGGGCTCTAATACATCGATCAGATGATGAGGGATTCCCTCCATTTCTTCCGGCGTTATTTTGGCAGTTCCGATATCCATTAGCTGATATACCTGCATGGAATCTGCGGAAATGATTTCTCCGTTTACTGCCTTTGCAAGCTTTAGGGAAAGTGCGGTTTTTCCTATGGCTGTCGGTCCGGTCAATATGATTAACGGTCTTTTTGTGATCTGTGTCTGCATGTCTGCTCCTATTCTTAAGTGTTTGGTTCCTATTTCCTAATTTTGGATTCTCTTAAATTTCCGCTCTAATTCTGTTTTAGTCAGTGAAATCATAGTAGGTCTGCCATGCGGGCAGTTATAGGGATTATCCAGAGACAGCAGTTCGTCAATCAATGCATCTGCTTCCCTAAAAGAAATCTCGGAATTTCCCTTGATTGCCGCCTTGCATGCCATAGTAGAGAGTTTTTCTACAAAAAAATCAAGGCTGAGCGTCCCTGTATCTTCTGCCAAAGAATTTAACAAAGCATCAAACAAGCTTTGCGGCTCTACTCCCATAATATCGTCCGGCATGGAACGGATTACAATAGAATCATCTCCAAAATCCTCCAGATCAAAACCGGTTTCCTTAAATAAATCCATTTTATTCATTACCAGAGTATGTTCCACACTGTCTAAATGAATTACTTTGGGAGGCAGCAGCTGTTGGGAAATGACATTTCTTTTTGCCATCTGCTTCATAAAGCGCTCAAACATAACCTTTTCATGTGCGGCATGCTGGTCTACAATATACAGTTTATTATCATATTCAATCATCCAATAGGTTTTAAACACCTGCCCGATCAGTCGGTGTGATTTCCTTGCTTCTTTTGATAGAAACTGTTCCACCGGCATGGAAAGCTGTTCATTTTTTATATCCATGCCCTTCTGTTCCACCGGCAGTATCGTGTCAGAAGCTGACAGGCTTTCTTTAACCGATGCAGGAATGGTTAAGTCCGCAGTCTTGTGTTCCTCTGTATAGTCTGCTTCTGAAGCCGTTTGCTGATTTGCCGCTTTTTCTAATGAAATATCGGACGGCTGTTTTATAGATTGGGATGAATGCCCATTGTGTTCTTCTGATAATCTTGAAATGTAATCTGTTGTTTTTAAAACAGTATCTGCTGTTTTTTGTAAATCTGTTGTTTGGGATGTTTGTTCTGCTACTTTCGTTTCCGACAATTCTGCCTGCTTTTTTATAACTGCCTGCTGGTATCTGGCAGCGCGTGCTTCCTTTTCAAAAGGTTCAGGTACATGCAGGGTATCCTTTCTCTGACGTTCAATAGTGATGGCACGTTCTTCTTTTGCAGTCCTAAGAGACACGTCCTGTATCATTTCCTGCTGTAATAAGACCTGGCGGACACTATCTTTCACAAACGAAAACAACTGCTCACCGTCTGCATATTTAAATTCCATTTTCGTAGGATGCACATTAACATCCAATTTTGTGCTGTCTAAGGTGAAATGCAATGCAGTAAAAGGAAACTTATGAATCATGACAAAAGATTTGTATGCCTCTTCGATCGCTTTGGTTACGATATTACTGCGGATGTATCTTCCATTTACAAAATAATGCTCAAAACTGCGATTCCCTTTGGAAACATAAGCTTTTCCTACATATCCTTCCACAGCAAAATCACCTGTTGACCGCTTTACAGCCAGCAGATTAGATGAGACATCCCTGCCATATATGTGATAAATCACATCCTGTAGTTTACCATTTCCTGATGTTGCAATTTTATTACTGCCATTGATAATATACTTAAAAGAAACTTCCGGATGAGACAAAGAAAGCCTTGTGATCAGTTCTGTGATATAACTTCCTTCTGTCATAGGCGTTTTTAAAAATTTCTTTCTTGCCGGTACGTTATAAAAAAGATTTCTTACGATAATAGTGGTTCCCGCAGGTGCACCAATTTCCTCGCTGGCAATCTCCTTGCTTCCGTGAATCTCATATCGGATACCCGTCAAGGCGTGAGCAGTTTTCGTAATACACTCTACCTGGGATACCGCAGCAATACTGGCTAAAGCTTCACCTCGAAAGCCTAAGGAGCTTACACTTAACAGATCTTCTATCGTCATAATTTTGCTGGTGGCATG
Source organism: Lachnospiraceae bacterium (assembly GCA_029063085.1). Lineage (GTDB taxonomy): Bacteria > Bacillota > Clostridia > Lachnospirales > Lachnospiraceae > CAG-590. The sequence goes on from JAIDOW010000039.1 coordinate 20,612, forward strand.
GCGGACAAAAGCAGTAGGTACTTCATCCTTGTCGATTCCCTGACCGTTATCGGTAATCCTGATCAGTGACATTCCACCCTCTTTAATTTCTACCGTAACAGCGGTGGCACCTGCATCTATGGCATTTTCCACAAGTTCCTTTACCACGGAAGAAGGACGTTCCACTACTTCTCCTGCTGCTATTTTATTGATGGTTGACTGGTCTAAAACCTTTATCATGTGTTTTACTCCTTTTAATTCCCAAGACAATTCCATTGGCATTCTTTCATATCAACATGACCATTATCTTTAAATATTACACCTTCCGACATCAACAAATCCTGCTGCTCATAAAAATATGGTGCCAGTCTGCCAGCATGATTGACAACACGATGGCAGGGATATTTCCCATAGTACTCAGCCATACTTAATACCTTACCTACAAGTCTTGCATTTTTATCCCTGCCGATCAACTTGGCAATCTGTCCATAGGATGCAACCCTGCCTTCGGGTATCTCATCCACAACTGACAGTATTTCATAAATCAGTTCTTCTGTCAGGATATCAGACATCCTGTTACCTCCCATAATAACGCACAATTTCTTTCGTTTCTAAGCTGTCATCCGCCTGTCTCATTACCCAGAAAAATCAACTATTTTCTAATGCCGGCAATTCAAAAACAGCCAGATTTTCATATGGATTCGTCTTTGCCAGTCCTATTTGGGTAATCTGTCCGGAAAACGGACCAAACTGATTTTGCAAAACCCGGAATGCCTCCTGCATTTCTTCCTTTGTCAGCATTTTCCCGATTGTGGTATGGGGCAGCCAGGAAAAAGGCTGATAACAGGGACTGATCATGATATCTTCCACTTCTGTAAGACATTCATATATATTCACAGATAAAGTATGCAGGTACTCATTTAATACCAGCCCTAAATATATCACATGGGGAAAAAATACGCCGGGTGATACCCATTGTATTGTTCCGTTCCCCAGATTTCCCACTCTTTGTTCCAAAAGCTTTATCACATGATTTTCCTGCTTTGTCTGGAACGCTGAAATCGTAATATGCGGTACTACATCATTATCCAGCAAAAAAGTATTTCCGGTTCTTTTTGCAACCTGATTCATATACTGTCTGATTCTAAAGGCAGCCATATCGTCAAAATAAGCTGATATTAAATACATATGATACTCCCTAATATCTTCTATTCTGTTCACCAGTCTGTAATCCATTTTTTGTAAATTTAGTATAACATGACAAAGCAATATCTGTATAGTTTTAAAAACATCTGATTTTATACCCTTATTTTATGCAGAAATACCAAACACAAATAATATTAGGGGCGGCCGCATTAAAGTTTCATTTTCTTAATGCGACAGCCCCTTTGAATATACAGCTTATTTTTAGTCTGCAAGTACATTATCAGCAACAAAACGAATATCTCTGATTTCTGATGCCATTTGCTGGTAGATGGATTCCTGTTCCAGATCATCAGGATTCCACTGTACGTCACTGGCATAATGGAGAATATATGTGCTGTCTTTGGTGGAAAACAGGTAACGATAATCGGTAAAATCATATCCGTTATCTATAAACTGTTCTGGTGTCATAGCCTCCTCATGACAGACAATGTAAAACAATACACCGCCATCAAATGCATCTATTCCATTACTTACTTTCTCTCTGATTTCTTTATTATAAACTATATAATTCTGACCGTCCTTCACTACGGAATACTTTCCGTTCCAGTTATCAGGTAAAATCATCGTAAGGTCAATTTCCTCCAATGTTACAGTCTCCTGTTCATGGGCAAAGGCAATAACCCCTGCACTAAAGCTGCAAACCATAAGAGCAAAAACTGCTGCTGCTGCCATCAATCGCTTTACCCATTTTTGGTGGTACTGCCGTTTATAATCAGGTATCTGCTCAGCCTGTTCAATCAGCCTGTCATCAATGTTTCCTATATATTCTGAGAGCTGTTCTTTATTCATACCACAATCCCCTCGCTTTCTAAATATTTTCTTAACTTTTGGCGCATTTCATATAACATGGATTTCACTTTACTCTGACTAAAGCCTGTTGATTTACATATGCTTTCGATTGAATCAAAATACCAGTAACGTCTTATGAATACATTCCGTTTTTCTTCAATCTGCTGCCAGAGAAATTTGTTGATCGTAACTTCTATGTGTTTCTTTTCAATTTCTAATTCTATACTGTCCGTACCGGAAACACAATCACCCAGTTCTTCTAAAGATGTAACAGCAGACGGATTACGCTTCGCCGCAGAAATATATTCATATTTCTTTAAAGCCAGATTTCTTGCAATCCTGCTGATAAATACTGAGAATTTATTGGGACGTTGCTTTGGAATTACATTCCAGACAGCGAGATAGGTATCATTCACACACTCTTCACTGTCTTCATGATTCGAAAGGATATTATTTGCAATATATGTACATAGTCTGCCATATTTTGAAGACGTTTCCTTAATAGCATCCTCGTCTCTCTCCCAGTACAGATCTACAATTTTTTTATCATCCACATAAGTTTTCCTCCTTATCATAATCTGTGAAAGCTGCTTTCACTATATAAGTACGGTTTTTTTCTCATGGGTTGTAAATTTTAAGAAAATATTTTTATTTGTTTTTATTTTTTTCAAGATATGTACAGATCAAATATTTTCGAAGGAATCTTTTATATTATTTCAGCCTGTCCTGCAAATCATTCAGATATAATAAGGCCTTCATCGGTGTCATATTGGATAAGTCCAACGCCTTGATATCTGCTACCACACTGGATTCTTCTGCATTGCCAAATAAGGACAGCTGTCCACCATTATCCTTATTTCCTTTCTTACCTTTTCCTTTTGAAAGAGAGTCCTCCAAAATCTTCGGCATGATATCTGCTGCCGCGGTCACAGTAATATCATGCTCAGCAAGTTCATCCGCAATTTCCCTGGCTCTTGCTAGCACCACCTCTGGAACACCTGCCAGCTTAGCTACCTGGATACCATAACTCTTATCTGCACCGCCCTTTATAATCTTACGAAGGAATACGATATCCTCTCCCGACTCTTTCACGGAAATACAATAATTATTTACACTATCAATTTTTCCTTCTAATTCCGTCAGCTCATGATAATGAGTGGCAAATAAGGTTTTTGCTCCAAGTAAATCCTTTGAACTTATGTATTCCACCACTGCCCAGGCAATGGAAAGTCCGTCATAAGTAGAGGTTCCCCTCCCGATTTCATCCAAGATCAATAAGCTGTCCTTCGTAGCATTGCGTAATATATTGGCAACCTCGCTCATTTCCACCATAAAAGTACTCTGTCCCGAAGCCAGATCATCCGATGCTCCCACACGGGTAAATATCCGGTCTACAATACCGATATCAGCAGCAGCAGCCGGAACATAAGAACCAATCTGTGCCATTAACACGATTAACGCAACCTGCCGCATATAAGTAGATTTTCCGGCCATATTCGGTCCTGTAATGATGGATACCCGGTTTAATTCATTGTCCAATACAGTATCATTGGTGATAAAGGAATCATTATCCAGCACTTTTTCTACCACTGGATGCCGCCCCTCTTTAATCTCAATTCTCCCCTCTTCATTTATGACAGGTCGGACAAAATGATTCTTTTCCGCCACATAGGCAAGGGAAGCCAGAGCGTCTAAATCTGCAATGATCTTTGCCGATTTCTGCACCCGCTTTACTTCTTTTGCAAGCTTATCACGGAGCTCCACAAACAGGTCATACTCCAGACCATATAAGCGGTCTTCCGCCCCCAGTATCTTACCTGCGATATCCTCCAGTTCATCCGAAGAGTACCGTTCAGAATTGGCAAGGGTCTGTTTCCTGATAAAATGTTCCGGCACCAAATCCTTATAAGAATTGGTAACATCAAAATAATACCCGAAAACCTTATTAAATTTAATCTTCAGATTCTTAATACCGGTAGCTTCCCGCTCTCTTGTCTCTAAATCAATCAGCCAACTTTTTCCATCTGATTTGGCACTTTTTAGCATATCTACAGTTTCATTGTAGCCATCCCGAATCATCCCACCTTCTTTTACAAGGATAGGCGGTTCTTCTACAAGTGCGGCTTCAATCGCTTCAAACAAATCTGTAAGTTCATCCAGTTCCTGCTCATAGTCCTTTAGCAGTCCTTTATCAAATTCTTTTAAAATCGTTCTGACATGGGGTAAAATGGCAATAGAATTCTTAAAAGCTGTCAAATCTCTGGGATTCGCTGTTTTCAGAGTAATTCTTGTCATCAGACGTTCTAAATCATAGACGGCACTCAGGTATTCCCTTAATTCATCTCTTGTGATCATGGAGTCATTCAATGCCTCTATGCCATCTAAACGATTTTCAATTATTTCCTTGCGGATACAGGGCTGTTCCACCATGGAACGCAGCGTTCTTGCACCCATGGCAGTTTTTGTCTTATCCAGCACCCACAAAAGCGAACCCCGTTTATTTTTATCCCGCATAGTTTCGCAAAGCTCCAGATTCCGTCTGGAAGCACTGTCCAGCACTACAAAATCCTCAACATGATAGGTATTAATATGGTTGATATGATCAACTGCACCCTTTTGGGTATCTTTTAGATAGTACAGCAGACAGCCCACAGAACGAACCGCCCGGTCATAATCTTTTAATCCCAGCCCTTCCAGGTTCAACATATGAAACTGGTCTTTGATCAGCCGTTCATCCATATCATAATCATAGTACCAGTCCTCCATTACAGAAATCATGGTATGCTCCTTATCGTGCAGATTAGAAAGGCTCATACCCGTGCTTCCGTTTTCCTCCATAGGAACTGTCTCATTTACCAGAATTTCTACCGGTGAAAATTTGGAAATCTCATCCATGACCTTGGAAATGGATTCTACCTCTGTAGTTAAAAAATCACCTGTAGTAATATCTGCAAAAGAAATACCATATTTATCATCATAAAAAATACTCATCAGATAATTATTCTTTGTTTCGTTAAGACTTCCGGTACTCATATTGGTTCCAGGCGTAACAATCTTGACAACCTCGCGCTTCACCAGTCCTTTTGCCTGTTTGGGGTCTTCCACCTGTTCACAGATTGCCACCTTATAACCCTTTTCCACCAGACGATTCATATAATTTTCGTATGCATGAAACGGAATACCGCACATCGGGGCACGCTCTTCCATGCCGCAGTCCTTTCCCGTCAGTGTAATTTCCAATTCCCTTGATGCGGTAATGGCATCTTCAAAGAACATCTCATAAAAATCCCCCAGACGGTAAAATAAAATACAGTCCTTATAATTTTCTTTTGTCTTGCAATACATTTCCATCATTGGTGTCATTTTTGTT
>JAIDOW010000004.1 GCA_029063085.1 Lachnospiraceae bacterium
TATGTGATACTATTTATATAAGTATAACTAAGAATCTAAACAATTTCAAGTTAAACTTACATTTTTAGACAAATTTCATTCTTTTTCCTTACATCTTTTACTTGAGCACAATCTCCTCTTCTGTTTTTTATAATCATTCATTATTAAGCTATACATCCAACATACTTTTGCAAAGCATTAAATCCCCTGTCTATTTCATACCCAAAATTTTCAAAAAACGACAACAAAAAAACGAGCCCAAAACCACATCCTAATTCTGAACCCGTTTCCTACTTTTTCTTATAAAATCCATTAATTAGTAACTATTACAGAACAAACTCTATTTATTGTAATAGTCGCTACATAACATTATGAAGTAATTTTCATAAAAATAACACCTTAACTGATCAACCTTTTTGCTAGAAACTCTCAATTTTGGGGTCTTCGCAAAACTCTTTACACTACCAACCTCAAAAAGCCACAATCACCCCACCGTCATTCGCATAAAGAGAACTAATCCCCCTCGTATCAATAACCACAGAATCCTTAAAATGATACCGCTCCATCAATTCCTGTTCCACCGCTTTTGCCCGTTCAAGGCAGTTGCAATTTGCAATCACAACGGTTTTCTCTGTCAGATTCTGTCCGACCTCCCCTATAAAATCTATCATTTTTCCGATTGCCTTGTTGATGCCCCTTGCCTGCCCCGCCTGGGCAATGGTTCCGTTTACAGCCTTCATATAGGGCTTGATATTCAGGGCAGATGCCACCAGTGCCTTGACTCCCGTCAGACGTCCGTTTTTACGCAGAGTCTCCAATGATTCCAATACGAAGGTGGTCTGCATTTCATCGCGAAAAGCCGTAACCCTCTCTACAATCTCTTCAAATTCCATCCCTTCCAGTGCATACTTCTCAATTAAATGTGCTAATAAAAACTGGCCACAGGAGGCGGACTGGGAATCAAATACATGGATATCAACCTCCGGATGATCTTCCTTATACATTCTCCCTGCAAGCTGTGCACTGTTATAGGAACCGCTAAGCTGTGCGGAAAGCGTCACCACATAGACCTGCTCTGCTCCCTGAAAGCTTTCCATATAACGCTCAGGGGAAGGACACGCCGATTTCGGACATTCTGGGTATTCCGCCACCCTCTTCAAAAAATCTGCCTGGTCAAATGTCACATCATCAATCACCTCATAGCCGCCTACATCTATTGTAAGTGGTACAGATACCATATATTCCTTTTTCAAATCTTCCGCTGTAAAATCCGTACAGCTGTCGCCCACAATCTTAAACTTCATAAAAATTTCCTCACAAATCCGTATTAATATCACTTACTATTTTACATAGTTTTATTTACTATGTATCATAGCACAACATATATCATTTGTGAAGTATCATTTCCAACATTTATTGCCCGATTATCCTATTCGTCATTTTTCACAAGTCAGCCAACCAACAGCTTCAAATTGAATAAAATTGATTTCCACTCTGAAGCGTCCGCCTGACTAACCTGTAAAAAGTAACGTTTATTCTCGTTCCCTTATTGTAACCTCTATAATATCTCCCGGCTGCCTGGATATTTTCTGACGGATATCCTTTCTCACTCCGATAATATGGCTTTCCGTCTTCATCCTGACAAGACTGCCCTTGTACGGTTCCCCATCAAAAGTGGCATGAACCTTTACACGCCCTTTTCCAAATTCCTCCCTTACATCATAAGGAAATTCCACATAAGCACCATCTATATCCGGAACCTTTTTTATCTCTGCCATAAAACGATATGTTTTTTCGTTCATACCTTTCCTCCTGTATTCATAACCAATTGCACGCAATTAATTACCTGCTCACGTGCCATTGCATGGCAATTTCCATGTATGTGATTCCTCTTTCCGTTTGTAACCATCTTCGAAGCAATTGACCACCTGCCTGGCACTGCTGTTTTTCATTTCTGTTTTTAAACAATTTTACAACTTATTGAACGACTATGCTAAGCTCAACTTTCGCCTTAGGCTCCGTTTCGCTAAGCACCGCTGTATACAAGAAGTTACCCCATCAGCTTTTTTAAACCCCGACTTCTATAGTAATATAGTATGGCTTTTCCTAATCATTTTAAACCGTTTTCTGTATCTTCCGGTACTTTTACAAGCATACAAATTATTCTGCTTTCCATTTCAGAATGGCTTCCAGCCGCTCCTTTACCTGCTTTTCTTTTCCCTGCTCTGTAGGCTGATAATATCGCCTGTCTGCTAATACATCCGGCAGACACTGCATTTTCGTTAATTTTTCCTCCGTATCATGGGCATAAATGTATCCTTTTCCGTAATTCATTTCCTTCATCAGACCAGTGGGGGCATTACAAATCTGCAACGGAACCGGTTCTGCCGGCAGTTCTTTCACATCCACCTTACAGGCTTCCACTGCCGCATAGAGGGCATTTGACTTGGGTGCCATGGAAAGATAGACCACGGCATGTGCCAGATGTACATCACACTCCGGCATTCCTAAAAAATGGCACGCCTGATATGCCGCAACTGCCAACTGTAAAGCATCCGAATCCGCCATCCCTACATCCTCACTGGCAAACCGCACCAGCCGCCTTGCAATATACAACGGATCCTCCCCTCCATCCAGCATGCGGTACATCCAATAAACTGCCGCGTCCGGATCACTGTTCCGCATGGATTTGTGCAGGGCGGAAATCAGATTATAGTGCTCTTCCCCATTCTTATCGTATAACAGGGAACGGCGGTTCATGCACTGGGATAAAACCTCTTCATCCACACAAAGGACCGCCGCCTCATTCATTCTGCCGTTAAAAACAGCCATTTCCAACGTATTCAGTGCTGTCCTTGCATCCCCATTGGCAAACCTCGCAATTGCCGATAAATGGGCATCTTCTATGGAAATCTGCATATTTCCCAATCCCTTTGAACTTTCCAGTGCATGCACCAGCAGCTCCTTTAACTCCTCTTCCTCCAATGCCTTTAAGATAAACACCTTACATCTGGACAACAACGCAGAATTAATCTCAAAAGAAGGATTCTCTGTTGTGGCCCCAACCAGAATGATACTGCCTTTCTCCACAAATGGAAGAAAAGCATCCTGCTGCGCCTTGTTAAAACGGTGAATCTCATCTGCAAACAGCAGGGTGCGGATTCCCATTTTCCGGTTCTGCTCTGCCTGCACCATCACTTCTTTAATCTCTTTGATTCCACTGGTCACTGCACTAAACTCCACAAATTCTGCTTTGGTCTGCTCGGCAATGATCCTTGCCAGCGTCGTCTTGCCCACTCCTGGAGGTCCCCAGAAAATCATGGAGGAAATCTGGTCATCCTCGATTAAACGCCTCAGTATCTTTCCCTTTCCAATCAGATGCTTCTGTCCCACATAATCCTCTAAAGTGTCCGGTCTTAATCTGCTTGCAAGGGGTGCCGTCTTTTCTCTATTATCAAATAAACTTAACTGTTCCATATAATCTCTCCTCTTCTTCCATAAAAATAGGCAATTGCTAAAATCCTGATTTGTACAACGAACACTTGCAAAACTCTCCAGTTTCAAAATCCAGTTTTGTTCATGGCTAATAAAAATTGTTCAAAATAAATTCTGCACTTTTTACAGTATGTTCAAATCCTGTCTTTCCTGCCGCTTACTTTGCACGGTCTAAGCCTTGGAATCATCATTTTGCAATCACATTATAGCATTCTCCCCTATTCCAAACAATCTATTATTAATTTACACGGGCAATGAAGACGATTCCCCATTTAACGCCAAAAGCAGGCTCTGTCTCCAAAGCCTGCTCCCATTTACCTGTTATCAATCCTTATAAAATTCCCGAAGGGCACGGACAAAAAAGTCTGTCATTCCGGTTCCATATTGTTCATCCAGCACCTTTCGCATTTTGTCGGACTTTTCATAGGCTGCTGCCAGTTCCAAAACCAACGTTTTCGCATCCTTCACCTGATAATACTGTTTCGATACAAAATCATATTCCCCTATGATTTCCTTTACCTCAAAAGCAGTCACCTCTGTTCCAAGCTTTCCTGCCAGCTTTTTCATAATCTCATCCATACGGTTCTGGTAGGACTGCATCAGCTTCGGATTATCAGAATTCTTAGCGGCACTGATTACACTTTCTTTATCTCCATACCACTCAACCATTTTCTGAAAATTTTTCTGTGCCCGCTCTCCCGCTGCCTGCTCCATGAAATGTTTCTGAAATTCTTCCACACTTCCGTATTGCCCGGTTATAATCTGTTTTTGTTCTTTCGGCATATTAGAAATCATTGCCTGACACATTTCTTCAATCTCTGATTGGTTAAATACTGCAAAATCCATCTTATTCTCTCCTTTCAAAATATCATCAATACTGGAAATCAGACGCTGTAAACGTTCCTTTTTTAATTCCAGCATTTTCTTCTGACTTTTTAAAATCTGGTTCTTATCAAGCATTGGATTATCCATGATGGATTTGATTTCCTTGAGCGGCATATCAAATTCCCTGAAAAACAGTATCCGTTGTAACAGTTCTAATGCTTTATCGTCATAAAGCCGGTATCCCGCCTCACTGCATTTTGTCGGTTTTAACAGCCCGATTTCATCATAATAGTGAAGCGTGCGTACGCTGATTCCTGTCAGTTCTGATACTTCTTTTACCGTCCTCATCATGTACCTCCGTTCTTTGACCCACGCACCATCGCGAAGCGATTCTCATGCACGTGATTCCTTGTTTTCTTGTAATCACTTGCTACACAAGTGATTGCCTGCCTGATAAATCCATCATAGTCTATGACGTTCCGTGAGAGTCAAGGGGATTTTCAAAAAATTTCTTCAATTGTCAGATTCCTTTTTATCTCAAAATCATACTTCATCTTCCGATTCTCAATAATGATTCGATATTTTCCTCTCATAAACCACCTCTATACATATAACCCCGCCACCGGTATCAGTTCAGCCATGTTATGAACAATCTGATTAGTATTTAATATCCGTATTCAAATAAGTCCGCTTCGCTTCCCTTGTAGCAAGGCATACACATTCATTGTGGTACTTACGTCAGAGTGTCCTAAGAGTTCCTGCGCGTCTTTCGGTGCTGCACCGTTCGACAGCAGATTGCTTGTATAAGTATGGAGGTAATTATCTAAGAATTTATTGCTGAATAAGCTATACCATCCACCTGGAAGAACAAATTACCCGGATCGGCAAATTCGGTCTGAAATGACTTGCGTACAGGATATTTACCATTAAACCTTCTCTTAATTACCGTTTCCATTACCGGAATATCCCAGATATTTTTAAACAGGCAATTCATCTGTACGACATTTTCCAGCGTCAATCCCACTAATGCCAGTCGTTCTTCCATTTCATCAAAGGCACCGTCAACTTGTTCTTCAATCGTACCGCCTATATTACCGGCACAGTAATTTATAAAGCAATAGTCTCCTGCTTGAATAATTCCTGAATGCGCCCAATTTTCATTAATGTCATATCGTCTGATTTCTTCCATTTTTCTACACTCCTAACTTTATAGTATTTTTTTGTGAATTATCAATCTGAAGAAATTCTGCAAAACGTGTTATTTCGTCTACAATCAGTTCTCTCATTTCGTCATTTGGTTCAACTGTCGGCTCCCACCACCAGTTTTTAATAATAAATTCTCCTGCCTTGCGAATCGGTTCTGCCTCAAACCTGGCAATAAATTGACCATTATATAGCACAGGCAATACATAATAGCCATATTTTCTTTTTTCAACAGGGGTATACACTTCCCAGCGGTATGTGAAACCAAACAGCATTTCCAGCATCTGTCTGTCCCACATAATGTTATCAAGCGGGGCAATGAATCTTACATAGCTGTTTGTTGCCTGATTCCTCATATATTTCTTAGATTTTTTTGAAATATAAAAAGGCTCTTTAATTCCCACTATCTGTATTTCTTCAATCCTGTTTTTTTCTACAAGTGTCTGAATTATAGAACTGCGGAGTTCATGTTCACTGAAAAAGCGTCCCTGCCAAGCTCCGCCTGACTTGTTCCACAGAAAGCCCACACTTTGGATTCGCCTCTCGACATACCATTCCAAAAATTCTTCTACGGTCATATTCGGGTCACAGGAAAGATTTTCACTGTCAATCACACGTTCTGTCAAGTCAAAATATTTCTGTGTTCCACGTTTGTCGGCTACAGTAAGAACGCCAGTGTTAAATAGATAATCCAAAGCGACGCTTGATAGTTTTTTATGTCCCCATCGGCTTTCCCTTACTTCTCCGATTGAAATGTCTTTTGTACCTGTCTTACCATGCTTTTCCACAAAATCTCGAACATCGTCCAATATGTTCAGTACGCCTGTCTGGTTACGGTATTTCAGGGTTGACTGTGCATGTTTCTCGTATTCATTTCGCACAAACTGAAAGCGGGCAAAATCTTTCGTGTCATAGATACACATTTCTTTATCAAATCCGTCAATCAATTTATGTTCCTTGTATAATAGATCGTAAAGAACTGATTCACTGTAATTATCCACTCTTGCCTGTAATACCAAATCTGCATTCCTTGCTACAACATGCAGCGGATCATACTGGATACTGTGTATCCGCTGCATGATCTTTTCTACACCCTTTTTTCCGCATAATGCTTCCGCACCGTCCAGATTGTGATATCGGCACAGCATATGCCTTGCCTTATCTTTCGGATATAATTTCATCTTTATTCCCCATATTCCATTTGTATTTCTTTGCAAGTTTTTATAATGCGTTCTTTTATTTCCTGCGGTTCGATAATCTTAGCCTTATTTCCAAAGGAAAGAATAACTCCATACCAAAATGTCTCATGTTCCGGTACAGAAAAAGAAAACTCAAAATCCCCATTTTCAAATTCCTGCGTAATGCGTCCATTTAGATATTCCCTGCATTTTGCTTTTATGACTGCTTTTCCGTATAATTTGACATGTACAATATCATTATTGTTATCTTTCATCTTAATATCTGAAAGATTATGAGATTTTGTAAATTTTATCTCTGTTGCCTGCAAATTGTCCATACGAACTAATTTGAACATACAATAATCCTGATATTTTTCATAATATCCAATCAGATACCAGTTGTACCACTTGTATTGCAGACAAACCGGTTCTACCTGAATATCTTTTACTTCATCATGACTATTTGTATAAGAAAACCGAACAACGCATTTTCCCTTGATTGCATCTTCTAACAGCATTAATTGTTCATTTGTTTTGTTGTCTTCACTTGCGACACCCAAGTCTACGGAAACAGCAGTGTCCCTTGTATGGCTTATACTCTGCACTTTTTCCAGTGCCTGTTTTAGACTTTTGCTTGCATATGCGCTTGCCATTCCTTCCAGAGCAGTGACAATCCAATCATATTCGTGACTTGTTGCAACCTGTTTTTCTAAAACAAAGCTGTCCATAATCTGGTAGCCGCCTTCTACGCCATAAAAAGATTGAATCGGAATACCTGACTGATTCAGCGATTCCAAATCCCGCATAATCGTTCTGGAAGAAACTTCAAATTCTTCTGCTAATTTCTGTGCTGATGTCCGACCATGATTTAATAAATAAACAACAATGCTTATAAGTCGGTCAATCTTCATCTTTTCTCCTTTCTGTCCCAGTATAACAAACAAACTATGACACCATTATGTCATAGTTTGTTTAAAGAAGCAATTATTTCAAAAATTTTTCCTACCAAATTTCCAGAGAATCTTCTGCATCTATCCACATCTGCATATTGCCATCAAGGTAAAGTCTTACGTATTCAAGCGGCTCGTCTATTGCCAGAGCATTTAAGGCACATTCTGATCCGGGAGTGGTTTTCAATCCTTCTTCTGCTATATTGCAGTCTATCCGTAAAAAGTATCCGGCATAGGTGCATACATCAATGCTGTTATGGTGGATATTGTAGGTTGCATAAATAATATTCATTTTTATTTGTCCTCTTTTCGTCGTTTTTTTGAAAGCATTTTAATCAGTTTACCAATTCCCGTATGTTTTGTGTTATAATGTTTTATGTGATTTTGTTTCCCTCATTTTTTCCCTTATCAGGATTCATAATGCCCTATAAGAAGATATAACGTAAGGGAAACTATAAGGGAAAGCTCATCTACTATAAATTTAGTGTTTTCAAGGGTTAGCGGAGATTTTAATAAACAAATATAACAGCTAAAATCTCCCTTAAAAATAATCAATTCACAATCAATTGATGAAAAATATGATATGGATTGTTTGTGGAATAAAGGCGGTAAAGCATGGAAATATGAATATAAATATCGTCGGGGCGGTAAAACGCTGTGTGCATTATATACAAGAGAAAACTGTGTGGGGTTTATGATTATCTTAGGGAAAGACGAACGGTTAAAATTTGAAACAGATAGAGAAAATTATTCAAAGGAAGTTCAAGAAATATTAGACTGTTGAGAATCAAAAGAAAGCCAAACAGAAAGTAAAATTACTATCAAATCACACAACTTCCAGTTTATATAATCAGATAATACGAATTTATAGGAGGTAAAGAAAATGGCTATTACAGTGAATATCTATTATAGTGGTATGAATGGAAATGCAAAAAAATTTGCAGAGGAAATGGTTTCAAGCGGCATTGTCAGTGATATTCGTGCAGAAGACGGAAATCTTAGATATGAATACTTTTTCCCAATGGATGATCAGGAAACAGTGCTCTTAATTGATAGTTGGAAAGACCAGCATTCTATCGATGTGCACCATGCTTCACCGATGATGGCAAAGATTACTGAGCTTCGGGAAAAATATGATTTGCATATGAAGGTAGAACGATATGTATCTGACGAAACCGGAGTTCCTGAAACAGATAAGGCATTTATAAAGGAATAAATTGATACCTTTCCACAATTTAAGTTAAATTGCAACGGACTTTTTGATACAGAGGAAGGTGACTTTGTTATTTTTAGATTACATGAATTATATCTAAATTATCGTTTTATTAAAGGAGGAACAGATAATGGCGGAGTTTAAGTATCAATTTAAAGCTCGGATATTATTGGGACGGTCCCAGTCGGATACATGAGGGAATTAAAAATGGTGTTCCCTACTATGAGGAAGTGGAGTTGGATAATCTCTCGAAAGAGGAAATGGATGAATTAATGATGCATGACCTTTAATTAAGTAGCTTGAAGAAATGACGATACCATGGATTTTTCTCAAAGAAAATAATTCCGAAACAATGGCATATTGCGATTCTAAGTACGTGATTGCGTTTTGTTTTCGTGGAGATTTTGAGGAATCCAATAATTTTAGTATTTATTATGAATAAGATATCTTTTTATACATGTAATGACATAGAGATTGTCACTGGCACGGGAATGCATGAATTTCCATATCATTCGCATAACAGCTATATGGCAGGCGCTGTTTTAGATGGCTGTGGTGAATTTTGTATTGATAAACATTTTTCGATATTAAATAAAAATGATGTTTATGTAGTACCCTCTAATACAGCTATGTCAATGAAACCAATGCATGATTTTTCTTATATTACAATATGTTTCAAAAATGATCTTGCCAATATGTTGAATAAATGTGAAGCAAAAAAATATTACTACCGCAATTTGGGATATATTCTTTTAAATATGTCTGATAATTTTCAGGCAAAATTAATTGATGAGAATACTTTTACAAATACTCTTATAAAATTGCTTAATTTAAAAGTGTCGAATACTCCGTTACAGCCTAAAAATTCGATGATAACGAAAGCCATGCAATATATTAATGACAATTGTGCAGAAAAATTTGATTTGGAACGTCTTGCCGAGGAGGTGTTTTTATCAAAATATTACTTGGTACGACTATTTAGAAGAGAAATGGGGATTACACCACATCAGTATTATCAGCAATGCAAGGTTAGGGAATTGAGAAAGATGGCGCCTTGTTTTTCGCAGAAAAATATTGCTTATGAGCTGAATTTTAGTACACAGAGTCATATGGATAGTGTTTTTAAAAAATATATGGGAATAACCATGAAAAATTATATATCATCGATAGAACACAAATGAAATGAGCAATAATTTGATATATTATAGTTTCCTCCTATACTATAATCACTTTAATATGATGAAGGAGGAAGTGTAAATGAAAGAATATATTTCTAATGAAACTGGAAGAACATTTATATTACGCATGGAGAAAGGAGATCTTCTCAGAGAAGAAATAGTCAAATTATGTAAAAAAAATCATATCAAAAATGCAGTTATATTATCCGGAATAGCTACCTTTGATATTGTAAATATACAAATGACCAATACTTTGGGATATCCCATTGAGTATGATGTACATAATTTAACAGAACCTTTAGAACTGGCTTCGTTGGACGGAACAATTATCAATAGTGAGCCTCATATTCATGGTGTGATTGGAAATGGTACTCATACATGGGCGGGGCATATGTTAAATGGTTGTCGTATATTATATTTGGGAGAAGTTGTAATACAAGAAGTTCCAGGAATTGATCTTATAAGAAAACCTGATAAGAATAATGTTTATCTTATACATACAAAATAATGTGTTTATTCCCACGAGAAACAGCCAAGTGGCTGCTTGCAGACATTTGGCAACCGCCCTGAGGGTCAAATCCCCCACCTCTGGGATTTTGGGCTAGTAGTCGAAAAGGAAAAAATGAATGTAGAAAATGAAATAGCGGCATTTCATTTGATGCAAACCAGATTTTACTCTCTCATATAAATCAAATCTGTCATACCGTTATATGATTGTGTATTAAGTAATTTTAGCCGAATCTCTTTTTTTCCATTTTCAAAAAGTCGGATACCAGACCCTAAAAGTGTCGGAATTACAGTTATATAATAATAGTCAATGAAATCTTCATTCATTAGCTGCCAAACAAGGTTAGCTCCACCACAAATCCAAATGTCCTTTCCGTTTTCTTCTTTTAACCTGCTTATCAAATCAACAGGATTTGTATTAGTAAATCGAATTTTTTCAGAAGAAGTACATTCTCTGTGCGTAATTACATAAGTTGTAAAATCATCATATATCCACTCGTCAGGAGAAAGTTTGGTAATAATTTGATAATACGTATTCCAGCCCATCAAAATTGTATCAATATCTTTTACAAACTCAGAATACACATCAATATTCTCATCATCATTACCCTGTCCTCTTAGCCAATCAACATCCCCTTTGTTATCTGCAATATATCCGTCAAGACTCATCGCAATAAACAAACTGATTTTTCTCATATTACTTTACCTCATCAATTCCAAATTTGTCGGTTTAGTCGGATGACAGCTCTGCCTTCATCCTGCCATATAGCTCCACTATCTTATTCCAGTCTGTATTTTCTTCCGGCTTCTTTAATAATTGGATATTGTCAAAAAACTCAGACCTGCGTTCTTCATTTTCTTCTGCAAGCCGTTTTTTATCCAGTAAAACATTACCCCAATCCTTTGCCACTGCATTTACTACCTGCTTATCCATTGCAGCAAAAAAAGCTTCATAAAACTCCGTCACCGATGAAATAAATTCCTCAAATGCTATTTCCACAATTCCTGCCGGTGCTGTCCATATACTTTCTCCGTTTTCCAGTTTATAAGTACTCTCCCATAGAAGCTTTATTTTATCTTCGAAGCGAAAACAGCCAATCAACGGACCTCCCACTAAATGCCCAGAATCAAAAGTTCTGTCATAAAACCATCTGATTAATGGTTCATATTCATTATCATAGAACAAGTCAAAAACCGCATCCTCATCATCCATATGACTTTCTTTCCATGCATCCGTTTTTGCTTCAAATTCACCAATCTCATCATATAGATATCCCGGAATGGATTCCCCTATATATCGGAATGTATATGAAAAATCTTCCAAAAATCTGGCTATCTGATAATCATTATACTGTATCGGACACGCAAAATACTGCCTTGCCGCCTCGCTGTATTCATATATTGTCTGACTGCCGACATTTATCCATAGCTGACCATCTGTCAGACCAAACCAGTGAAGGCTTAGGTTCTCTTCACTTCCCCATGGACATATTTTATCTAAATCCTGTAGTTGGAAATTTATTTTAAATTCTCCCATTGTTATTGCATCCTCGTGCATTCCATTACAATCCAAATATTCTCATTCATGACGTTCCCGCTTCTTCTAATAATTTTTATACATTTTAGCATTCTCACATTCAGGATTAATGCCTTCTTCCATATTCTCCAAAAAGGTAACATTTGCCGGTCTTCATTGCTGCAAAATCCAATTTCTGCAATTGCATCTCCATCCATCACCATTCATTACAAAATTTCACAAATTCCTCCACTGTTTCTGCCGGATTCGCCTTAAGATTTTGCTCACCAATTTCCTCATAGTATTCTAATTCGTGAATCAGCACAGGAATTTCCTTGCCAAATTGCTCTTTTATAAAACCCGATTCATGAAGTTCCTTAACTATTTCAATTAATACCTCTAAAAATGCTTCTGTAATTCCCTCATACAAACTCTCTTCCGGGCTCTCCCCGGCACCAAACATTTCCTCATAAGTAAAATAGGAATATCCTGCGTTTTCAATCCATTGTCTTACCACAGACTGCGTCTCTCCTGCTCCAAATGACAGTTCCTCGTTTTGCAGCCAGAACGCATAATTCCATTTTGCCTCCTGTTCTCCATCCGCATTCGGTATTTCCTTCTGCAACTGCTCCACTGTGTTATACCCCAATGTCACAACAGGTTCACAGGGATTATCATTCATATCACATACAAATAAGGATACCGCATAAATATCCGACTTGTCCCAAGCCGCAATCTTTCCTTTTATCTGCTCTAACAACGTGTTTTTCATCACTTTTTCCCCTTCCTATATGTAGCCACAATCCGGTTCATGCCTTTTTTCCTTTCCACTACACCAACTACCACTACTCAATAATAAACGATACTAAAATTATAGCACTTTTCTGAAAAAAATAATACTAGTACATCGTTCATTAAATAACTGTTCCTTTTGCGTAGAAAATTTTTCTGAGTGTACTGCTTCAAATCAGAAAGAATTTATGATATACACCAAAAAATGGCAAACCCCTGCACAAAAGAGAATTCCGCCGTTTATCAATATACACCTTTTTTGTATTTATCCTACTATATAGTCTTTTAACAATTCCAAAATTTCTTCCGCCTCATCCTGTTTGGCATGAATCCGTAAAAGTACTGGTTTTGATAAATCTATACTAAAAATCCCCAAAATTGATTTTGCATCAATGATATATCTTCCACAGACCAAATCAAAGTCTATGTCAAAGCTGTTTGTAATGGAAACAAATTCTTTTACTCTTTCTATGGTTGCTAATACTACCTTTACTTCCCGCATCTTTCTCACCATTTCCTTTCCTCAAAAAATGCCATAAATCACATTTCTTGAGCATGACTATGAATGTCTCTTTGACACTAGATTCTCCACCTCTGCCAAATCTGGCATTACCCGAAGAGCACCCTTTTTTGTCGTAATAAGGGAGGCTCCAGCATTGGCAAACGTTAGCATTTCCGCTAATTCCTCTTCACTATAATTCTTTAATCCATGCTCTAACACATAATGCAGTATCCCTGCACAGAACGTATCGCCCGCACCGGTTGTTTCAATTGTATTTTCCAGTAAAAATGGTTTTTCAAAGACTTTTGTTCTATTACTATACGCAAGACTTCCTTCTTTTCCCAAAGATACCAGAATCAAAGATATATCAGGATACTTTTCCTGAATACTGCCTACTGCCTCGTCATAATCATCAATACCCGTCAGCCACTTAATTTCATTATCCGAAATTTTCAAAACATTACATTTTGTCAGACCATACTCTACTTGCTCCTTCGCATTATCCAAGGAATCCCATAATGGTTCCCGCAGATTAGGATCAAAGGATATCACTGCACCTGCTGCTTTTGCCAACTCTATCGCTTTCTTCGTTGCCTTCCGGCAGTTCTCATGTGTCATGGAGAGCGTTCCAAAATGAAAGATACGGCAATTTTCAATCAGTTCTTTTTTTTCCAAAACCTCTTCTTCTTTTAACATCATATCCGCTCCAGGGTTACGATAAAAAGAAAAATCCCTGTCCCCATCTGCCTTTTTTTGAACAAAAGCTAATGTAGTATGCACATCCGAATCACGAACAAGACCTGATGTATCAATCCCGACCTCAACAAGAGCCTGCTCCAGCAGATCACCAAACATATCTCGTCCGACCTTCCCAACAAACGTAACAGTATGGGATAATTTTTTTAGCATTGCAAGGACATTACAGGGTGCCCCTCCGGGATTCGCCTCTAAGACCGGATTTCCCTGTACACTTATTCCATTTTCCGTAAAATCAATCAACAGCTCTCCTAATGCAGTAACATCATATTTCTTATCCATGCGATCCTCTCCTTATTCTATCTCTCTTTAATGATTCCTGACTTATACGCATTCAACAGTTCACGAAGATCATTTATCTGTTCCAGAATTTCCATCCCTTTGTCAGTATCAGAAATGTTTGCCCTGTGCTCCAGCCTTTCTACAAGATGTATTTTCGGCGTATATTCACTTTCCCCCGGAATAAACGGCTTGTGCTCAGCCAGATTCAGGCTATGGGAATCGTAAATTAATGTATATCCTGCAATGCCGGTAGCTTTCTGGTAAGCCTTTGAAATCCCACCATCAATTACGAAAAGCTTCCCATCTGCCTTGACAGGGCTTTCACCATTCTTGATTTTTACGGGAACGTGACCATTTATGATATGTCCCTTATTTTCATCCAGACCAAACATTCTTAAAATCTTTTCGCAGACTTCAGCTTTTTCAGAAAATGTATAGTAAGCGTTATAAGTTTCCTTTTGCAGCTCTCTATCATCAAGATAATACTGCTCAAAAAATGCCATCTTATCCTTGCCGTACAAAGGTGATTTCGGACCACACCACATATACCACATAAAATCACGAGCATATTCCTTTTCTTCATTGTCATGGTGGAGAAAATATGCCTTATTTGCTATCTCGTCAAGTTTGTCAAACAGCTCCCTGCCAAAATATAATTCTCCAGCAATACTAACAGTCTGTAATTCACCTCTTTCATCAAGGGGTATGCAGCTATGAAACAGCAGGTTTCCATTACAAACCTTATACATTGATCCTCTGGCATAAAGAAAACGCATATGCTCATGAAGCTTTTCACTGTGCATAAATGAATTTGTCAGCACCGCCATAAGCTCGTTTTCACCTTCTGACAGTGCAAGCGGATTCGCTTTATCAACTGTTGGAAAATGATTATCCCTCAGTTTATAAAGCTTACCATCAATAGCAACAGTACCATCATCAAAATCAACCATACTGAAAATATTTCTATGCTGCATTTCCCATTCAGGATGCCTCTCCATAAGCTGTCCCTCAAGTTTAAGCTGGATTACGGTAATAGCTTTATGCATTTTCGCTACAAGCTTTGTATCGACCGGATCATAGATGTTATCATCTAATGTATTCGGCATATACAGTGTGCAATCGTCATTCTTGTATACCTCATTTGCAAATACCGCCAATGCACGCAAGTTCAGTCCATAGCCATCCTCAAGAATATCGAAATTATTATAGCGCATTGCTATCCTTATTACATTTGCGATCAGTGCAGGATTGCCCGAAGCTGCACCCATCCATGAAATATCATGATTTCCCCACTGAATGTCAACATCGTGCATATGAAGGAGCTCGTTCATAATAATATCCGCACGGGGACCTCTGTCAAAAATATCACCGATAATGTGGAGTCTGTCAATGGCAAGTGATTGTATGAGTCTGCATAATGAGATGATAAATTTCTCTGCCATTTCCGTCTCAATAATCGTTTTAATAATCTCATCATAATAAAAATCCTTGTTCACATCATCAGTGACATTCAACAGTTCATCCAGAATATAGACCATATCTTCCGGTATCCGCTTGCGCACTCTAGAGCGTGTATATTTAGCCGAAACCGCTTCACATACCATAATGAGTCTATAAATGGTAAGCCTCCTCCATTCGTCTGTGAGCATTGCCTTTTTTCTCATAGACTTTATTTCCTTTTCAGGATAATAAATCAGATTCGCCAGTTCCTCCCTTTCAGTATTGGCAACAGTCTTGCCAAGAACCAGATCAATTTTAATCTTTGTCATTCCGGAAGCACTTTTTAGCATATGTAAAAAGGCCTCGTATTCACCATGCATATCACTAAAAAAATACTCCGTACCTTTGGGCAGACTGCGTATTGCCGAAAGGTTGACCATTTCACTGGCAACACTCTCCATTGTAGGGTATTCCCTTGCAAGAAGTTGTAGATATTTCTTTTCCATCACTATCCATCCTTATATATTTCCTTCTTCAACCAGATCATATTTCACAATATCCATTTTAACCTCTCCATCCGCAAAGAATGAGATACCGTCTGCCTCCCGTTCCGTATAAATCGTCATTGTCATAACCTGCTCTCCGTCATTTACAAATACTTCTATACTGAATTGATCCAGAATCAGCCGTAGCTTGAGATTTCCGTCATGACTGTTTACCTTACTTCTACGCTGGTGTATGATTGCTCTTCTTGAACCGGAGAACTTTCTGTCAATCTTCAATATATCCTCATGGGGGCGAAAACTGACTGACGTATAATATTGTGCATTCTGTGCAACCCGGATTGCAAACTTGCGGTAAAGATTATTAATATCCCCAGGACGTACATTAAGCTCTATATCAACCTTGCGACCCTTGATTCCTTCGAGATTAATATCACCGGAAACTGAAACTGCTTTGTACTCCACTTTTCCTCTTCTCATATCTTCCAGCTCACGGATGGGATTCTGATAGAGCCTTCCGTTCTTAACAGAGAGCTCCCTTGGCAGGCTCATCTGCCCAAACCATAAATCTTCTGGGGTACGGATACTACAGGTATCCCAGTTCTGCATCCATCCAATCATAATCCTGCGCCCGTCGGGTGTCAAAATAGTCTGGGGAGCATAAAAATCAACACTATAATCAATCGACTGATCGAACTGCTCCGTAAAAGAACACGTCTCCTCATCATACTCACCAATCAGGCATAAGGTTCCATTTCCATTGTGAAATTCAAATCCCTGCGGCAGCATATCCTGTGGGCTGGTGATCAATACCCACTTTCCATCCAGTTCAAAAAAATCCGGACATTCCCACATCTTTCCAAACCGATTATTGTTTGCAGCCAGTACCTTCTTATATTTCCACTGAAATCCATCTTCGCTGGTATAAAGTAAAATCTGTCCACTTCCATCACTCGAACGGTTCCCGATTACACAATAATAGATTCCATCTTTTCCTCTCCACATTTTGGGATCTCGGAAATCAAACCGGCTACAGCCTTCCGGAATGTCTTTTTCATCCAATACCGGATTGTTTTCATATTTCTCATAATTCACTCCATCCCCAACTGCCAGGCACTGCCTCTGTATTTCAAAAAGACCGCCATTTTTATGCCTCTCCTTCAATACACCCGTATACATCAACAAATGTCTGCCGTCCGGCAGTTCTACCGCACTTCCTGAAAAACAGCCATCCCAATCATATAATTCATCCGGTGCCAGAGCGACAGGTAAATACTTCCAGTGCAGAAGATCTTTACTTACTGCATGCCCCCAATGCATTGGTCCCCAGTGGGAATCATACGGGTGATACTGGTAAAACATATGGTATTCACCTTTATAATAGGAAAAACCATTCGGATCATTCATCCAGCCTGTACGTGCTGACAAATGAAATGCTGGTCTGTCTTCTTTCTTTATCAGTTTCTCAGAAACTTCCTCATATTTTCTTGCTTCATGCAACGTCTGACTTGTCATGTATATTTCCTCCAATCCAAATTTCTCAATACAGGCACACCTCTGATTAGAGTAGTGTGCCTGTATATTATTTTCCGGATTTTTCTTTCTTGTCATACCGGACATATACCGTCTGGTAAATCTCCAGCCACTTTTTATAAAATGATTGCCTCTTCAGTTTCTAAGTCAAAGAAATGCATCTTTTGAGGCATCATTACAAATTCTACCGTATCACCAATCTTATTCACCTCATATTTTGATACTCTGGCTACTGTCGTGATACCACCGAACTCAAAATACAGATTATTTTCATTACCCATAATCTCTGTATTATCAATAACTGCCTGCTGTTTATTATCACCATAGGATTCTATACTCTGATCATCAAACTTAATATCCTCACCCCGAATGCCCATGATCAGTCCTTTCTGGCGGGAACTCAGTTTATTCGCAATCTTATCTGGCAGAACCACTTTATCGCCCCCGTTAAATACAAGTGCCTTTCCCTCTAACTTAACTTGATAGAAATTCATCTGCGGTGAACCAATAAAGCCTGCTACAAACCTATTTGCCGGATGCTCATACAATTCCATCGGTGCTCCAACCTGCTGAACTACACCGTCCTTCATAATGACAATCCGGTCAGCCATAGTCATGGCTTCCACCTGATCATGGGTCACATAGATGGTCGTACTGCCCAGTTCACGGTGCAGCTTACTGATCTCATTTCTCATGCTAACTCGGAGTTTTGCATCCAAATTGGACAGTGGCTCATCCATTAAAAAGACCTTCTGATTCTTTACAATAGCACGCCCTAGTGCGACCCTCTGTCTTTGTCCTCCAGACAGATTCTTGGGTTTCCTGTAACGATATTCCTCCAGACCAAGAATCTTAACCGCCCAATCCACCTTCTCTTTAATCTCAGCTGCCGGCACTTTCATATTTTTCAGACCATAGGAAATATTTTTTTCTACTGTCATATGCGGATACAGTGCATAATTCTGGAATACCATGGAGATTCCCCGATCCATCGGTGCCACCTCATTCATCCTCGTTCCATCAATAAGTAAGTCTCCACTGGTAATATCCTCAAATCCTGCAATCATACGAAGTGTCGTTGACTTACCACATCCGGATGGTCCAACAAAAGCAATAAATTCTTTTTCGTTAATTGCCAGATTAAAATCTGTAACTGCATTTTTATCTGTTTTATCATATTTCTTACAAACATTTTTTAATTCAATAAAACTCATTTCTTAGCCCTCCTTTGATCCTGTTGACACAACACCTTCTACTATCTGTTTTGAGAAGAATGAATAAATGATGATAACCGGTATTGTAACCATTGTAATAACTGCCAATGTCTGACCCATTGTTGTATTGTCATTGGATGTGATTGCATTCAAACCAATCTGTGCCGTAAGCAGATCACTGGATGTAAATACCAGTGACGGCCACAAATAATCATTCCAGACATTCAAAAAAGTAAATACACTTACGGTAGCAACCACACTCTTTGACATCGGAAGCACCATTGTGAAGAAATATTTAATTGGTCTGCAATGATCCAGTTGCGCTGCCTCGTATACATCATCTGGCAGACCTACAAACACCTGCCTGAACAAAAAGATATTAAATGGGTTCACAATCATCGGAAGGATATAACCGATAACATTATTCAGCAATCCCAATTTTGCAATAAACAAAAAGTGGATTGTGATGATTGTTTCCATTGGAACGATCATCAAAAGCATAATGACCATCAGCCAACGCTCCCGAAATGGGAAATTTATCTTTGCTAATGCATATCCCGCCAGACCATTTACGATAACTCCAAGTACGATCAGGACTACTGCATAAAAGAGTGTATTTATCATATATCTCACAAAAGAAGTATTTGTTAATACTGTAATATAATTGTCAAAGAAATTTCCATTTAAAGCCGGTGGGACAAAGGCAGCCAATGAATTCATGTCACTGGTAATCGCCGCATCTGTCTTAAAAGAATTTGCCAGCATCCAAACAACCGGAAACAAAAAGAACAAGGATGCTATAATCATTATTATTACTAATATCCAATTATTTCTTTTCTGCTTTTTTGTTAACATTGTCTGCCTCCTTATCCCTGGTCACAATCGTTTGAATGACTGTAAGTATCATGACAAATATCGCAAATACAATCGCCATGGTAGATGCCAAACCGATTTCCCAGTTTACCGTACCCGTTTCATAAATATCGTATACCATTGTGTAGGTGGAATGAGAAGGTCCACCACCTGTCATCACCATTGGCTGCACCAGCATACGGAATGCACCGATCGTAATGGTAATGAATACAAAGATGCATAGAGGCTTTATTTCCGGCAGTGTAATATCCTTAAATTTCTGCCAGGTGGTTGCATGATCCATTTCTGCTGCTTCATAAAGTGCCGGGTTAATAGCCTGCAAGCCACCTAAAAAGATGATCATCTGATACCCAACTCCCTGCCATGCACTCATGACAGCAATGGAAGGAAGTGCCTGAGATGCACTGTTGATAAATGGCTGTGCTGAAATACCAAGGTTAGCTAAAATGGAATTTAAGATGCCTTCCGGACTGTAAATCTGTATCCACAAAGTCGACACAACAGCAAGGGACATAACCACTGGCAGGAAAAATGCCACCTTAAAATACTTTTTACAATATGTAACCTTGTTAATCAGAAGGGCAAGACCCAAAGCTCCGAGCCCCTGTAATGGTACAATAATAATCACAAATTTTACTGTATTGACAAACGCTTTTCTAAAATCCTCATCCTTGAAAATTTGAAAGAAATTATCAAGTCCCACAAAGTGAGTCAGTTGCGGGCTCAAGGCAAAGAAATCTGTAAAGCTAAATATTAATGTAAGTATCATAGGCAGGAACAAAAAGATAGTAAGTAACACTAACGCCGGTCCGAAAAATGCCATGCCTAAGATAGAGTCCGATTTTTTCTTCATCATCATTTCACCGTATAACGCTTTAATTTGGCGTTAATCCTTTCTATCGATTTATCTAGTTCTGTCTGCGGTTCTGCCCCACTCAGTACACAATTCTCTAATACCTGCTGGAAAGATGTACTCACCTGCGGATAGACAGGTGTCTTTGGTCTCGGGTGTCCATAGTTGCTTAACTGATTATATAATGCACTGTAATTCTCATCAGTCTGGAAGATGTCAATGGATTCAAATGCTTTATAGGTAGACGGAAAGCTCTTTGCCTTTTCCCAAAGCATGGTTCCACTTTCCACACCACTCATCCACTTAACCAGTTCAGTCGCCCCTTCGATATTATCTGTCTTTGTAGATGCTGCATATGCCCATGAACCAGTCGGCGTATACCGTTCCCCATTCCATCCATCTCCAACAATATACGGGGCAACACCCAAATTAATATCCGGATAGCTGGTATAAATGGTATTGACCTCCCATGCCCCATCAAACTTAAATGCAGCCCGCCCGCTTTCAAACAAACTGTCGATTGGCACTTCAGACATATACTCATTGTCCAGCAGAGTCCTAAAACAGACTCTTATACACATCTCCGAGCCCACCACA
>JAIDOW010000040.1 GCA_029063085.1 Lachnospiraceae bacterium
ATTGCTACTCAATTGTAAATCAAAATGAGTTTTTACGGAATAATTATTATACAATTAGAGATATGCAATCGGTTATATGTATATCATGTGCTTTTTTTTAAAACTGCATATTCCATACAGTAAATTAATAAACAAGATAGCATCCAATATGTTTGGGGTATATCTTATCCAATGTTATCCTGTTTTTGGAAATTATATTTGGAAAACTCTTTTCAATTTTGAAGGAATGAGGAATAGCAAATATTATATGATATATTGTATAGTAATGGTTTGTTTACTAATTATTGTGTCCATGATTATAGATTTATGTCGTGCAGTATTATTCTCAAAATTGAAGAAGCAGATAGACGAGGAGCTTAAATCTGTTGCATTGTTAATGGCAGTTGTACAGTTTCAGAGTAAACAGTTTGCTAAACATAGCAATATATTGGAAACTCTGATGACGGATGTTGATTGAAAATAAAATAGTAGTAATAATATTGAATCTGGTGGTACATATGATAGTATAGCTGGATTTTTTTATTATCAGTTAGAAAAGTATTGTATTAGAGAGTTTTTTATGATATCATGTTCATGAAAATGACAAAAAAGAAGATGGTGAACATGGATATCAGAGAAGGTAATATATTAAAAACAATTTTAAAAAATGAGAATTTAAACCAGAGAATACTTGCAGAATTATGTGGATATTCCCTTGGAACAGTCAATAAGCTGGTAGGGCAGCTAATGAAAAAAGAACTAATAACAGAGGATTTGCGTGTAACACAAAAGGGAAAAGAATTGCTGAATTTAAATATACCGCATAATGCCGTTATCCTGGCAGCAGGGTATGGAATGCGTACAGTTCCGTTAAATATGGAGGTTCCTAAAGGTTTATTGGAAATAAACGGAGAGCCTCTTATAGAACATATAATTAATCAGCTCCATAATGTAGGTATTTATGATATTTCTGTTATAGTGGGATATATGAAAGAAAAATATGAATATTTGATTGATGAATATAATGTGGAGTTGGTGGTAAATCCGGAATATCATACCAAAAATAATTTATATTCATTAAGTCTGGCAGCGGACAAAATTTCTAATACCTATATTATCCCATGTGATATCTGGTGTACAAAGAATCCCTTTGATCATTATGAATTGTATTCATGGTATATGGTAAATGATTTAGTGGATGATGATAGTACAGTACGGATTAACAGGAAAATGGAACTCGTAAATATTGAAAAGGGTGCTGGCGGAAATGGAATGATAGGAATCAGTTATCTGGAAGGAGAAACAGCAGCTATTGTTCGAGACAGACTGAATCAATATAAGGACAAGCCACAATATGATGATTGTTATTGGGAAGCAGCTCTTTTCAATAAAGAGAAAATGGTTGTTTACGCAAATGTAGTTTCTTTTACGGATGTGATAGAAATAAATACGTATGAGCAATTGCGGGATTTTGACAGTAATTCCAATCATTTAAACAATACTGCCATTAATGTGATCTGTGATGCCTTATGTGCGGATTCATCGGAAATAACAGATATTACAGTATTGAAAAAAGGAATGACGAATCGTTCTTTTCTTTTTTCCTGCAGAGGAATAAAGTATATTATGAGAATTCCGGGTGAAGGAACAGACCAGCTGATCAATCGGCGGGAAGAATCAGATGTTTATCAGGTGATATGTAACAAAGGGATCTGTGATAACATTTTCTACATGAATTCTGAAAATGGTTATAAAATTACGGAATTTTACGAAAGTGCAAGGGTATGTGATTCGGGAAATATGGAAGATGTAGAGAAATGTATGAGTAAACTGCGGGAATTTCATGCCAATAAGTACAAAGTAGGTCACGAATTTGATTTGTTTAAGCAGATTGAATTTTATGAAACATTGTGGGGAGGGACTTCCTCAGTTTATAGAGATTATGAAGAGACAAAGATAAGCGTTTTTAGATTAAAAGCATTTGTAGATAAATATTGTGAACAAAAGATATTAACGCATATAGATGCAGTACCAGATAATTTTTTGTTTGTTAAGAACAGTGCCGGACAAGAAGAAATTCGGCTGATTGATTGGGAATATGCGGGAATGCAGGATCCGCATGTTGATATCGCGATGTTTGCCATATATTCATTGTACGAACGGGAACAGGTAGAAAAATTAATAGATGCATATTTCGAACAGGATTGTGGCATTACAATAAGAATTAAAATTTATTGTTACATAGCCATTTGCGGTTTGCTTTGGAGTAACTGGTGTGAATACAAACATAAGTTAGGAGTAGAGTTTGGAGAATATTCATTAAAGCAGTATCGATATGCCAAAGAATATTATAAAATCGTACAGGAAGAATTAAATAAATGTGGAGGGATTTTGGAGGAAGCGTAATGTATAAGGTAAAAAGAGCAATTATTATGGCGGCAGGGATTGGAAATCGGCTGAAACCGGTAACCCATCATACTCCGAAACCCATGGTTGAGGTCAACGGGACTAAAATAATAGATACGGTGATTCAGGGATTGTTGCATAATGGAATTAGGGAAATATATGTAGTTGTAGGATATTTAAAAGAAAAATTTACAGTGCTTGAACAAGAATATCCCGAAGTCATCCTGATTGAAAATCCATATTATCAAAATTGCAATAATATTTCATCTTTATATGTGGCAAGAGATTATATAGAAGATGCAATGATTCTGGATGGGGATCAGATTATCTATGATAAATCTGTATTAGAACCGGAATTTGAACGATCAGGATACAATTGTGTTTGGACACAGGAAGATACAGAGGAATGGTTGCTGGAAGTACAGGATGGTATTGTGACATCATGCAGCCGTACTGGCGGAAAATGCGGCTGGCAGTTATATAGTATTTCCCGCTGGAACTCAGAGGATGGAAAACGATTAAAGAAGCACTTGAAAATAGAATTTGAAGAAAAAAAGAACCGGCAAATTTATTGGGATGATGTGGCTCTGTTTTGTTACCCTGATGAGTATCAGCTTGGAATCAGAAAAATGGAGAAATCAGCTATTGCTGAAATAGACAATTTAACAGAATTAGCAGCAATAGATAAACAATATGAAACATATATCAATGAAGGAGAATGTTATGAATAAGGAAGATAAGAGTGGGGTGGAAGAAAAAAAAATAGATTGGATGATTACATTAGTACCATTGGGAATCATCATTATATTGTGCACATTATTCTTTTTTATGCCGGAACAGTCCAATCAGGTATTGAGCCGTATACGTTATGTATTTGGTGATACATTTGGTACATATTATCTGGTCATTGGATTAGGAATTTTCATGTTATCAATTTATATTGCTATATCAAAATATGGAGATATTGTCCTTGGTAATCCGGGGGAAAAGCCCAAATATTCTTTTTTTGCGTGGGGTTCTATGATGTTTACCTGCGGCCTGGCAGCAGATATCCTGTTTTATTCATTTTCTGAATGGATTTTATATGCAACAGATCCTCATATAGCAGAAATGGGACGTATACAGGATTGGTCCAGTGTATACCCGCTTTTTCATTGGAGCTTTATCCCATGGGGGTTTTACTTGGTATTAGCAGTTGCATTTGGCTTTATGCTTCATGTTCGGAAAAGAGAACGCCAAAAATATTCAGAGGCATGCCGTCCGTTTTTAGGTAAATATACAGATGGAGCGCCAGGAAGAATCGTTGATTTATTAGCTGTTTTTGCGTTGATTGCAGGTACAGCAACAACCTTTAGTGTAGCGACGCCTCTTATGGCTAGCGTAATTAATGAACTTTTCCATGTGGAATTGAATCGTACGCTTGTTACAATTGTTATTTTAATCATTACCTGTATCATTTACACTTATTCTTTATTGCATGGATTTAAGGGGATCAGTATCTTAGCGAAAGCTTGTATCTGGTTATTTTTTAGTTTGCTTGCCTTTGTCTTGCTGTTTGGGGGTGAGACAAGATATATTATAGAAACTGGATTTTCTGCTTTGGGAAGACTGGTACAAAACTTTTTTGAACTTTCAACATTTACAGATTCACAGCGTACAACATCATTTCCGCAAAACTGGACAATATATTATTGGGCATATTGGATGGTATGGTGTGTTGCAGCTCCGTTTTTCATAGGAAGTATATCAAGGGGAAGAACAGTAAGACAGACCATTGTGGGAGGATACTGTTTTGGTGTAGGTTCAACGCTGATCAGTTTTATCATACTGGGAAATTATTCTTTGGGGAAACAAATATCCGGTGATGCTGATTTTCTTGCCATGTATCAGCAGTCCGGCGATTTGTATGGAGTGATTATTGCGATTATTCGTACTTTGCCATTGGCCTCTCTGATTCTGGTATTGCTTTTGATCACTATGGTGGCATTTTATGCAACGTCATTTGATTCCATTGCTTTGATTGCCTCATGTTATAGTTATCATAAATTAGAAGAAAGCGAAAAGCCACATCAGCTAATTCAGCTGATGTGGTGCATACTTCTTATTCTGTTGCCAATTGCACTTATTTTTTCAGACAGCTCAATGAGTAATCTGCAATCAGTAAGTATTATTGCTGCATTTCCGATAGGACTTGTTATGATTTTGATTGTTATCAGCTTCATGAAAGATGCCGGAAAATATATGAAGGAGATTGGAAAGAGTAAATGAATGAACCGGATGCACATAGAAAAGAAAAAAGTCCTTGTAGTATCTTTATCTATATGGTATAATACCACTCGGTAAAAATAATACACAACGGTGAATTTCCCAAAATGGTGCAGATTTATGATGGGAACGCATATCATAATCTGTTTTTAGGAATCAGAAGCCGTTGGAGGTAAAACCAGGAGGTAAATTATGAGCGTTATTTCAATGAAACAGTTATTGGAAGCAGGTGTACATTTTGGACACCAGACAAGAAGATGGAACCCTAAGATGGCTGAGTATATCTATACTGAGCGTAACGGTATCTATATTATCGACTTGCAGAAGTCTGTCGGTAAGGTAGATGAGGCTTATGACGCTATTAAGAAATGCGTAGAAGAGGGTGGCAAGGTTCTTTTTGTAGGAACAAAGAAACAGGCACAGGATTCTGTTAAGTCAGAAGCTGAGAGATGCGGAATGTTCTATGTAAATGAGAGATGGTTAGGCGGTATGCTTACCAACTGGAAGACCATTGAAACCCGTATCGCAACCTTGAAGAAATATGAGAAGATGGAAGAGGACGGAACTTTTGATGTGCTTCCTAAGAAAGAGGTTATCAATATCAAAAAGCAGATGGATAAGCTTCAGAAGAACTTAGGTGGTATTAAGGAAATGGGTGGAGCACCAGATATGATTTTCGTTGTTGATCCACGCAAGGAAAGAATTTGTATTCAAGAGGCACATTCCTTAGGTATCCCTTTAGTTGGTATCGCTGATACAAACTGTGATCCGGAAGAATTAGATTATGTTATTCCTGGTAATGATGATGCAATCCGTGCAGTTAAATTAATTGTTGCAAAAATGGCAGACGCTGTTATTGAGGCAAATCAGGGTGTTGATGCTGAAGCAGAGACAGAAGTGGAAGATGTTATTGCAGCAGCAGAGGAAGCGGTTGAAGAATAATCTTTAAAGGATAGGGAATAGGACGACGCAAGCCGTTCTATTCCTTTGCGTAAAATTAGTATTGATATATGGAGGACAATTACAAATGGCTATTACAGCAAGTATGGTAAAAGAGTTAAGAGAACAGACTGGCGCAGGTATGATGGATTGTAAGAAAGCACTTACCGAGACAGATGGTGATTTTGATAAAGCAGTAGAGTTTTTACGCGAGAAGGGTCTTGCGACTGCACAGAAGAAGGCCGGAAGAATTGCAGCAGAGGGTATTGTAGCTACTACAATTAAGGCAGATGATAAGACAGCAGCAATTGTAGAAGTAAATGCTGAGACTGATTTTGTTGCAAAGAACGAGGTATTCCAGACTTATGTTAAAGAAGTTGTAGAGCAGGTTGCAGATTCTGACGCTGCTGATATTGAGGCATTTAAGGCTGAAGCTTGGGCATTGGATTCATCTATGACAGTTCAGGATAAGCTGGCAGCTATGATTGCAAAGATTGGTGAGAACATGAACATCAGAAGATTTGAGAAGATTGTCTCAGAGGATGGAATTGTTGTTTCCTATATTCATGCTGGCGGTAAGATTGGTGTTTTAGTAGAAGCAAAGACAGAGTCCAATTCCGATGTTGTAAAGGAAGCACTTAAGAACATTGCTATGCAGATTGCAGCTTTGAATCCTAAATATGTTAGTTCAGAAGATGTTCCGGAAGATTACAAAGAGCATGAGAAGGAAATTTTAATGGCACAGGCTAAAAATGATCCTAAAAATGCAAACAAACCGGAAAATATCATTGAGAAGATGATAATGGGTCGTCTGAATAAAGAATTAAAAGAAGTTTGCTTATTGGAGCAGGAGTATGTTAAGGCTGAGAATAAGGAGACAGTTGCTAAGTATTTAGAGGCAGTTTCCAAGGAAGTCGGTTCTTCTGTTACCCTTAAGAAGTTTGTTCGTTTCGAGACAGGTGAAGGACTTGAGAAGAAGAACGAGGATTTTGCAGCAGAGGTTGCGGCACAGATGAAATAGACGTGTTAGTTACGAGCTACGTATGAACGAAAAAAGGAATCACCTGCGAGTTTATTCGCAGGTGATTCCTTTTTTTGTTAGACTTAGGGATTTGTACGTGTCACAGTTATGTATGCTTATTAAGCATAAAAGGGTATTTGATATAGGTATTTGATGTTCGGTTAAGAGAGTGTTATATTGAAAATCAAGAGGAGCGAGTTTGTAACAATGGTTTCACAAACATTGCATGATGCGTAGAAAGCAACGCAGGAAAGGAGTAAGTTATGTTAGGAAATTTTGCTTATTGTAACCCGACAAAATTATATTTTGGAGATGAGGCATTGCAGTATCTGAACGAAGAACTGC
The DNA here is from genome assembly GCA_029063085.1 of Lachnospiraceae bacterium. Taxonomy (GTDB): domain Bacteria; phylum Bacillota; class Clostridia; order Lachnospirales; family Lachnospiraceae; genus CAG-590. The sequence goes on from JAIDOW010000040.1 coordinate 6,956, forward strand.
CAAAGTATGGGGAAAATGTGGTTTTGGTTTATGGAGGCGGTTCCATCAAGAAGAACGGCATTTATGATGAGGTGGTAGAAATCTTAGAAATAAACGATAAAAATGTTGCCGAGATTGCTGGTGTTATGCCGAATCCAACGCTTAAAAAGCTGTATGAGGGCATAGAGCTTGCAAGGAAACATGAGGCAGATTTGATTCTTGCTGTTGGAGGTGGTTCTGTATGCGATTATGCCAAAGCGCTTTCTGTATCCGTACATTGTGATGAAGATCCATGGGAGAAATATTATTTGAAATTTGAAGAGCCTGACTGTGAGATTGTGCCTGTTGGCTGTGTACTGACGATGGTTGGAACCGGCTCGGAGATGAATGCAGGTGCGGTCATTACCAATCGGGAAACTAAACTCAAAATCGGTCATGTGTTTGCAGATGAAAACATTATGCCGAAGTTCTCCATTCTGAATCCGAAATATACACTGACTTTACCACATTATCAGATGGTTTCTGGTATTTATGATATTTTCAACCATATTTGTGAGCAGTATTTTTCCGGGGAGGATGATAATACCAGTGATTATATCAGCGAAGGTCTGATGCGTTCGGTTATCCACTCCAGCAGGATTGTCAATAAGGATATGCAGAACTATGAGGCGAGAAGTAATCTTATGTGGACAGCAACATGGGCATTGAATACCCTTGTCGCAAAAGGAAAAACGACAGACTGGATGGTTCATATGCTGGGGCAGGCGGTAGGAGCTCATACGGATGCAACACACGGAATGACATTATCAGCGGTATCTCTGCCGTATTATCGTTATATCATGCCGTATGGGCTTGCCAAGTTTGTGCGGTTTGCAAGGAATGTATGGGATGTAGATGCCACGGGAAAAACAGAGGAGCAGGTTGCAGAGGAAGGATTGGCAGCAATGGAAAGCTGGATGAACGAGCTGGGGCTTGTCATGAATATCACAGAGCTTGGGGCAGAGGAAGGAATGTTAGAGGGGCTTGCTGACAGTACACTGATTCTTGATGGAGGGTATAAGGTGCCGGAGCATGATGATATTGTAACTATTTTTAGAAACAGTCTATAAAGAACAGCAGGGGGATAGAAAAGTCAAAATGTATTGCAGAAAATACAGGAAATGGAAGTGAAATAAAAATGAATCATAATCAGGAACAAGAACACACAATCCAGAACATGAAAGATGCCGGATGTAGTGAGGATACCATTAACCGTTTCCTGCTCTGTTATCAGGCAGGCGATGTAAAGGGAGAGTTGAAGGTTTTGGCAAATCACAGGCAGACTTTATTGGATAAAATCCATAAAGGACAGAAAGAAATTGACTGTCTGGATTATCTGGTTTATCAGATTGAAAAAAGCCTGCAAAGACGGTGTTCTTCTGATGGCCTTGTGGATGTCGGAGCATCCGACATGTTTTAGCTTTGAAACGGAGAATGGTTATATGAAGAAACGAAGTATTAGCTTGTTTGCATTATTGTTTGCCGTATCCATATTGACTGCAGGATGCGGAAACACAGAACAGGTACAAAATAAAAAGGAAAGTAAAGTATTGCAGTCCGATAAGGAAAAAGAGGAAAGTACACAAAAAACGATGGATACTGATATTATAACCCCCACTTCTGAAATCGTGTCATTAGAAGATGATTTTGCCACGGTACATTATGCAGGAGACTATAAACTGGATGAATTTCTGGAACAGGGTGGCGCATTCTCTGATGCGGATGTGATGGGATTTTTGACAAAGCATCTGTTTTCAGGAAAGTCCGTTTTGGAGTTTATGGGTGGTGTATTTGGGTGCAGTGCCTTATCTGTAAAGAGTACGGATGGAAGTTATCTTTTTGGGAGGAATTTTGACTGGGATTCCTGTCAGGCGTTGGTCGTCAGCGTGGAGCCAGAGAAAGGATATGCCTCTATTTCTACAGTAAATATGGATTTTATTCAGGCTGGGGCGGGGATAGATTTGGAAAAGCTGCCGGATGAGATGAAAACAATGGCTGCGTTGTATGCACCATTAGATGGTATGAATGAAAAGGGACTCTGTGTTTCTGTGAATATGATTGAAGATTCTGCCACTATTGAACAGGATACCAGTAAAACAGATATTACCACAACGACAGCCGTCCGTCTGTTGCTGGATCAGGCAGCAGACGTAGATGAGGCATTAGCATTGTTAAAGCAATATGATCTGCATGCATCTATGGGAATGATGGTGCATTTTGCGATAGCGGATGCCAAGGGACGTTCTGTGGCTGTGGAATATGTGGATGATGAAATGGTGGTAACAGATACACCGGTGGTAACCAATTTTTATCTGGCGGAGGGAAAAAAGAATGGAATCGGAACAGAGCAGTCCCATCTCCGGTATGAGATTCTGACAGAGAGGTTAAACCAAAATGAAACAATGGATATGCAGGATGTCAGGGATGCGCTGGACCGTGTCAGCAAGGATAATTTTGGTGAGTTTGAATCAACGGAATGGAGCATTGTTTTTCATCAGGGCAGCGGAAAGGTTCAGTATTATCACCGGGAGAATTACGAAAAGGCATATACATTTCA
>JAIDOW010000041.1:0-26269 GCA_029063085.1 Lachnospiraceae bacterium
TTGCAGGAAGTGCAGTTTCACTGGTAATTATCTCGTAGGCCGCCTCAAAATCACCCTCTGCCACCTTCTCAATAAATCCCGGAATCGGCACATTAACCGGACATCCGTCCATACATGGTTTATGCTTGCAATTTAAACATCTTGCTGCCTCTTCCATTGCCATTTCTTTTGTATATCCCAAAGCTACCTCTGAAAAATTCTTATTTCTAACATCAGGCTCCTGCTCCGGCATTGCCACCTTTGTCATACTCATATTTCTTTCCATTCTGTATATCTCCTTTAATCAATTTGTAACTGTTTTTCATGATAACAGATTGTCTTGTTTAGCTATTGAAATCTGTATCCGTCTTGCAAAACAGTCTGTTATGCATTTGCCAGCTTGCAGGCATGCTCTTCTTCCTTAAACATTCCCTGTCTCTTCATACACTCGTCAAAATCTACTAAAAATCCGTCAAAATCCGGTCCGTCCACACAAGCAAACTTGGTCTCTCCGCCTACCGTGACACGACAGCCACCGCACATTCCGGTACCGTCGATCATGATTGGATTTAAGGATACTGCTGTAGGAATATTAAGAGGTTTTGTTACATTGACCACATTCTTCATCATAATCAGTGGTCCAATTGCAATCACCTCGTCAAATTTTTCACCTTTATCAATCAAATCCTGTAATACCGTGGTAACAAAACCCTTGGTTCCAAGACTTCCGTCGTCTGTAGCAATATATACGTTGTCGCAGAACTCTTCAAACTTTTCTTTTAATATAACAAACTCAGCAGAACGCCCACCGATAATAACATCCACCTTTACTCCCATATCATGGAGCTTTCTAAGCTGCGGATATAGCGGGGCAGAACCCACTCCACCTGCCACACCAATTACATGGTCACATTTATGAAGTGGTGCCGGCTGACCCAATGGACCAACAAAATCTTCCACAAATTCCCCTACCTGTTTCTTTGAAAGCAGTTCTGTAGAATAACCAACCACCTGATAGATAATAGTAACGGTTTTCTTCTCCCTGTCATAATCTGCAATTGTAAGAGGTACTCTCTCACCATCCTCATCCACACGAACAATAATAAACTGACCGGCCTCACATTTGTTAGCAACAAACGGTGCCTCAATTTCCATCAACTCAACAGCACTGTTAAGTGTTTCTTTACTCACAATCTTGTACATTTTAATACCTCTTTCCTCTTGTTTTACAATATACGATAAATATTATACCTGTTTTAAACCGATAAGACAAGAAAAAAATAAAAGCTGCTATGCCGAGAAAAGTTACAAAATTTTATTGGCATAACAGCTACTGCTCACAAAATTACAATTTTTTATTCAATATAGTACACATTAGCATACCCACTATTAAACAGAAATTCTGCCTGTTCTAAATGGCTGCCTGTCTCTAATATAATATCAATAATTTCCTCCTCATCTTTACGGTTTATCGCATACAAAATCATCTTTTGGGAATGTTTCTTTTCTATCAGTTCCTCCAATTCCTTTCTCTGCACAAAAACATAGTCTTTATATTCTTTTAATTCCACTGCATTACACAATGTTCGAGAACGTTTCTTATAAACACACACAACCGAGCAATCCTTATATTGCTGTACAATATCAAAAATCTGTCGGCTGCCCAGATATTCATATCGATACTGCCAACCCGATAATCTAAGTGAATTGACTGCCAAAAACAACAAAAGCACAAAAATGCCTCCAAAAACCCATCCCTTACTTCTTCCACTTAGAACGACTGTTACCCCCTTACTAAAAAACCAGACGACAAACAAAATATAGATCCAGCCAAACGACATAATATAACGGTCTGTGCGATAAGGTGCTATCTTTGCAATTACAATAATATATAAGGTTCCTGCAAATAAAAACATCACAGCTTTGGTATTCAGTTTTTGAAGGCTGCTTTTCCTTCCCTTTTTATACACGACCAAAGCAGTTAGCAAAACGGCAGCCAGTATCAGTACTGCAAACATCCCTCCAAACACATCATTATTTAATATTTTATAATATTCCTTTAAATATTCACCATATCCGTCAAGTGTCTGAATCGCTTCAAGTGCCTGCTTTCCCCTTTTACTTCCACCAAATATCTGCTTTAGCATTGCCGGAAAAATCAAAACACAACTCCCGCCCGCAGTCAGAAATACTGCTATAAAACCGATAGCATCTCTCCATTTTTTCTGTATAAGTAATCGGATACCAAAAAAAAGGCATAAAAAAAACAGATAAATTAAAAAATAATATTGTGTCATTGTACCGCCTACGGCAAACACATAGCACTCTACATAAAACTTCCAATCCTGTTTTCTGTCATAGTAAGTAGCAAACACCAATGATATTCCAACAACAAACATAGCCAGCATTGCATACATCCGAATAAAAATAACCATGTTCATGGCAAGGACGGTTGTTCCTGCCGCCACAGTAGTAATCAATGCCAACCATTTATCTTTTAATATATTTTTTGATAATTGATAGAGTAATATATCCGTCAATAACATAAAAACAATATTGGGAACAATACCAAACCATTTACTATATTGTTCTGGAAAAAAGGAACAAATTGTATGGATAATTACATAATAAAACGGCGGATGAACATCTTTAGCCTGATTTTCCCATACCCCTTTGTAATCAAACCGTTCTGTATTTTTTACCGACAGATAGTCATTATACAGCGAAAAACCCTGATATACTTTCCCATGCTCAATTTTCACACCACCCATAGTATTGTTAGCGAGCCCAAAGGTCAGTCTTTCATCATAGTGATAATTGATTTTATGCATTCCCAAATAAACTGCAAATGTTATATGTATGATGAGGAATAAAACAAACATTAACTTCATTTTTTGATCCTTATTCTTTTTGCCGTCTATTTGTTCTGTTTTCATAGTCTCTCCTCTTTTACATCTATATTGCACAGCAAACCATAATGAAAATAACGATTTGCAATTAATTGTTCTAATTCACCTTCTTAATATCTTCTTTATTACTGTCACTTATAATATAATGCGGTCTCTTTTTCACCTCTAAATAGGTCTTTGCCATATACTGCCCCATAATTCCCAGACAAAAAAGCTGAATTCCTCCAATAAAGGTAATAATACAAACCAAGGAGGTCCAACCCTGCACGGGGTCATCAAACAACAATTTCCTTATAATAGTAAATACCACTGCTAAAAAAGAGCACAATGTCATAATAACACCAAACCATGAAGCAAAGCTTAAAGGTACCTGAGAAAAATTAATAATTCCATCCAGTGCATATTTCGTCAGTCCCCAGAAACTCCATTTTGTCTCACCTGCCACCCTCTCCTGATTTTCATAGGGCAGCCAGAATGTACGAAAGCCTACCCAGCCAAAAATCCCCTTTGAAAACCGGTTATACTCACCCATCTGCACAATCGCATCCACCATACTCTTTTTCATCAAGCGAAAATCTCTGGCTCCATCCACAATATCTGCATCTGAAATTTTATTGATAATATAATAAAATATCCGCGCAAACTGGCTGCGAATCACTGGTTCGCCGATTCGGTTTTCCCTTCTGGTTGCCACACTGTCATAATCCTCTTCCTCCAAAATCCTAAGCATCTTAGGAAGCAGCATTGGAGGATCTTGCATATCTGCGTCCATAACCACAGTATAATCACCATTTACATTACAAAAGCCTGCATACATTGCTGCTTCCTTTCCAAAATTTCTGGAAAAAGAAATATATTTTATCATCCTATTCCTGTCTGCAAATCTCTTTATCACAGCTAATGTATCGTCATTAGAGCCGTCATTGACGAACAAAATTTCATATTCACAGTGTATACTGTCCAATACCCTTATTACCTCTTCATAAAAAATCGGCAATGACTCTTGTTCATTATAGCAAGGAACAATAATTGACACCTTCATATCACTATACTCCTTCATTTAAGATATAGATATCCGGCTCTTTACTTCGTAATATCGTAACAATAATACATCTATTCGTATTATTTGTCAATACTTCCATTTAGTATGATAGAATTAGTATTTCTTATATCAAATCAGGAATGTTATTTGCCAATACATAGTTTATATAACTATTTAATCACTGTATTTATCAATAGAATGGAGATTATCATGAACGTTTTAGAAAGAATCGTACTTTTAAGAGAAGAACGCCACTGGACAGAATATCAGCTTGCTGAGCGCTCTGGTCTTACGCAATCTACAATATCCTCATGGTATCGTAAAGATATGTTGCCATCCATTCCTTCTCTTACCAAAATATGTGATGCCTTTGGCATTACACTCTCCCAATTCTTTTTAGAAAATGAAGAACATAATACTGTATCCCTCACTGAATACCAATTGGAGTTATTACAGGCAGCTCAAAAACTGGAACCCGAGCAATATAAGATGCTGACTAGATTTTTAAACTCATTGTGACGCTAAAAAGGGAACTGTCAGATAAATAATTCTGACGTTCCCTTTTCCATAATCTGCTAAGGCGATCATTTCCATCTCCTCAATCATCCTATTTAATATAATCATTATCCCAATTTACACAATTTATTTCTATAGCGGACACTGTCTTATTTCTAATATCATCTATTTCATACAGGCTTTTTAATTCCCCTTCATAATAAACAAAAATTTTCCAAAAGTGGCTACCTCACTAATTTAAATTTTCTTACTACAACACCCCTATCTCGCTTAGCTTCTCAGGTTCCAAAATAAGAAAAATGCATATAATCCTTGCGTTTTCCCCATGCACCTCTTATAAAACCATATTTATTCATTATCTTCACAAATTCACTATTATTGGAAATCGAATAAGGATCCTTCTTAGGTTTCCAGTAACGTCCCGCTAATACTTTCTTTCCGTCAATCATGTAATTCTCATTAGGATTTACATCAATCGCCAGACCATACATATGCTCGCCTGTCCGGTAGCTGTAGCACCCGATATCATGAATCACCTGTTTTTCCTTGCTTTTATATATTTCTTTAAAAATCTGCTGAATTGTCGGGGCAAGCTTTTTATTGACAGTAAGGGATTTGATTTTTGTCACCTTTTTGCCCTTCTTGCCGTTTTTAAAATCCCAAACTTTTATTTTAATTATTTTCATTTGCTTGTAGGCTTTCTTTGCAGTTGCAAAATTTTTTCTTTTCGCCTTTTCAGAACCGTATGCCCGTTTTACTTTCTGGGAATAGCTCTCCCCTTCATATGCATAATAATCCATCGTAACACTCTTCATTTGTGATGAAATGCTGGGAATCTGGCTGCCATTTATATTTTTATATGCATATATCCGATATGTATAAGTTGCTCCGTGCATCAGCTTCTTAAAGGATGCACTAAATGTTGAATTACCTTTTATTGTTTTTACCATTTCATATTCTGCTTCATCATTCATATCCACAGAAATTGACTCTCCATTATCATCATGATCCTTCATACAGTAAATCAGATATCCGTCTGCATCGGTCACTGGTGACCATTTCAGCTTTACCCCAAACTTTCCGTTTCTCTTGGCATATGTGATTTCCGGACCATCTCCCACAATCAGCACCTCCGTGTCTACAGATTGCCCATATGTCTTTACCTCTTCTAAATACTGATATGCCTGTACCCTATAATAATAGGTTTGGTACAGATTAAGAACAGCAGAGTCCGTGTATGCATAATCGGCTTCTTCATAATCAATATCATCATAATAATACGCACTTTTGTATCCCTCTGTTTCCAAGCTGCCTATATATTGATATATTCCACCAGCTGAATCTGCACGATATATATCAAAACCATCTATATTTGTCTCATCATTGATGTTAATTTCCAAAGTTACTTTTTGTCCCTCAATACATTTACCGGTCACTTCAAATGATTCCTGTGCATAAACAGGCAATCCGGCAAAGCCAATGTGAATGACCATCAACAAAAAAAAGACCACTATTTTCCCATATTTTATTCTGCTCTTTTGTATTTTAATTTGTTTATCCATGTCTGCTTTTTCGTTCCCCTCTTTATCTATATATTCGTAATCATATCTCCATCACAATACCATTTTCACATATATTATTTTGTATAAAACCGTTCCTGCGGAATTAAAATCTTCTGCCGAAACAAAAGAAATCAGGTTCGTATAGTCCGTTATTCATAGGAATAAAAAAGGCTCCCGTAGCAGCAGACATCAGATTGAAAGTCTGCTGCACGATAGTCCTTTCGTTGCTTATTTATTATAGTTTACAATTTGTCCAAATTCCGGTTTCAGGGAAGCTCCGCCTACCAGACCGCCGTCAATATCCGGCTTAGCAAGCAGCTCAGCCGCATTCCCCGCATTCATAGAACCGCCATACTGAATTCTAATCGCCTCTGCTGTAGCGTCATCATAAATCTCTCCAATCACCTGACGGATTGCTGCACATACCTCTTCTGCCTGATCAGAAGTGGCTGTCTTACCTGTTCCGATTGCCCAAATTGGCTCATAAGCGATAACTGCTTTCTTAGCCTGGTCTGCTGTTACATTTAAGAATGCAATCTTAATCTGCTGACGAATCCAGTCAATTGTGATTCCCTGCTCTCTCTGGGTTAAAGACTCTCCACAGCAGATAATAGGTGTAATATCATGCTCAAAAGCCTTTAATACCTTCTTATTAACAGTTTCGTCCGTTTCTGCAAAATACTCACGTCTCTCAGAATGACCGATAATTACGTATTTTACCCCTAAATCTGTCAACATATTTGGAGCGATTTCACCTGTATAGGCACCACTCTCTTCAAAGTACATATTTTCAGCACCAATTTCAATATTAGATCCCTTTACTGCATCAATTGCTACAGATAAATCAATTGCCGGTACACAAAATACAACATCCACTTCATCATTTGCTACTAATGGCTTTAACTCATTAATTAGTGCTACTGCCTCACTGGGAGTCTTATTCATCTTCCAGTTTCCAGCGATAATTTTCTTTCTTGCCATGATTGTTATCTCCTTATATTCAATTTAACTAAATGTTTCGAACTAAATTAGCAGAAATTTTTATTTGTTATTAGCTGCTGCTACACCAGGTAATTCCTTGCCCTCTAAAAATTCAAGGGAAGCTCCACCACCGGTAGAAATATGAGTCATTTTATCACCAAATCCTAATGTATTTACAGCTGCTGCGGAATCACCACCACCAATGATAGTAACTGCATCTGTATCCGCTAACGCTTTTGCTACAGCTATCGTACCATCTGCAAAATTCGGCATCTCAAAACATCCCATAGGTCCATTCCAGACAACTGTCTTTGCGTCCTTTACTGCATTTGCAAATAACTCGGAAGTCTTAGGTCCGATATCAAGACCTTCCCAGTCAGCAGGAATCTCACCACGTCCCACTACTTTGCGATTAGCATCATTTGAAAAATCATCAGCAACAACAGTATCAACCGGAATTAACAGATTTACACCCTTGTCCTTTGCCTTTTCTTCCATCTTTAATGCATAATCCTTGTAGTCTTCCTCTAATAAAGACTTTCCAACTTCCTCACCATGTGCTGCCATGAATGTATAAGCCATACCACCACCGATGATCAATGTATCAACCTTATCTAACAAATTCTCAATAACAGAAATCTTAGAAGAAACCTTTGCTCCTCCAAGAATTGCCACAAATGGTCTCTCCGGATTATTTACTGCATTTCCTAAGAAATCAATCTCCTTCTGCATTAAGTAGCCAACTACTGCTGTATCTACAAATTCCGTAACACCAACATTGGAGCAGTGTGCTCTATGGGCAGTACCAAATGCATCATTTACATATACATCACATAAAGATGCCAATTCTTTAGAAAATGCTTCTCCGTTCTTTGTCTCTTCTGCACGGTAACGTGTGTTCTCTAAAAGAACAACCTCTCCCTCTTTCATAGCCTCGACAGCAGCTTTTGCATTTGCACCAACCACTTCTGCATCTGCTGCAAATTTAACTTCCTGTCCTAATAACTCAGAAAGTCTCTTAGCAACCGGTGCTAAAGATAACTCCGGCTTTGGCTCTCCCTTTGGCTTGCCTAAATGAGAACAAAGAATAACCTTGCCTCCATCTGCGATTAACTTCTTGATTGTAGGCAGAGCTGCTACTAAACGATTTTCATCTGTGATCTTCAAATCTGCATCAAGCGGCACATTAAAATCACAACGGACTAAAACTCTTTTACCCTTTACATTGATATCATCTACTGATTTTTTATTAAGCATATTCATGCTCCTTTCATAATAAATTTTCCAAGACAACTGCTGAGCGCTATCTATATTTTACTCATTACTGAATTCATTCATATAAAATCGGCCATTTCACTGTCTGCTAAAAACAATAGTCGGACAAACGTATAAAAGGGTCCGGTCCAAATAGACCGGACCCTTTAGGTCTTAATACTTATGCAATATGAACTATGCTAACTCTGAGAAATACTTAATAGTTCTAACCATCTGGCTTGTATAAGAATTCTCATTATCATACCATGAAACTACCTGTACCTCATATAAATCATCAGATACCTTAGAAACCATAGTCTGTGTAGCATCAAATAAAGAACCATATCTCATACCTACGATATCTGAAGATACGATCTCATCCTCATTATAGCCATAAGACTCATTTGCTGCTGCCTTCATTGCTGCATTGATACCATCAACAGTAACATCTGCACCCTTAACAACTGCTGTTAAGATTGTTGTAGAACCTGTTGGGGTAGGAACACGCTGAGCAGAACCGATTAACTTACCGTTTAATTCAGGAATTACAAGACCGATTGCCTTAGCTGCACCTGTTGAGTTCGGTACAATATTAACTGCTGCTGCACGAGATCTTCTTAAATCACCCTTTCTCTGTGGTCCATCAAGAGTCATCTGATCACCTGTATAAGCATGAATTGTTACCATGATACCAGACTGGATAGCTGCATACTTGTTAAGTGCATCAGCCATAGGTGCTAAACAGTTTGTTGTACAAGAAGCTGCTGAAATAATAGTATCAGAAGCCTTTAATGTCTCGTGATTTGTGTTATAAACGATTGTAGGAAGGTCATTACCTGCCGGAGCAGAAATAACTACTTTACGAGCACCTGCATTGATATGAGCCTGTGCCTTATCCTTGCTGCAGTAGAAACCTGAACACTCTAATACTACGTCTACATTTAATTCTCCCCATGGACAATTGTTAGCATCCGGGAAAGCATAAATCTTGATTTCTTTACCATCAACAGTGATAGAATCCTCACCTGCTGTTACAGAGTCAGCCTTCTCATACTTACCCTGTGAAGAGTCATACTTTAACAAATGTGCTAACATCTTAGGGCTTGTCAAATCGTTGATTGCAACAACCTCATACCCTTCTGCTCCGAACATCTGTCTGAATGCAAGACGTCCAATACGTCCAAATCCATTGATTGCAACTTTTACTGCCATGAATAAATTCCTCCTCGAGTTTTGAATTATTAAATTTGGCCGCCAGATACATCAGCGAACCCATGTCCATATAATACCTTTTTTGGAAAAAAATTTCAAGTGGTAAATACTTTTTTGTTACGAATTTTAGCAATTCCATACTTTACACTTTCAGCTACAAGGATGCAGTCTATATACACGCAAACTCCAACCTCTTATACAGGATTATAAATCATGCCAGTATTGGGCTATGCACAAAGCATCAAGTCTTTTTATGGACGATACAAAATTCTTATGTTAAAATGTTGCCAAACCATGCAGACCGATGACGTACATCTGCATACGCATATTTTTCTGCTCCAAAAACACGTATTACCCTTAAATACATTTTTATAGAAAGAAGGTACTTCCTATATGATAGCCACCGATATGCATGTTCATTCATGTTTTTCTTCTGATTCTTGCGAAAAAACGGAATCCATTATAGAAACCGCAATTAGAAAAGGGTTTTCTTATGTCTATTTTACTGACCATCACGACATGGATTTTCCTGTACACCCTGATAGCCCTGATATGGATTTCCAGCTGGATTTCGATACCTATATCACAAAACTGTTAAAATTAAAGGAAATTTATCAGCATAAAATTGAGGTCCGAATTGGTGTCGAACAGGGAATCTGCCCGGAAACTGCCCCTAAAATCAATGCTCTTTCCAACCGATATCCCTTTGATTTTATCATCGGCTCCTCCCATCTTGCCTCTTTAAAGAACGGCGATCCGTATTATCCTGAATATTATTCCGGAAAAACCAACGTGGAAGCTTACCGGGAATACTTTATGTCAGAAGCGGAAAATGTCCGTCTTACCGACGGCTTTGACGTATACGGACATCTGGACTATGCTGTAAGATACTGTCCCGACAAACACTTTGTTTATGATTTTGAGGATTACCGGGATATTTTTGAGGTTCTTCTAAAACGACTGATCGAAAAGGGGAAAGGGATTGAAATCAATACCGCTGGAATTACAAAGATTGGCTATCCCCACCCGCATATCGAGGCATTAAAATTATACAGATCGCTTGGAGGCGAGATTATAACCGTTGGAAGTGATGCCCATACAAAAGAAAATATCGGATTCGGATTTGATGCCGCAGAAGAACTGTTAAAAGAAACCGGATTTACATATTATACTGTATTCAAGGAAAGAAAGGCTGAATTTGTGAAAATCTGAACCCTCTTTTGTATTACAAAAACACTCTCTGATTTTCACAAACACATTCCTGCAATTTTCAATTCCTATCGCAATTGGCTTTCTTTTCGGCATATGGTCTTGTACCCCTTGATGATATGCATGATCATTACAGCATATCATCAAGAAAAATCCTACTACCACTACACTCCCAATTCAGCCTTGAATCAATAATCCTGATATTCCACAGAACCGTCTGAATAGGTGATGATATAAAATCCATGTCCCGAACCGTCACAGTCATCCACCTTCTGTCTGGAAACTACAGTTTTTCCCCGCGGCTTGGAACCCTGTACCACTTCCTGTACCACAGCTTCCTTTATAATTTCTTCTTTTACTGCCTTTCTACTCTCCTCTTTCCCGTCAACATACGTAACCTGATAAGTAACCCTTTTTTCTCCGTCAATCCCTTCTTTGATAATCTGGCTAGTGTCTGCCAGCATACTGCCGGAATATGTGATATTGGTTTCAAATGCGATAGGCTCCGTCTCCACAATCTCCCTGATTTCTACACGTTTTACAACTACTTTTGCCCCATCCTTAATATCTGCTGATCTTTTGGGCGTTACACGGTCTAATTCACCCAAAGTAAGCCTCTGTTCCTCTAACAGCTCCTGTACGGTATGAGCCTGTGTCAGACAGTCTTTTGCTTTCCCGTCTGCAACGAGCGTAACAGCCATGCGATGCACCACGGATATCTTCATTCCGTCTGTCAGATAGGCTTCCTGACTGTGATTGATGTAATCATTCTCCTCAAGCTGCACACCCGCCTCATTCAAGGCATCCTGCACTGTCCCCCCTGTCAGGCTGACTGCCCATGTTCGTTCTTCCGTCTCTACCCTCACATCAGCATAACGTTTAATCCAGATTCCCATTCCACTGGCAGTAATACTAGTGTCCAGTGACGGACTGATCAGATCACGGTTTCCTATGGAAATCTCTGCATCCGCAAGCAGTTTTCTTACCGTCTGCCCTGACCTTGCTTCCAAAACAGTCTGCGTATTACCGTCATAAATTTCTATTCTTATGGTATCACCATTACAACCGTTTAATATGATACTGCAAAATATAATTGTTATGATCCACATAACTGCTTTTAATCTCATTTCCGTAGTCCCTTTTCCATAAATATTTTATCTGCTGTCTTATCCCTGTATTTCAAATTTTTTATAACATTTTACTGTGATTCGGCATTCTGTACTTACGGCAGCTGTCCTGCATCAAAAACAGTTGTCTTTACGCATTTCTTGCCTTCCGTATTCTCCGTTAAGACATCAATCTGCACCGTTCCCACCGGAAATTTTTCCCTTTTCATATACAACACATACCCGTAATCCGAGGTTTCATCCGAAACGGTAAATGCTTCATATTCCTTTATCTGCCCGGCTTGTATCATTCTGATATAAACCCTCGTATCCGGTAAAAAACTTTCATCCAGTATTCCCCTGATTTCCAGATAAGAAGTATCATATTCCGACCCTCTTATCTCCACGGTGGTATCCGTCTCTACAGCTTCCACATTTGCCGCAGGCATAACTTCCATTCCTGTCATAATCGGCGGATCCATTGCAAAATCATCCACATTGCGTTCTACCTTTTCCATAATGACATATTCGGGATGACAGCTTTCCAGATACTGTTCCAGACTATACGGTATCCCTTTCGAAAAATAAGCCTTTTCAAACGTATCTGCCATTAGCGGAAGCAGCGTGTTGCCAAATGAGTCACGGAACATTAGCAGACTTCCTGTCCCTGCGGGATTCTCCGTCTGAATCCATGCATCTTCCACACTCTGCGTATCCGTTACATATTGATATGTGTATTCTTTTTGATATGTATAATTCCATTCCGGTGCAAACGGCAGCGGATAAATCATCTTATTGAGATCACCATATTCTTCCCTTGTCCGGATACTGTCAACCGTTTCATACGTCTCGTGTGCCAGTTTAAAATAATCCAGCATCACATCATATGCCAATACCGCACCCTTCCGGTTCCAGTGGGAGTCCCTTTTCAGATAAAGGATTTCCTTTTCCCGCTCAAACTCCGCAAACAGGTCTGCATATGGAACCTCCCTTTTAACCAGCTCCTTTTTTAACCATGTCATATTTTTTACCTGACTGATTCTCCTGCTGTAGTAATACGGCATATGCTCCCCATACAGGGAATTCTTATTCGGTGCCACCGTAAACAGAAATTCTGCCCCATTTTCTTCTACTTTCCTCTGTATCAGCGACAGGTTATTCCCTGCATTCCAAATCGCCTTTTCCGAAAGGGTCTGTTCCCCGAGATAATCCTTCAGGGTTGACGTATAATACAGCCATCCGTCAGAACCTGTAATCACGATATCCATATTGGAAACCCCGAATACCCTGCTCTGTATAACGGAATCAGCCATTACAAATATCTGCCGGAAGGCAAAATGATCCTCAAAGTATGCCCCTAATTCTGCAAAATATTCCTGATTCCATGAATCATTTTCCCAAAATTCCGGAAATTCAGCCAAATCCCTGTTTTCCGTTGTTGTATTCGTGACTGCAATGGACATTCCCGCAAAAGGCAGTATGCAGATTAAGAGGCAGATTATGATATACAATACATTTTCAAATTTTCCCATAACAACTGTTCCTCCAAAACAGGCTAAAACCTAAAATAGATAAACGGATTATAGGTACTTGCTGATAAACGGAACATGCACCAAGCCAGCAAAATGACCGAACCAATATTAAGCAACAACCACATCACGCTTACAGTCTCTTTGCTGGAATCATTTACCTCTTCCCTTATCCAGTCTGCCAATCTGTGGATTGGTGCTGAACCGATCACCGCTGCTGTCAGCATGACAATAAAATAGGGAGTCATCTGCTGCCATGCAAAACTAACCGCTTCCGGTGTCGTCCAAAATCCGGTAAACATCTGCCTGATATAATAAATACCCTGTAAAACCGTATCTGAACGGAACATCACAAATCCCACACATACCGCTAACACTGTATAAATACGTCCAATCCATTCTGGAAGTTTACGAACCACTGGCAGACATTCCTCTAATAACATGAAAAATCCATGATACAGCCCCCACAATATAAAAGTCCAGTTTGCCCCATGCCATAAACCGGTCAGGAAAAAGACAACCATACGGTTTACTACAGTAAGGAATCTTCCATTCCTGTTACCGCCTAAGGGAATATACACATATTCTTTAAACCATTCAGACAGTGATATGTGCCATCTTCTCCAGAAATCCTGTATACTGACCGCCCCATATGGATACCTGAAATTTTCACGGAACCGGAAGCCAAACATATTCCCCAAACCAATCGCCATATCACTATAGCCACTGAAATCATAATAAATCTGCATTAAATAAGCAACGGCTCCAATCCATGCAGTCACTGCATTTATATGACTCCACTCCGCTCCGAAAACGGAATCTGCCACTGTTCCCATGGCATTGGCAATGAGCACCTTCTTTGCAAGCCCACAGATAAACCGCCGGAGTCCCGCTGCTGTCTGTCTGGATGAACACTTTCTGTTTTCAAGGGAAACGCTGATATCCCTATATTTTACAATCGGCCCGGCAATCAGCTGTGGAAAAAAGCAGATATAAAGGAGCACCTTCAGAAAACTTTTCTGTGCACCCACTTTTCCCCTATATACATCAATTACATAAGAAACCGCCTGAAACGTAAAAAAAGAAATTCCAACGGGCAGCAAAATCTCCGGACAGCTTATATTCTTATGAAGCACCCTGTTAACTGTATCCACAAAAAATGCAGAATACTTGAAAAATCCCAGCATACCAAGGTTTGCCAGAACCCCAAGAAATAATACGAACTTTTTTCCTCTTTTCAGATGAGATATCATCAAAGCTGCCTCATAATTTATAAACGCACTAAGAATCATCAGCAGCACATGGACAGGTTCCCCATATGCATAAAACAAAAGACTTGCAATGATCAGCAATCCATTTTTAGCCCTAAATGAAGGGATGATCCAGTGTAAAATATATGTAACAGGCAGAAAAATGCATAAAAAGACCAGTGAACTGAATATCATTTCCAGGATACCTTCCCGTTTTTGACATTTATCTTACATCTTCTTGTGACTGACGTTACGCATGGTGTCTTGCGTTTCATATAAGAATCTACTCCGTTCATCTCCATATCAGGATCACAGGAATACCATTTTCCGCCCTTCTTTACCTCTGTCCAGCCATGAGGCGTCATGCCACCACGGTATGCCGAAATCTTACCGACCACAACTCTGCTATCATAACCAAGAACCCTTGCAATATAAGCAAAACACGCCGCATACCGGTGACAGTTGCCTTCCTTTTTTGTAAACATTTCACGTGCAAATTTATTCATATGCTTTGCCTTGGGATACAGATTAGTATAGGTCCTTTTATAGGAATAGTGTCTGGATAAATAGTAATAACACTTTTCTAATTTTTTGCTTTTGGAGTCCGTGGCTTTTGTATGTGCACGTACAAACTTTACTGCCAGATTCGTCGTCTTGTCATTTACCCTGACACCCGTACTATCTACATAATAATAACCTTCTGCATTGTTCCCTATGATCTTATTCTTTTCCAGAATCCCTTTGTTACAATAGTACACCCGGGAATTCCCCCCATAAGAAATATCCACATATTTCTCTTCGGAGCATAGTACTCCGCTCCCTATTCTATTGAAATAATATACCTGGCTGTTTTTTGTACCGGGTTTTACTACCTTATAAATATCACCCTCTTTTTTTATGCACACATAAACATCCTGCATCACACTGTCATTGCACATTCCTGTTAAGATACCATCATTTTCTGTGATCCGGTAGTTATCAGCGGCATATGCATTCAGTTTAAACAATGTACACAGACTAAATGCCAGTATAAAACCCATAATTACATTTTTTCCTATGTTCTTCGTATTCATAATACTTCTCCTTTTCTTGTAAATAAGTCTTATAACTAATATCAATTATTAAATTTCTCTTAGTAAATGAATGTATTATAATAACTTTTTCCCGTTTCATCAATACCTAAACAATTTAAGATTCCCTGTTTTACATTTTTACATATGCAAAACCAAAGAATCTCCAATCAGATAATTATTTAAGCATGACTATTTTCTCACAAATTATATGGATTTTCAATAATCTGACATGAATGGACAAAATGCGACACTGATGGGGAAATATCAATAAAAGTATTCAGTACATCTAGCAGGACACTGGCAGGGAACAATTTTTGTTTATGATTTTGTCAAACCACTCCAGAATGGTGCTTCAGTATATACCAGCCACCTCTTTATTCGGCACTGTTAACGTCAGATATATAGTTTCTTCCTCAAATTGTTCCTTTATCTTCTTTAGATATCCAGCGAAAAACAGAAAATTCCACAGATTATCCTGGGTTTTATGAATATCCTCATAGGTAATGTCCTCATGAACCAGTTTCTCAATAATTCCGCCTGCCAGCAAGCCCTCTATCTCCTGTTTTACAACACTGTCTGCTTCCTCTATCAGTTCCCGGATAATGCTGTTCGATGAAGTATTTGACCAGTATGGTTTGGGAAATGCGACTGTGTTCTCAATCGCAGTATCCACATAGTTAATCACACTCCACGGATTATATACCTCCGTTTCTCCAAACAGATATCCATCATACCACTCCTTCACTTCTCCTGTTTTATCTGACAAATCATAATCGATAAGAATCTGTTCCACTTCCCGTTGTGTAAAACCAAAATACTCTGCATAGCTTTGATTCAGAATAGAGTTTATTTTTAAATTATTAAGTCCAGTAAAAATACTTTCCTTACTGATACGCAGACACCCTGTGATAACTGCGAATTCCAAGCTGTCATTGATCTTAAGAGCTGATTCAAATAAAGAGCAAATAAATGTAATCATTTCGTCATAAAGTCCGGCAAAGTAGGCATTTTCCAATGGAACATCATATTCATCAATCAATATAATGGCACTTTTTTCATGGCATGCTTTCAGACAGTCCGATAAAAAGACAAGTGCCTTTGCATAATCAACCCGTTCTGCCTTTCTCTCCATCATCCGGATATATTTCTCTTTGTGTACCTCTAATAGTTCATCACCATTTAACACATAACGGTGACGTTCATACTCCTTTGCAATCTCATCCAAAATGCTTTTATATGCCATATCAAAATCAGGCTGTTTCGCTGATTTTAAAGACAGGGCAATCACCGGATACTGCCCCATATGCTTTGTATAATCCTCCCCGGATTTGCTAATCTTCATACTATCAAAATAGCAACTGTTATCCGTAATATTTCCGTATATATCTGTATCCTGCTCAAAAAAGGGTTTTATCATGCTGAGGGCAAGGGTTTTACCAAAACGACGGGGTCTGGTAAACAGGTTCACTTTCCCGCCTTTATCAAGTATTTCCCCAATTAACAAGGTTTTATCAATGTAATAGTATGGCTTATCTACTATCTCTTTGTAATTTTCTATCCCTATTGCAATTGGTCTGTTTTCCATTCTGTTCTGCCTCCTTCCACAGATATAGTTATTGTAGCCTAACAACAGGGAAAATACCACAGCAAAACTGTCCTCTGGGGCAATTCAACAGCTTCAACTTTAATGTTAACCAATTGTATATGCTATTACTCATGATCATAAACTTTTCCTGTAATTTTAAAATTTTCTTCTGACCTACCATTATGTGCCCTCCTAAAAATATAAGATTTTCTGGCTATAGCAGCATAATGTTCAGAAATATAATTTAATTTTGGGAGATTTATATGATAAGTGATTATAAAATTCGTCCCCATCTTCTAACGGATCGATCATACTGACAGTCTACAAAAAGTACGGCATAAAACTCCAAAAAGGTGTTAAACCATGTTCGTTTTGACTTAACACCTTTTCACTATTCAATCTAAGTACAAAGTTTTCAATTTATTCAGTTTCTTTTACTTAACCCTAAATTTTACTGTCACCTTCCTTCCATTCCTGTCAGTTGCTACCAGCTTATTCCACTTCTTCCTTCCCTTCAGATACTTTTTATACTTGGAAAGTTTGAAAGAATATTTTTTCTTTCCGACTGCCTTCTTAAGCTTATGACCATTTAACTTAACTGCCTTGATTCCTGCTACAGCATTAATCGTTACCTTTTTTGATCGTTTGTAACTTTTACCATTTTTAACATTTGCCTTGATAACTGACTTTTTACCTGATAAGTTTCCAACACTTTGTCCTCCGTTACCTGATGTATTATCTTCCGTTGCAATTTCTGAAGAAGATTCATCCATTGATGACTTTGACGAAACCAACTTTCCATCACGGAAAAAGCTGACCATATAATTCCCAACCCCACTTGGGTCTGGCTTGACCGCCTTTGCCGCATCTCCATCTAGTGAAATCTCGAACAACGCACCTTTGTCAATAGAAGATGCTGATACCTGTGTTCTATTTGAAGCACCCACAATATTTAATTCAAGAGCATTATTATTATTTTCAGACCGCATAGTATATATCCCCTCACTTGGGAGATAAAACAGTAAATTATCCCCTTCAACATTTACACCATTATATGTAATCGGAATCACATCCTCTGAATAAGAAATAACCTTTCCATCTTTAATATCAGCAATCACTTGACCCGACTCATCCAAAACAGTAAATGCCGCTATACGATCAACCGATATTAAACTCGTCTTCATATTCTTATTTCTGTTGACCCAAATCGCATTAATCACATCAAATCTGGTCCAATTAATCGTTGTATTAGGGAAAGCTGAACCACATTCATAAAAATCATTAATTGCATAATACCAGCCAGTATATTGTCCTGTAGTTTTATTCTTATATAATGTGATATAACGCAATTCGTTCTTATAATTTGGATCCATTACCATCAAATGGTCTTCCATTTCATTGATCTCCTCCACTGCATAAGGAACAAAAGAATGCCCTATATTTCCATCAAATACACCTATAACATAAGGTACTGCAACATTATTCCGAATATCGTTGATCATATTTAACATATAGGTATTAATATACCGTGTACTATTTCTGTAATTTTCCTGTACTTCCTCTCGTAACTGCAACACTTGAACACTTTCAATAAAATGTGTAACGTCATATCCCAGTTCATAAGAATAATCCGATGGTCTTAATTCAAATACCTTCTTTTTATCAAAGGACTCTGGGGAAACCTTGCTTTTGTCTTCAGTATTGAGAAGCAAAGTTCCGCTACTCATACCGAAGCAATTTCCACCAAACAAAGAAAATTCGGCATATAACAGCTTAGCCTGTTCCTTAGGAAAAAACATTTCAAAACTGCTGAGTGGAATATGATAATTATCTGGATAACCAAATGCATCCTCATTGTTATAGAATGAATAATATAAATTTTTTAACACATATGGATTTGTTTCACTTGGATCCGGAGTCGATGGTTTTGAATTATCAGGGTCTTTTGAATCATCTTTCTGCCATTTTGCATATAATACGGTATTATGACTGATTTCATCACCCTCCGATGCTTTTAGATAGCAACTTTCATCCTTATACCATCCAACAAAAATATACCCGTCTCGCACAGGATTTCGAAGATTATCTTTTGTCAATTTTCCCTTTGCATATTGTGCATATACATACAAATCTATGTTTTGGGAATATTTTTGTTCCGCATAAAATTTAGTGCCTGTACCATCATAATTACTTGTCCAGTATAAAAAATCAGCCGTTACAACAGTATCATCCACTTCACATTCATCCATCCCTGACACATACCGAACAACATAATTCCTCTCCTTTTCAGATGGAATGGTAATGGTTTCATCATGACTTTTTATAATCGTATAAGGACCAATACCATCATTCAGATCAAAATCTAACAGATTGGAATATTGCGAAACATCTTCTCCATCTTCATATATCGCTTCGGAAGGAGGGTCTATAATTGCCGTATACACCATTTCCAATCCGCCAATTGAAATCCATTCTCCTTTTTCATCAAAAACGTATACATTATGATTTACTGTTGACCCTGGCTGTACACAATCAACATACTCCAACACATCTGCAACTTCACCTGTCATCTGAGAGACTAATACCTTATTCTTAACCCATAAAGCTTTGCTTCCGGTATTTTTCACCTGAATTGTACCCTGGTCCGCACCCTTTGAGTATGTCATTGTTGTCTCTAAATCAGATAGGCGGCTACTAAGTTCAAAATCCGTTGTCCTTTCCTGCAAATTATATGCCATGTCTGCATCCACTGGTTCAATAGTCAGACAAAAAGAATCCATCGTGTAATATTCATACGGAAATTCATAATAAATCTTATCATATGCTGCAATATAAGCATAAAATTCCTCGTGATAGAACACTAATGAGCCATTATCATAGCACTCCATTGAAATGCTCATACCATCCACACTCTCGCTATTAAGCATAATCTGTGCAATCATACTTGTTTTTCTTGCATTCTGACAAATATTAACTTCTACTTCTTTATCAGCCAGCTCATTAACCACTTGTCCTTCTGGTAAAGAAGAATATTTTACATCCTCCGCAACCTGAGCAGACACTTTTGTACTTCCCAAAAGAAATATCATGATCAATAACAAAAACATCCTTGTAACTCGTTTCATAAAGACACCTCTCTTCTTATTTTAAATTCATCACTATGTTTATATATATTACAATCCCCCTCCTGTGTTTCTCCCAATCTGCCCTGTAGTATCTATAATCACTATTATTACCGCCACCATAATACCATTCTGTCAATACTCTAGTTTCTCCAAAAATTTGATAAGATTTGGACTAATCACATAATAAATCACTTCTCCCCAAAATACTCCTCCGGCATATCCAGCTGCGGTTTATCCTGAATTTTCCATGCAAGTTTACTGGTCTTTTCTTTCACCTCATTCAGCCTTTTCTGAATGTCCCTTAGCTCCTTCATACATATATCTGCACTTTTTGTATCTCCTGTCTGATTATATAACTGTATACCAATCCGCAGCATATCCGCATAATCTATGTACTCCTCAATGGAATACGGATTACATGCAATCGCCCTTTGTTTTGCTTCTATCACCTCTGCAAAATTTCCCTTCGCATATGCCGCTCTCGCTTTTGCACTCCATGCAATGGAAACATACTGATTATGTAAAAGAAGCTCTGAAGCAATACTATCCATATCCGAAGGATCAGATACCTTTTTCAATGCCGCAATTTGCATATCGGTATTCCAAGGATATAATGTCAACGCAATATCCGTTAATGAAAAAGCCGATACTCCCATTACAATTCCAAAATAAAGGATTATCAGACCCATGACAGTCACTGCGGCTCCTGTCTTATTATTCCTATATTTTATTTTCCTTACTTGCTCTTCTTCAACATCCAGGCACAACAGCAATAAAAACCACATCACCATATACTGCAAGTCAAAATCAAACAGAATATGCAGAGTAAATAGTATAAGCAGGATTTTTTTCATAATAACAGTATATTTTGAAAAAATACATTTTCCTAAGCAGACAATAAGTAAAACACCAGGAATCCAGCCCACATCCAAAAATATCTGCAAAATATCATTATGTACATATCTCACAGAATAAACTCCCGTCTGGAAAGAACCCTGCTTATAATAATATCCCAGATATCCTAATCCAAACGGATGCCGTAAAATCTCTGCAAACGCATCTTTCATGTAAAGAAACCTGCCCAGGAGTGTACTACTCTGAAAAGATGTAGTCAGAAAACGTCCTATTCCATCTGCCTGATCATTTACTGTCTTAGCAAAAATTCCTATTAACATCATTCCTACAAAAGCTGCCGCAATCGGTAGAAGCACTTCTTTTTTTCGATAATATATGCATAAAAACAAAATCATAAAAACCAGCAACACCCACACGGTTCTGCTTCCTGAAAGAAAAATACCCACTATCAGAATTATCGCCTGAAAACAAAATTTCTTCCCTGATATCTCCATTCTGTTATGCATCGTTAACACAACAAGTCCAGCAAGCAGATACATTGCATAGGTATTGGGATATTGAAAAAATCCTCCCATTCTCCCATTTACCATGATAAAATCCCTGCAACTTGGAATAAATGTAAGCAAACAGGACAAAATCGTCATGAATATCCCTAACACCGGAAGTAAATACAGCATCCGATTTCTTTTCTTCCTTGGAAGCTGCATCAGCCCTACAACAAACAGCGGCACTGGTAAAAATTTTACTGCTCCCCATGGTGCCATCCCACGGTCTACCGCCCAAAGAACACTCAAAAGATAACTGATAAAAATAATGCCTACTGTTATAAATGATATTGAATAAAAATATGACAATCTTCTTTCTTTTTTCCAGTATCTCCATAACCAGATTAAAAGCACCATTGCAATCAAAGCACTGGAAAATTCATAAAACAGTCCTGTCAAAAAAGGGGATATGCAAAATACAACTGTAGGAACATCTGCCATCCATTCTTTCCAATATAAAATTTTACCTTTAATTTTTGTCATATTCATTTATCGGTTACCAGTAAATCCTATTTCTTAATTTTCATGGATTTCTTAAATCCAGTTCTGCTGTTTATTAATTTCTTATATTCCTTTAATTTTTTCTTAGAAACCTTTGGTATCTCTACATTTTTCAATCCTATTTCACCTTGACAGATTTCACTTTACTCCAACTGCCATACTTATTTTTACCGGCTATCGTCTTGTATGCCCTGATTCTTACGTAATACTTTTTCTTGGACGGTAGCTTTTTTATTGTTCTTTTCGCCGTAGTTTTTCCTGCGTTTACCGTTTTTTTTCCACTAAATTTTTTTGACTTGGCATATTGAATTTGGTATCCATCAACACCGCTTATTTTTTTCCAACTAATAACCGCTGTCTTCTTCTTTGCAGACTTAGCACCAGATATTATAACCTTTGCAGGCTTTCTCGTTGCATTATAGCTTGTGAGTTTAAATGAGTAATTTCCTCCACTCTGATAAATACATGCTATCCGTAAATAATATGTTCCCGGTGATATTTCCACATTATGGGACAAGGTATAGTTTCCCGACTGTGTATCATCGCTAATGTTTTTCTCCCACAGTTCCTTTCCTTGTACGTTATAAATGTAGACTCTTCCAATATCTTCCATAGAAGCAGTTATCGCAATAGAATCTCTCTTGCTGACAGTAAATTTATAATAATCCACGTCATTATCAAGTGAGATTTGTCCGCAATAATCCGTGTTGAATGCAATTTCATTTGCACCGCTGATATTATCATCCTTATGTGTCTCAACGAAGCTTTCATTTGCCGATATAAAGTCAAGTTTAATCTGATAATTTCCCTGTCTTCTATAATTGTGCTCACCATCAATCGCCAAATAATAAGTTCCGGCTGTCAAATTACAGTCTTCATCAACTGTCGTTTTATTTGTAACATCACTTTTACTCCGTTGTATATGCTTCAACTCTTCTCCTGCCGAATCATATAAAAATGTATGCAAAAAGCTATTATCTCCCTCTACATGTAAGGTTACTTTACCAGAGGAAGGTATAGAAAACACATAATAATCAATACTATCTGTTATGGCAATCTGACCGCGATAAGTCGTTCCTATTGAAACCTTATTAGCCGAACTTGTATTGTTGTTACTGCCGTTCCCTGTCTCCGGGAAACTTTCATTGGCAGATACAAAATTCACCAGATATTGGTACGCACCGACTTTAACTCCACTCAAGGGAGCAAAACCGTCAATTGCAAAATAATATGTACCTCCTGTCATATGGTAACTTTCTTCAATTACTACCTTATCTGTAACACTGCTTTTACTTTTCGTCACATATTCAACTTCCTTTCCCATTGAATCATACAAATATAATGCAAGCCACTTATTCTCTCCCTGTATATGGAAGGAAACTTCACCAGAGGAAAGCAGCACTATTTTATAGTATCTTGTCGGTATGTCCGTTGTAATATTATCCTTATAAGTTGTTCCAAATGACACCTGTGTAGCATTATTTATATTTGTATTCGCTGCATGTACTTCCCGTATCTGTAGCATGACAACCATCATAAACATTAAAATTGTAAATAAAGCAAAAATTCCTTTTTTTAATACTCTTCTCAAAGTTATCGTCCTCCTGATTTCATTATAACTATACACACTGTCTTTATTTTGCATTCCATCACATCTTCCCCTCAAATAATTTCTTATAACTCTGCATCATCCCTTTCGGTACCCGTGCTGTTGGATGTTTTGCAATCTTCTTAAATGCGGCTTTTCCAACTTTTTTCAGCTTACTTGAACGGATTTCAATCAGGTTTAGCTTCTTACAGCCATAAAATGCGTAACTACCAATTGTCGTAACATTCTTTCCAATGGTTGCCATCTTAAGGTTTTTACAGCCACGGAATGCATTTTTGCCAATTTCCTTTACATTTTGACCGATTGTAACCGCCTTTATTTTTTTATTATTTTTAAATGCATTTGCGGAGACAGATGTCACTTTGTACTTCTTTTTCTTGATTTTTATTTCTTCCGGGACTTTTATGGAAGACGCCTTTTTCTTCTTTGTTCCTATATATGTAACTGTCTTTTTCTTAACATTAATTACCTTGTAAATTCCCGTTTTACTCACTAGCACTGTTCCCTTTTTAATCGTACTGGAACCATTCTGAATTTTTACTTTATCATCCACAACAGGATTATTATCCGTTTCTGTTGCAACCAGAACCATTGTAACACTGCCCACGACAACCTGTTCCTCTTCTTCTGCCGGCTGATTGGGTATCGGCTGCTCTGTTGTCAACTGTTCAGGTTCTTCTGTTGTGTTGTCTGTATTCTTTATTTCAATATACTGGTAAGGAATATTATTGTCTTTTGCATATTGTTCCGCATAGGAATCTTTTTCCACAATCAATATTACATTATCACAGCCAGAAAATGCACCATACCCTATACTCGTCACACTGTCCGGTATTGTCACACTCGTTAACCCGCTACAGAGCCAAAATGCACTATCACCTATGCTCGTCACCTTTTTATTATCTATTGTATCCGGTATCTTTAATACAGAATCTTTCCCTGTATAGCCTGTAATACTTACGGTTCCGTTCTCCAAAATCTCATAATGATAATCTCCCCATTCTTCCGCACTTACCTTCAACCCACTTACATTCACACCGAACGCCATGCACATAATCAGCAATAAAACAACCACACCATCACTGCTTCGTTTCATTCGTCTATCCATTATCACTCTCTCCCTTCTCTGCTCCTTACACCATATTCTGCAATTGATTTTTACTGCCAAAATCCCCCATTACACCTGCACCCTATATCAACATCAGCTTCGCCCCATTTAAAATACATTGCTTCCGATAAAAACAGATTCCATATTTTCGGATATTTCCCAATCATTCTATACTGTCTGGTATCAAAACATTTCCTAAATTAGCACATCCTGAAAAACATCCTCTCCTATTATAGTTACCACTCAGTATTTTGTTTATATCGTTCCATACTTACCGTACACATACAGTTATGTAATAACTATCACTTTGTTTTTTTATTAATCGTCGCATACTTACCATACGCTTTTTTTGGTTTTCCATTTTCTGCCCTATAATTCTTATAAGCCCGGATACGGATATAATATTTTTTCCTGCTCTTTAATTTGGAAATTGTATATTTTGTCCTATTTTTAACTGTATACGTTTTTGCCCCCTTAAAATTTTTCTTTGTACTGACCTGAATCTGATATCCACTCGCTCCGGATACTTTTTTCCACTTTAATGCTAATCCCTTCTTTTTGGCGACTGCCTTGAATTTTTTCACCTTTTTCAACTTCGGCTGTTTCTGTATTTTTTGGTCTGTATTTTCAGAAGTGTTATTGTTGCCAACATCTTTTGGAGGTATGTTATTAATATTATCCTGATTAGGCGGATTTTTAGGTATCAATTTTACAGTCAATCCATTTTCCTTTGCATAAGTGACTGCATAAGAGCCTTCCTCGGTATAAATGATTAAATTTTCGTTACATCCCTGAAATGCAATATACCCTATACTTGTTACACTGTTCGGGATACTGATACTCGTTAATCCACTACATCTAGCAAATGCAGCCCCCCCGATACTCGTTACACTGCTCGGGATACTGATACTTGTTAATCTGCTACAATCATAAAATGCATCATCCCCGATACTCGTTACACTGCTCGGGATACTGACATTCACTAAATGGCTGCAATGAGAAAATGCCGCATATGCTATATTCGTCACACTATTCGGAATACCGACACTTGTTAAATCCCCGCATAATTCAAATGCTGAGTTTCCTATGCTCGTCACCCCATCAGGAATATTAATATTTCCTTTACATGCTCTTCCATCAATTAAAATCCCATTTACAATAACAAATAGATTTTCTGCTCTTTTATTATCCAGCCATTTTGTACCCAAAAATACACCACTTCCTATACTCGTTACACTGTTCGGGATACTGATATTCGTTAAACCACTGCAATCACTAAATACACCATCACTTATACTTGTTACACTGTTCGGGATACT
>JAIDOW010000041.1:26369-44203 GCA_029063085.1 Lachnospiraceae bacterium
TCGTTAAACCACTGCAATCACTAAATACACCATCACTTATACTTGTTACACTGTTCGGGATACTAATGCTCGTTAATCCACTACAACCAGAAAATGCAGACTCCCCTATACTCGTTACACCATTCGGGATATTGATACTCGTCAGCTCACTACAATTTTCAAATGCACCATACTCGATACTTGTTACACTGTTCGGGATACTGATACTTGTTAAACCGCTACAATTATAAAATGCCCACTCTCCTATACTCGTTACCCCTTCAGGAATATTAACTATACCTTTGCATTCCTGACCATCTATTACAATCCCATTTACAACAACACATGGATTGATTGCTCTCTTATTATCTAACCATTTTGTTCCTGTAAATACATTACCTCCGATACTTGTTACACTGTTCGGGATACTGATACTCGTTAACTCACTACAATCTTCAAATGCACCATACCCAATACTCGTTACACCATTCGGGATACTAATACTTGTTAAACTCCTGTGATATCTAAATACACCAAACCCGATACTCGTTACTTTATATCCGTCTAAAACAGCCGGTATTATGACCTGACTTTCCCATCCGTAATAACTGGTTATCGTTACCGTCTCATCTTCATTTACTTCATACCCCCAATCCTCACTTGTTTTTGCATTTACAACTTCAATCTTTCCATTTATCATCCCTATATGCAGGCATGACAATAATAATAACAGATATATTATAGGTTTTGTCCAGATCCTTTCTCTCTTCATCTCCATCACTCCTACTCACATTTTTTATCTTTACTATGCTTATTCCTTAACGATGCTCACTTTGTCTTTTTACTGATCGTCACATACTTTCCATACGCTTTTTTAGTTTTCCCATTTTCTGCTTTATAATTTTGATAAGCCCTGATGCGGATATAATATTTTTTCCTGCTCTTTAATTTGGAAATCGTATATTTTGTCTTATTTTTAACCGTATACGTTTTTGCTCCCTTAAAATTTTTCTTTGTACTGACCTGAATCCGATATCCACTCGCTCCGGATACTTTTTTCCATTGCAGCTTAATTCCCTTCTTTTTGGCAGTAGCTTTGAAATTCTTGACTTTTGGCACAGTTGGCTTGTTTTGTATGTTCTGGTTTAAATCCTCAGAAGTATTATTACTACCAACATCCTGCAGAGGTGAATTATTATTTCCAATATCTTCATTAGATGGATTTTCTGATGAGAATTTTATGGTCAGTCCATTTTCCTTTGCATAGGTCACTGCATAAGAGTTTTCCTCTGCATAAATTATTAAATTTTTATTACAACCACTAAATACATCTTTTCCTATACTCGTTACACTTCTTGGAATTTTAATACTAGTCAAACTGCCACAATCTTTAAATACACTTTCTTCTATACTTATCACGCTATCTGGTATACTGATATTGGTCAGACTATTACAATTAGCAAATGCCTGATGTCCTATGCTTATTATACTGCTGGGTATAGTGACATCCACCAGACTGCTGCAACCACTAAATGTTCCATATACTAATTTTGTCACTCCATTTGGTATCTCTATTTTTATCAGACTGCTGCAATTAGCGAATGCCCCCGTTCCTATTTCTTTCACAGTAGGCGGTATATCCATTTTTGTCAAGCTACTGCATCCCCAAAATGCACCAGCCTCTATACTGACTAAATTATCTGGCATTTTAATCTCTGTCAAACTACTACAGCTATCAAACATTCCGTGTGCTCCTATCATTACATCCGGCACTTTAATATCCATAAGACTGCTACAACCACTAAATATACTATGTCCTATGTTTGTCACACTGTCTGGTATCTCAGCACTTGTTAAGTTTGAACATCCCCAAAACGCTAAATCACCTATAGCTGTCACGCTGTCTGGTAACTTAATAGCAGTTAAATTGCTGCACTCTCCAAATGCACAATCACCTATGCTTGTTACACCATCCGGTATAGTAATGCTGGTCAAGCCGCTACATTCAGAAAATGCAAATCTTATTATATTCGTCACTCCATCTGGTACATTCACTGCCCCTTTACATTTACTTCCATCAATCAATAAATTGTTTACAACCACACAAGGATTCTCCTTCTGCTTATCAATCAACCATTTTGTGCCTTCAAATGCACTATTTCCTATGTACACAACACTCTCTGGTATACTGATACTTGCTAACCTGCTACAATCACTAAATGCGTGATCTCCTATGTAGGTCACACTACTTGGTATATTAATACTTGTTAACTCTCCACACCCCTTAAACGCACTACTATCTATAGTTGTTACACTGTTCGGTATACTAACACTTTCCAAATCCTCACAACTCGCAAATGCGCTGCCACCTATAGTTGTTACTCTTTTTCCATTAATCTCACTCGGAATCTGAACTACCGTCTCGGTTCCAATATACTCAGCAATCACTATCCCCAAATCATCATCATCCACCCAATAGCTCCAATCCCCACTTGTCTCTGCGTGCACTGTACGAATCTCTCCACCAATCATACATATTTGCAGACACATAACCAATGTCAGCAGATATGCTGTTGCTTTCTTATATTTTCCCATTTTTCCTTCCACCTCGTTCTTCCTTTAAATTTTATGCCCAGTCACTGCTTCACCAACAACAAGCATAGTGTAAAAATTTAACATCCAATATCAGCAAAAAAACACCTGATTTAAACGAAATTATAGCATTTTAAATTACCAATTTCAGCCATATATCACCAACGGCATCTATCCGGAATGAAAAGTTTACATACAAAAAGCCCTCCAAAACATTTCTGCTTCAAAGAGCTCTCCACCCTATCATTCTTTATTCCACTCTAAATCAAAGTATTTTCCCTTATCAAACGCTAAACAGTGGCTCCTGCCTGAATCCAAAGATTGGAAAGCACACGATTGGAAGAATTAACTCTCATAATCCTGGGATCATCTTTATCATCCGTCCCCCAAACAGTTATATGATGTGAAACTGCATCATAATGCAACTGGACATACTCTTGGTTTACCAAAGGAGATATCGCTCCTATTTTCA
Source organism: Lachnospiraceae bacterium (assembly GCA_029063085.1). Classification (GTDB taxonomy): domain Bacteria; phylum Bacillota; class Clostridia; order Lachnospirales; family Lachnospiraceae; genus CAG-590. The sequence goes on from JAIDOW010000041.1 coordinate 29,413, forward strand.
ACGGATAATAAAAACCACCATTTTCATCAACTTTGAAATCCTCTGCTTGCAAAGACCATCCCCAACCATTCCTTTCAATAAATAGCTATAAATTTCTTGTCTATTTCATCTAAATCAATTGCCTCCCCTCTTGTAGGAAACCAATTATTACCCAAAAACACCTGTAATTGTTTTCCATTTGAAACATAATTAGCAATTACCCCGGGAGATACAGTAACTTTATCACCCGAATTATATACTATACCATCCACTGTAATTTGCTTAGTAGCATTAAAAGTAATCGTATGATTCGTAAAATACTTTGATAAATTATATCCTCCCCCCAACAATGGTTTAATTCCTCTGTTAAATTCTGTATGATAGGCAATCCGGTCAACCTCCTTGAACAGTCCATCCACCTCATCCTGAAGAGCCTGTCGGTCAGATTGGCTATTGGTATCATTTGCCGCTTGAACAAACAGTTCCCTGATTCGTTTGAGAATGGAATGTGTTTCATTTAATGCTCCTTCCGCTGTCTGAATCAGCGATATTCCGTCCTCAATATTTTCTGTTGCTCTATTCAACCCACGTATCTGAGCACGCATCTTTTCCGAGATAGATAACACTGCGGCATCATCCGCAGCCCTGTTGACATGATAGCCTGATGATAACCGTTCCACAGTTCTGGTATATTTTAACTGCTCTATTCCAAGCTGATGATTTGCATTAACCGCAAACATATTATGTTGTATTTTCATCATTATCAATTCTCCCCTCTGTGAAAGGCATTATCCAACTGCATTTATAATCTAAAGGCTCTCATTTTTATCATCTTCACGATTCTCTATAAGATTATTCTCTTCAATATCTTCTTTTTTATAGTTTTTATCTTTACAATCTTCTTTCTCATTCTCCCCCAGATATTTCCTCCTGACATCTTTCCATCTGTATTTACTAATCGGAATTCTCTTCCCATTTTTCAAAACAGCCTCATTATCCATTAAAGTTTTAATCTGGTGTCGGTTTACAATATAACTCCTGTGGGTTTTTATAAAGATTTCATCATCTAACAGCTTTTCCACCTCAGAAATTGGAAATTTTATAATTTTTTCTCCCTCAACAGTTCCTACATGAACGGTTTTTAATTCTGCTTCAATATATAAAATTTCATCTGTATCAAATGTTTCTATATGTTTTCCGGCTGTCAGGGTAAGTGTCTGTCCTTTATGCCCATTTGCATACATAATCATTTCCTTCATAAATTCTTCTGACAGAATGATAACATCATAACTAAGTGACTGCTGTCTGACATTGCTCTTATTGGAAAAACAATCAATTTCTATCATTTCATTTGTACTTCCGAAAGCTTGTTCCATTTTTTCCTTATATTTTTGTAACAGCTCCTTTTTTTCTCCATATAACGCAACCTTCATGTTAATCACTCCTTAGTACATTTTCTACCTATGTATTATTTTTAAAAGAAGCACTTAGGTAATTTATCATAAACTTACAAAGTAAATATAAAATCTATCAATCTTATTTTTCGTTTGATTTCCCTTCCATATATTCCCACAATATAATTCTTATTTCAACATTGTTTCACCAAAAGTCAATATACGGAACGGAAATCCACTTTTATCGTTTTTTCATTTATAATACTGCAAAGACTTTGTATATATCATATACGAACCCTTATAAAAAAGATGAAAATGTCAAATTTAACAAAGGAAATGTAATTTTTTACATGAATATCTCCTGTATTGGATGCACTCTTGACCTATCCATTAACTTTGTGTAATATAAATACAACTTACTTGTCAGAGCTTTGGTAGTTTACAATATACCAAAATGAGATTATATATATTTAGATTTGCTTATTTAACGGATTATAGGAGGTAAACGTATGGGAAAGATGACTGTATATCATGGCAGTTATACTACCGTAGAAAATCCCCAAATTATAAAAGGAAAAAATACAAAAGATTTTGGCACCGGTTTTTACTGTACAATTATCCGGGAACAGGCTGAACGTTGGGCAAGACGCTATCATAAAGGTATGGTAAATACATACTGTGTACGAATGGACACCCGGCTTAGAATACTGGAATTCAAAGAAATGACAGAAGAATGGCTTGACTTTATCATCGACTGCCGTCATGGCAAACCACATAATTACGATATCGTAATCGGAGCCATGGCAAATGATCAGATTTACAATTATATTGCTGATTATATGGATGGCATTATCACAAGAGAGCAATTCTGGGTAATGGCAAAATTCAAATACCCAACCCACCAGATTAACTTTTGCACCATATCTGCTTTAAAATGCCTGGAATTTATATCAAGTGAGGAGGTAGAAAAAAATGATTGGACGTGAAAATCACAAAGAAAATGATCTGTTTTTTACCTGCAGTCTGATTGACTACATTGCAAGAAAGACCAAAAATAAAAGAGCCGTCATCGTAAACGCACTCGGTAAAGCCTCTATCACTAAAATTTATCAGCTTGCTGACGTCTACCACAGTGATAATATTGACCGTGTCAGCGATGATTTTATCGAATCCGCAGGTATCACAAATGGAACCTTTGATAATGTAGCAGTAGCAAAATATTCCGTTCCGAGCCACTGGGACATTGGCAAAGTATATAAAAGACTCATTCTCGGAATATCCAAAGCAGAGAACATAGATATGATAGATGCCCTATTTGCGGCTTACAACTCTTATGTCAGCGATAAAATTGATGATTATAACAGCAGCTTTTACTATGATGCTCCCCAAAATATATTAAACGCATATCTGGACGGAACCATAGAATAAGAGCCTTATTGCCTGCAATGGGGTTCTTATTCATACCTTAATCAATTGCTTTCCATATCCAGCCGGAATCCTCTTCATTTCCCTTACCTTTGGAAACAGCAGAAGGCTTTTTTCCCAAACTGACATCAATTGCAATCGTACTGTTTCTTCTTGCCTGTGTTCCATTTGGGATATCTTGTTCAATTACCACTCCCCTTTCAACATCATTGTTATAAATATAAGAAATCTGTATATTTTCTGCTGTGTACCCCGCCTTTGTCAGTCTTTCGACTGCTTCTGTCTCAGCCAAGCCTTCCACCTTTGGCACAATGAGCCAATATTGTCTGAATGCCTCGCTTGCCGCTTTTCTCCCTTCCGAAACAATCTCGGAATTGACATACCTTGTAAAAGATTTTTCTTTCGTTTCTATATTATCTATCAATCCAGCTACAACCACACTTCTATGATATTCAGAAATTTTCCCGGCTCCCGTAGCAAAAATAATAAACACCCCTACAAATAAAATTATTATACTCTTTGTTTTAAACGCTTTTTCCCTTAGCCACAACTTTCTGTGCTTTTTGCCTGCCTCTTCACAATGTATTAGAGAATATATTCCCACACTGTCCTGTACACATAATGTCTTTGTAATTGTCTCTGTCATTGTATTCTGATTAAAGGGGAATGCATCAGCTTTCACAGATATTTTAGGATAAACTTTCCTGTTTCCTTCAAGTATTCCAATTAAATCCTTCCTCATTTCTTTAGGATTCTGATACCTTTCTTCCGGACGAAAGCTGCATGCCTTTTTGATAATGCTTCCCAAATACTCATCAGCATTACATGGATTAGGTATTTTTTCTCCTGCCAGACGCCTCTGCAATGCATCTTCTTTATCCTGAAGGCGTATCATTTCCGGATATTGTGGTAAAAACGGTGCCCTGTTATTATTCATTAAACGAAACAGCACCAGACCTAATGAATAGATATCCACTCTCGCATCATATTTTTTTCCATGTACTATCTCTGGTGCCATATAAAAACGGGTTCCCTTTTGTGACACTGCATTCTCACTTTCCTCCATCACCTTTGAAATTCCAAAATCTCCCAGCTTATAATGACCAGTATCTGAAACAAAAATATTTTCCAGCTTAATATCCCTATGAACAATGTTAAATTTCTGACAGGTTTCAAGTCCCTGACAGATTTCCATGCCTAATCTCACTACCTCTTTTCTCTTAAAGGTATCTGCTCCGTCTGCAATATAAGCAAGTAACGGTTTTAAAAGCTCCATACGGATATAAATTGTCCATCTCTTCCCATTCTCACTTTGCTCCACATAATGATCTTCATAAGATACAATATGGCTGTCGCCTTTCATGCATTCCATTAGATCGCATTCCTTGATAATATCCTCTACCAGGCTGCGGTAATATTCGATAATATTTTCTTCAGTCATTCCTTCCCTTAAAACATTATGCCCTCTTTCGGATTCATCCGGAATAGAAATAACTTTTGCCGCCGCCCGGTAAATATGTCCAAACTCCTCCCGCTCAATTTCATATACTGTTCCAAAGCTTCCAACACCAATTACATTTTTTACTTTCCAATTGTGAAATATTATATCATTTGTCTGTAGCTGCATCTTCTTTTATCCTCTATATCAGCATTAATCTCGTCCCATTTAATATACCATGCTGCTCCGGTGTAAGCTCTGTATTTAACACAATACCTGCTTCCCGTTCACATAAAACTACACCTTTCGAACAGAATGCCCCCTGTGTTTCTTTCTTTAATGTTTTCACCATAACCGGTATGATTTCACCGATTCTGCAATTATCAGGTATCCTCACATCAAAGCCTGCCCCGATTGCCGGCAGATATAACTCTACTACTCTGTGTCCGGCAAACCAATTCTTTTCTAATCCTAAATTAGCCAGTTGCAGATAGCATAAATCTATATCCTGTTTCACATATACCGGTGTAAAATCCGTTTCCTGCTTTTTAACTTTATCATAAATCTTTCCTATATTCCCTTCCAGACTTATTATCGCCTTGCATATTTGAGGAAGAAAACTGCTGCCATCCGATAAGAACAGTATCTTTACGTAATCTCCGATATCTGAATCATAAAAACACTGTATCTGTCGGTCTTCAATCTCCTGCTTACATACAAAGACCATATAATGTGGTTTGTTTTTTCCTGTCTCCTTCTTTGCCTCTTCTATTACAGATTTCAGTATTTCATTCCTCTGCTTGGCATCATAAGCAAATAAATGCATCTGTTTTTCATCATCCCATACATGAGGCAGCCATCTTGCAGTTTTCAATTCTCTTTCTGCTTCTTTATTCAATAAAAATACAATTTTCAAATCATCATATCTGTAATAAGTAATCATTTGCAGTAAAAGACCTTTTGTAAAAGCCAATACATCCACCCATTTACCACTTATACCTGTCATCGGATATTTCTTTAAATCTACAAGAGTGCTATCTTCTCCTACATTTAATTTTAGAAAGTCTTCCTGCATTGGTTCTCTATTCCAAAGCCCTTCCTTCCTCTTCATTATCGTGTCTATACACTCTTCCACTGATAAAATAATGTCCTCTTTAACAAAAGTCTGGTTGTAACCAGCATAAACTTCTCCAGTCTGCTTTTTATGCATATGCCTTATAACAGATTCAACTTTCTGTATCTTACTGCCTCTCTGTTTTACTCCGGACACCAATCTCTTTTTTAAAACCGAAAACCTTTTTCTGTCTAGATTTACACCTCTGTCAGGATTATTAACAGCAAGAAAACCTTTTCCAATAATTATGCGAAGTCCCATAATATATACCATATCTCCGGGACATAACCTGCATCTTCCCTGTATGCGGATATAATTTACATAAACCCCATTTTTGCTATTTTCATCGTGCAGAATCCATGTATCACTATTCCGAGTCAGCCTGGCATGAACAGAAGACACTGCAGTATTTCGAAAACAAACCGCATTCTTTCTGCTTCTACCTATATAAACATCCTCATTTCCGTTTACGGTATATCTTATATACTCCCTGCAACCTATATCCTCCGACTCTGTCATTAAATACAATATTGATTCAGTACCTTTCTGATAAAGAGTATACAAAGTTGAAGGATATAAATATACCATATCTGCATCTTGATAACCTTCCTTTGGTATCCGTATTTCTTCATTCAATTCTAATATCCAGTGGCTGCGATTTCGTTTTATGCTGATTATCTTCTTTCCATTAATTCTGTCCCTTAACCAGTATCGTCCCTTTCCTTTTTCCGGTAGTAATAAACTGTTCATTCTCTCTTTTTCCAACAGGGTAACAATCATGGATGATCTCCTTTTCTTTACAGATCCCCTAAACTGTCACTTTAACAGTTTTAAGGATTACTCCAATGCGATTTCCGTTCCGGCTTTGCCAATCTTTAAAACGGTTCCTTTGGTACATTGTATACGGACAAATCTATCCAATCTTTGACCTTCTCCTGTCACGATTCCACATTCAGAATAATCCGTAACATAATAATTTCCCTGTCCATCCAGTTCAACACAGCAATGCTTACGGCTTATAGTCAAATCCCGGAATATCAGGTTAGAAAATCTCGGTTCTCTTCCTACCATTATTTTCTCTCCCGGTTTCAACGGGATTTCTGCACCGTTTAATTCTCCCTTGATACATATAATCTTATAATCTTCCACTTCCATCGTCATTCCTTTCATCCTGCCGATTTATGACAGGCTCCGTCTCTTCCAGAGAAATTACAGGAAAATCCCTTGTCACTTCCTCCAGTCCGCTTTTTTCAATCGCACAGTACGGACACTCTGCAAATTTATCACTGTCATAAAAATGTTTCTTAGGACACCGTTGTAATAACATTTTTCGCCTCCAATCACTCTCATTTTCACACTTTTTCCAACAGTAATCAGTTAAGCCGTTGATTTTCCCGATCTATCCCAGCTGGACTACATTTTCCTCATTTCCAAGACAGAGTATATCTCCGGTCTGAATCCATACGCTTTTGTTCTTTGGCAGCTGCTGACCATTTTCCCTGTAAATCCCGTTTCTGGAATAATCACAAACCATATAACCTCCGGTTTCACTATGATATGTAATAGTACAGTGTACCCTGCTGATTACTGGATTGCTTATCACAATATCTGCTTTCGCTGCATCTCTGCCAACCATGATTTCTTTATCGCTCTGGATTCGGATAATAGCACCCAGAAGTTTTCCCTTTATAAAGACGATTGCTCCTGCTCTTTTCTGATTAAGGGCCAGACTGTGGGTAATTCGTATGCATGCTGTCTCATCTTCACATTGCTCCATTTTTTCATAATATTTTCTGCTTACAGGAACCGGAATACCCTGAACAATTATTTCCTTCCTGCCTATAGCATCTATCATATTTCGGTTTACCATATAGCTTTGATGGCAACGCATGAATCCTTTATCTTTTACTAATTCCTCCAATTCATCCAATCGTTTATAAAATATCATTTCTCCTGTCAGCGTATATGCAGTAATCCTGCGTTTTTCACTTTTAAAATAAATAATTTTATTAAGGGGAATATATATTTCCTCACTTTTGGTACTGATATTAAGGCATTCCGGCAATTCTCTGCGTTCTTTCAAATAACGCAGAAGATCTCGTGTCAACATTTTTTCACTCACAGGCTTCAGATAATAAGCAAATGCTTTATAGGTATACCCCTCAAAAACATATTTTCCGGATTTAGACAGGAAAATAATATCAACATCAATTCCATGCCTCCTGATAAATTCCGCTGTTTTTATGCCGTCTACCCGTTTCATGTGAATATCCAAAAACAACAATTCAACAAAAAAATTTTTATGTTTAATCTCTTCTATTACTTCATCACCATCTGTAAAATTTTGTATCTCAATATCTGTATGAGCAAATAAAACCTTTACAAGCATACTGTGCAAATGCTCTCTGACTGCTTCCTCATCCTCACATATTCCTATCCTTAACATACTTTAAAATTTTCCTTTAAACAGCTTCTTATATGCCTTAATTTTCTTTTTAGGTGCCCATACAACTGGGCGCTTACTGATTTTTTTAAAAGCATTTTTCCCTACCTTCTTCAACCTGACAGACCGAATCTGAATCTGCTTTAGCCTTTTACAGCCATAAAAAGCTTTCTGACCGATTGATATGGTATTTTTACCTATAACAATTTTATTTAATTTTGTACAACCGGCAAAAGCACAATCTCCAACGACCTCTACATGATCCCCTATTGTAACTCTCTTCAATCTCTTATTATTCCTGAATGCACCTTTTGTAATAGATGTAATTTGATAGGATTTTCCTTCATATTTTACTTTGGCGGGAATCTGAAGAACTGCTGTCTTTTTATTTCTGATTTCGACAACCTTTACCTTTTTATTTTTAACACTGGTTATTTCATAATAACAAAACCTGTCTTTTATTCTTGTACCAATTTCCACCTTATTTTTCTGTTCTGTCGGTTTCTCCGTTAATATTTCCGACGGCTTTTCTGTTACAGCTTCCGTTGGTTTCTCCATGGGTGCTTCTGTCGACTGTTCTGTACCTGTCTCCGTCGGTTTCTCTACAGGTGCTTCTGTCGACTGTTCTGTATCATCCTCTGTTGTTTGCTCCGTTGATGCTTCCGTTTCTTCCTCTTCATCATTTACTAAAATTGTGACACTGCCGGATATACTTGAATCATAGGTACTAGTGCAGGAAATTGTAACATATCCTTTTTGCTTTGAGGTTACAAGCCCATTACTGTCTACCTCTGCAACTAAGGGATCACTGCTTGACCATACAACCATATCGGCAGAAGCATTTTCCGGTATCAGAGAATAAGAAAGCTGTCTGCTGTCTCCGACACACATATTTTCTTTATCGTTACCGGAGATATGGATGTCCTCTAATGGGTAGTAGTCAATTTGATTAATAGAAAAAAGTTGTGTTGGACCATCTCCCTGATACCAGATTTTCAAACTCATTCCATTATAATTATCATTATCATACACTACATCCAATGAAAAATGCGGAATACTTTGGGGAATTAAGCGATACTCATCCCAAAATCTAGTAAGATACCATTTCTGTGTACTATTATCATCTCCCATATCACTCTGAACACATACGTTTGTTCCATTAACTCTTCCACCATTTTCTACTGTTAAAAATTTTCCGTCATACAATGATTGTATTTTATAAGAACCATCCTCCTGTCGGTTGAATAACCATCTATAATCCGCTCTTGCTGCTTCATCCCACAACACCACATCACTACCACTGTTCTTAATAGTTTTTAAAGTAGCTTTTCTAATAAGAAGTGCACAAATGTTTTCCCCTATGTCAAGTCCCTCAGGCTGTTTATTATAATCATAATCTATGATTCCATATCCGGCAATGTAAGGGTCATCCAAGGAAAGAGTAAACCTGGTGACCGCATCCGTTTCGCCTCTGTTTCCTGCAATAATTGTAACAGAATCGCTCGATACATTTTCTACAATCCCATAATTGACTGCATTACCCAATATAACACAATCTCCCATCTGCGGTATGTACTCTTCTGCTTTTCTGAAAAGTCCTCTTTCTTCAAACCACATTTTTGAAACTACTGTAGAGCGAGGATATGCATCTCTTGGAACACACGTATTCATCATAATCCACCAAAAAAAGGTAGCTCCCCAGGGAAGTCCATTTGTAACCCAAAGATCTCTTGCATATTTAGTATAATTATTCGAACCTGAATTAGCAGTAAAATCATCTAAATACTCTGGTGAAGCCTTCTCTCGATACCCCACCTGACTGGCGGCAAGTTTTACGGCCTCTTCCCTGTAATTTTCGGCATATACCCTGCTCATTTCACTCGACAATCCAACTGATATAATATTGATTAGCATTATACTAAATAGAACTTCATAAAAGATTTTCTTCACCGAATCCATCCTCTCTATTCCTTCATAATTTCAACCTAACACGCAAATTTTATTTTACATATGAAATTATAATATTTTACAGTATTATTTTCAATAGCTGACGCGAAAGAAAACATAAAAAAATACAGCCCCTGCCTTCCGCAAACGCTGTACCTGTTTAAAATATAATTTTTCTCTTCCTAATCAATATAAAACTTCCGCTCTGAATCCTGCACTTCCATATCATAACTTTCAATCCCATCAATATGGATAAAGCTTCCCTCTTCCACCAGACCAAGAAAATCCCGTACCAGAGATTCTTCTCCCTGTACCTCCAATTCTACTCTTCCATCGTCCAGATTAATGGCATATCCTGTGATTCCCAGATTATTCGCTGTATAATAAGCACGATACCGAAAACCCACTCCCTGCACTCTTCCGCTTACGTAATAGTGTTTTCTTATCATCATAATTTTCTCCCACCTTATAATTGTACCCAATTTTTCTTTTCAAACTTTGTTTGCTGCGATAATCGCCAAATGTATATGCAATTATCTACACTTGGCTCGCTATCCGCACAAATTGATTGCCTGCTTACCCGCCTATCTGCTTTTTATAACCAATTACAGAGCAATTGATTATCTACTCCACTTGCCATTGCAAAGCAATTTTCATGCACGTGATACCTTGAATAAACAGATTTTAATGCGGCAATTCCCGTCTCGCAAATTCTCATAATCTGCTTGAACTACCTGAAATACCGGTCAATAACCTCCAGCAGACCATCCTCATCATTGCTTTTCTCTGTAACCAGATCTGCCGCTTCTTTTACTTTCTCCTGTGCATTTGCCATGGCAACGCCTGTACCTGCGTACTGAATCATGGATATATCATTAAATCCATCTCCACAGGCAATGGTATCTGCCCTGTCTACTCCAATCTTTGTAAATAAATGCTCAAGAGATGCCGCTTTATCCACTCCCAGGGACATTGCTTCGATAAAAAACGGTTCTGAGCGGTAAATACTGAGAATACCCTCGTACTGTGCCGCTAACTCCTTCTCCAATTCCGGTGCAGCATTCACATCCGCAGTCATGAGACATTTATTGACATCAAAATCCACATAGGACACAAAATCAGTCACCTGCTTTAATTCCATATGGTTAATTCCCGCCTCAAATTCCATATGTTTATCAATCCTGGTTCCCGTGATAACGGAATCATTTTCATAGGTTACCAGTCCCATATCATGCTCTTTTGCATATTCATAAATCGGTGCAATACACTCTCTCGGAAATATCTGCTGATATACAATTTCGCCTGTTTTCACATTTATGATCCTCGCCCCGTTAAAACAAAGAACATATCCACCATAACGTTCCATCTGTAAAATATCGGATATCCATTTCACTCCATGAGACGGTCTGCCGGATGCGATTACAATCGTATGTCCCTGCTTTTGAATGTCTAGCAGAGCATCCAGTGTTTTAGGTGTAATCTCTTTCCGACTGTTTGTCAATGTTCCGTCAATATCTAAAATCAATACTTTTCCCTGCATCTTATCTCCACCTTTCATTCATATCTTCTGTTCCCATTCCACAAATTTTAGTCAACGCCACCATTATATTATCTGCCTGCAAGTTCAAGCATTTCATCCAGTATGCTCTTTGCCACCTCATCTTTGGAAAGCAGCGGGAGTTCTTTTGTTCCGTCCTTTTTTATTAACGTTACCACATTGGTATCCGTTCCGAATCCTGCTCCCTTAACCTTTAAATTATTTGCCACAATCATATCTGCCTTTTTGCTCTCTAATTTTTTTCGGGCATTTTCCAATAAATCCTTTGTCTCCATTGCAAAACCACAGATTACCTGTCCCTGCTTTTTGTGTTCCCCCAGATACTTTAAAATGTCCTCGGTCCGAACCAGGGATATACTCATATCATTTTCACTTTTCTTTAATTTATCCGCTGCCACTGTCTCCGGGGTGTAATCTGCCACTGCCGCTGCCTTGATGATAAAATCGGCATCCTCGAAATGATCCTTTACTGCTTCAAACATATCTTTTGCACTGACCACCGGAATCATCTTAACAAATGGTGGAGCAGGAATTGCAGTTTTTCCTGTAATTAAGGTAACTTCTGCCCCTCGTTCCATCGCACATTTTGCAATTGCATAACCCATTTTACCCGTAGAATGATTAGAAATAAACCTCACCGGATCAATTGCTTCTGTTGTGGGACCCGCAGTTACTAAAACCTTCCTGCCTGTCATATCCTTTTCATAATGCAGCTCCTTTATGACATAGGACAACAAGGTTTCTTCTGATGGCAGTTTGCCTGCTCCCGTATCTCCACAAGCCAGATATCCGGTAGAAGGGGAAATGATTTCATAACCGTACTGTTTAAGCTTCTCCATATTATCCTGAACAATCGGGTTTTCAAACATATTCGTATTCATTGCCGGTGCGATCAGCTTTGGTGCCTTGCATGCCATAATCGTCGTCGTCAGCATATCATCCGCAATCCCGTTAGCGATTTTTCCAATCACATTAGCGGATGCCGGTGCGATCATAAACAAATCTGCCCGCTTTGCCAATGCCACATGCTCTACATTATATTGGAAATTGCGGTCAAAGGTATCCACCAGACATTTGTTTGAAGTCAATGTCTCAAAAGTAATTGGATTAATAAAATTCGTCGCATTTTCTGTCATGATTACGTGAACATCTGCATGGAGCTTCACCAGCATACTGGCAAGATTAGCAATCTTATAGGCGGCAATCGAACCAGTCACGCCAAGCACCACAGTTTTTCCATTTAACATTTCTTCTATCTCCTTCTAAAGATTCTAATTTTATTTAATTTCAGCCTGTCATACTCAATAAATAAACCAGAAAAATCATGGTTATCAAAAAGAATACAATAAAAATACCATCACAGAATTTCTTTTTTGGTCCCTCTTTGTCAGCTATTCCTTCTTTTTTCGTAAATAGCACCAGAAAAATGCTGCAAAAAATCAGGGATATTCCCGTAAAAATCTGTAAATAACATATTTTATTTCCCATCAAGTCAAGATATAATTGTGTCTCTACCTGAATCTCCACTGATTCAGCATTCGATACCATCTTCCTTTGTATCTCATGATCTAATTTCCGCACAATACCTCTTGCCTTTTCGGAAACGAGATTCACCACATCATTCGTAAAATTTTTATCCCATCCCTTTGGAGCTCTGATTAAGATTACCTTATCCATCTCCGATGTATACATCAAATAAAAATGCTCTGTTCCGACTGGAATCAGGTTAATAGTATGCTTAAGGCTGCAATACTCCTTTGAAGCATAAACAATATCTCCCTCATAAACCTCTCCCTTTATCATACCGGTAAAAACCTCTTCCATCGAATGAACCGGTGCAAAAAACAAACCTTTCACCCCTGACCACAGACACCAGACTGCTGTCCACAGCACTATTGCCGCAATCAGCAAAAGTGACAATATTTGTTTCCCACTCTGCTTTGATTTTTCCGGCAGGGTAACCTGTATTGGCTCCTCATCAAACTGCTCCATTATACTGTTATCCCGCAATTCATCATACCGTCCAAATCCATCCAGCCTGTATCTTTCGTCTTCCAACTTCTCTCCCCTCCTCCACTCTCTAAAACTTCGGGCTTAGCACTCCATACTTCTCATAATCGGATACCTGTGCAATTTTGTTTTCTTCATCCACAAATACCACGTGGGGTCTATGCTCTCCTGCCTCCTCTGGTGTCATCTGTGCATAAGACATGATGATAATATGATCCCCCACTGCCACCTGGCGGGCTGCTGCACCGTTTAGACAGATCATGCCGCTGTCTGGTTCACCTGCTATGGTATATGTCTCAAAACGGTTTCCATTTTCCACATCCACAATCTGTACATATTCATATTCCAAAATACCGGCAGCTTCCATCAATACGGGGTCAACAGTGATACTCCCCACATAATTAAGCTCCGCCTGTTTCACCACTGCCCGGTGGATTTTACCCTTCAGCATATTCACAAACATATTTTTTCCCTCCTACATGATAATGCGGTTATCAATCAGTCTTGTCGTCCCAATATATACAGCAATAGCAATCAGTACCGCACCTTCTATTTTATCAATCGGCTGAATATTGTCAAAGCTTACAACCTCTACATAGTCAATCCTCGCCAGAGGACAGGTATTTAATTTCTCTGTAATCTTTGCTTTGATCTTTGCCGCATCCTGTTCCCCTTCTTCAATTGCCTTCATTGCCTCTTCTAAGGACGCATTTAAAATAACTGCCTGTTTTCGTTCCTCTTCCGACAAATATGTATTTCTGGAACTCTTCGCCAGACCATCCGCTTCCCGAATGATTGGACAGCCGATAATTTCAATATCAAAGTCAAGGTCAATTACCATACGGCGGATAATTGCAAGCTGCTGGGCATCCTTTTGTCCAAAATAAGCCCGATGTGCCGGAATAATATGGAACAACTTGGTGACGACCGTCTGAACCCCTTTGAAATGCACCGGACGGCTGGCACCACAAAGCTTCTCCGGCAATACCGTCATATCCACAAAGCCATGAAAATCCGGACCATACATTTCCTCCACTTCCGGGTGAAAAATAAGGTCAACACCGCCCTTCTCACAAATCTTGGAATCTCTTTCCAAATCTCTCGGATAAGCCTCTAAATCCTCTCCCGGTCCAAACTGCATTGGATTGACAAAAATGCTGACTACTACCTTGTCATTTTCTGCTCTTGCCCGGTCAATCAGACTTTTGTGTCCCTCATGCAGATACCCCATAGTAGGAACCAATGCTACCTTTAAACCTTGTTCTTTCCAACTCTTTACCTGACTTCTTGTTTCTTTAATAGAACCTAAAATTTGCATCTTTATCAATCTCCTTTTCTTATAAAAATTCTTGTTTAGCTTACTGGGGACGCTTTCAACATGAGGGGTTGGTGGGGTTCGCTGTGGGGATATTATAGGATTCACGTTCCGTCCCCGCTTCCGCTCCATCTCATGCGTAACGGTACATAAGCTGCCAGCCCGCAT
>JAIDOW010000042.1 GCA_029063085.1 Lachnospiraceae bacterium
AAGAGTTTAGTACCGCTATGTGTGCGAAGGAGCGAAAGCGGGGACGAACGAGAACAGCAAGTATTTCCCCACAGCGAGCCCCACCAGCCCCTCATGTTGAAAGCGTCCTCTAGCACGATAAACAAGAATTTATCGGAAATTCACCTGTACGTCGTAGAGTTCGCATTTGACGGCTATCCACGGATATGCCACCATGTTGTCCTCTAACGTGGTGGAATCTACTGAAGTCATATCTGTATCTACAAAGATTGCATTTTCAGTAAGGTAAAGCTCTGTCATCACTACATTTAAATCGGTACGATCCTGGGCACCATAGCCCACTACAATATATAGATAGTCCTTAGTACGGTAGGTCAGCTTAAATGGCTCTTTTTTCTTTTCATGAATCAGTTCTACCAGTTCTTTCGGCAGTTTACTTTCATCACAAACCGTATAATCCAGATCTTTTACCTTTTTCTCCTTTGTCTCTTCCAACTTACATCCAGTAAGTGCCGCAAGAATAAAAATTCCTGCCATCACAAGAATAAAAATACGCTTTGTCCTTTTCATCCTTAAGCCAGCCTCCCCGTATGAACTGTTACGAATTTTATTCTATATATATTGTAATTCCTGAAAATATATTCACATGAGAATGGTAAATTCGTATGCATTGCAGGAATCATTTTCTGATTTATAAAGCAGTTCTGAAAAAAGAAGAAATGCAGCCCCCACTACGCTGAGACTGCATTTCCACACACATTTATTCAATTATTTAAACTGATGCGCTCCTAATGAATATTTTGCATTCGGAATATATCTTGAGAAAAATAAATATTTCTTCATTTGTTTTTTCTTGCCTTTTACCTTAACTGTTGTCGAGCCCTCCAATGCCTGTTTGGCTGCTTTCATACAACTTTTCATCGTTCCTTTTATCTTACCAGATTTCTTTTGTTCATCATAAATTCCTAATGCTTTGTTCAGACTGCCGTTTCTCACAGGAGAAAACTGACCTTTCTGGTAAATCACTTCCTTGATACTGTCAGGGAATTTGCTACTCTTCACACGGTTCATTACAACAATTCCGACTGCTTTTTTTCCTGCGAAGCTCTCACCTCTTGCCTCACAATAAATAATGGTGGTCATATAACGAAGTTCGCTTTGCGTATAGCTGTTTTTCTTCTTATCCTTCGTAGTAGCTTTGGTTGTAGCTGCTTCACAAGATAAACTAAACATTAAGCAAAGTGCAAATCCGGCTACAATTACGGTTACTAATTTTTTCAAATTCATAATTTTTCAGGATCATGATATAGATCCTATACTCCTTTTCTTTTACTCCTGCGGGCAATAAACCAATCTGACATACTTGCACGAATGTTGATCGACATCCCCGAGGGGCATTAACTTGTTACAAAATTATTTAAAGCAAAATATGTTTCGAAATCATTTTGTAACAATTCTGTAACAATTATTGCACAACTTTCTCATTATGTCAACCCATATTTTGAAGTTATGTAAACCTAGTGCTGTATTTCTTAAGATTTTCTGCAAATTCTTACAATTTTCTGACTTGTTTTTTGTCTAAAATATTACAAATTTGTTACAATTTGGCATAAGGTTTTTTCTAATTTTTTACAATAATAAGGTCTTTAGATGAATGGGAACAGAAATAGCGGCTACAGATAGCTTTGTCGATGATGCAAATGGAAAACCGTCAGCCGGTAAAAAACTCGGAAAGAACTTGAAATAAGTGGCAAAAAAAGATAGAATAATATTAGTTCTGTATTTTTATTTATAGAAATGCGTAATGTAAAACAGATTATTAGAATTTAAAGGAGGACTATTATGAAATTTAAACATCCGGTTATGAAGATTCATTCACATTATAACAACAACATTACAATCAATGTTATTCCGGGACATTTTGCAACAAACCATTCCCACATTACACATTACATTGATATGACCACACTAAAGACTCGTCAGAGCATGGCAAGAGCGGCTGCCAAATCTATTGCCGGTGAATATGTTGCCACTACCGTTATAGACACTATCGTATGTATGGACGGTACGGAAGTAATTGGTTCCTATCTCGCAGAAGAGTTAAATAACTGCGGCATCATGTCCATGAACCAGCATAAGGCGATCTATGTAGTTACCCCGGAATTTAATTCTACAGGACAGATGATCTTCAGAGATAATCTCCAGCCTATGATCAAGGGGAAACATATATTGTTCCTGTTAGCTTCTGCTACAACCGGACGTACCATTGAGCGAAGCCTGGAGTGTATCTCCTATTATGGCGGTATCGTAGCAGGCATTTCTGCTATGTTCTCTGCCAATGAAGTAATTGCAGGACAGCCCATTCATACTTTATTTAAAATATCTGATATCCCGGAATATATGACATACCCCCACAATCAATGTCCGTTCTGCCAGGCCGGACAAAAAATAGAAGCAATCGTAAACAGTTACGGATATTCCAGACTTTAAGAATGACTGAAAACGGGCTGTCGCAAGATTTTTCTTCTTGCAACAGCCCGCTTTTTGTTACACGTACATCATCCAGTTAAATATCTCTCTGAAAAATATCACTATAGATATAAAACTGATTAAATATACACACGCGTCTCCAATAATCTGCTTCATTCGTTTCATAATGTCCACCCTTTCCTATCCTTCGCTAAATACATTACTGTGTACACTTACCGGTTGACACAGAACCTGACAATACTTATTATGCCGGGCGTCAACTTTGTATCTATAGACTAGCATGTACCCTTGCCAAACCATGTCACATTACAAAACTTTTTTTAAAATTTTTTCTGGTTTCTTTTACATATTTCCGGTTAAAAAAATCTAATACGACGAATTCACCATCGGAAGTCCGATTTTTATATAGGTTTTGTCCTCTTTTTCATCATAAAACATAACAATCTGGATATTTACTTTTTTATCCTTTAAAGTAATGTAATTATCCTCTGATTTGGTATATCCATATACGGTAAAAATATCATTTTCCATAATGGAATCCACTTTTTTTGCTTTCATGATTTCAAAAATATCTTCCATGATTCTTCCCTTCTCCCCTGTCATGCAGTTTCCTTTTTCTTCAGCCAGTATTTCCAGACTGACCTGTCCATCTATGCCGATTTCTTCATATGTCCGCTTTACTTTATGATACAGGGACACTGCCTGCTTTGCTTTTTCCTTTGCCCTGATCTCCACCAGAATATATTGTTCCGGTGAGGCTCCTTCTTTTATCATACTGACAATCTGCAATGTCGTTGTGGCATGTTTTCCCTCTTTTGTCAATATCATTTTTTCATAATCATTTCCATTCCCTGTCGTAAAATCGTATCCGTCTGTTATTCCTAATTTATATGCCAGATTTTCCAGCATTTTCTTCCTTGTCTTTTCCGATATCTCCATTGTTCCAAAATATCCGCACCCATTTACAATCTCCTCAATAATGCTGTCCTCTACCACAGAAAATGCCGTTACTGCCTGGGATGTATTGTCAAATGTCTGCTGATAATTTACATAAATCTGTATCGCCACGATACTCCATACCACGATTAAAAAGCTGATTTTTACTTTTCTGGTCACAAAAAATGCCCCCAATCCTTTTTTTATAGGATTGACGGCATTTCTATATTTATTCATATTTTACGGGATTCATTTCTTATTTATATTAAGGACAGAACTGTCCGGATTCATATTGTCATAGGAATGCTCCATTTTCGGAGTCTCTTCGGGACAATCCGGTTCACCCGTCGGAAGCACACGCTCCGGCACATCCTCTTTTCCTGTATAGCCTGTTTCCTCTGTCACAAAAGTATGCTCTGCCGTTGGCACCGGATGGCTTTCTTCCATCAAAAAAGCGGAAACAGCTGGTGAAGACTGGGACGAACTCCCTGAATTTGGCGGAACCGTCCCTCCACCAACAGTTCCCACTCCGGCTGCTGCCAGAGGCCTTTGTGGTGACACAGCTGCCATATTCCTGTAAACCACATAAGTATCACAAAGCATATCATGAAATCCCTGTTTCTCTCCCTGCACAAGAACTGCCAGATAACCAATACATAGCAGGGAAGACAAAAATCTTCCGACAGTTTCCCGATACAAAATATTTAAAAAAGTCCATTCCCCATTTTTTGTCACTACTTCCAGACGAAACAGCAATTTCCCCGGTGTAGAGTGTGAAAAATAGGTCAGCAGGACAAAATATGCAGCAATCCCTGCATAACTGAATACATCCAAAAAAGAATATCTAAAGATAAAATCAGCCTTCAAAAAACCCACTCCGTACATTGATGCCATAGAAAACGGAAGCTTAACAATTCCAACTATAATGGCGGCCAGCAGACTGTCTACCGCAAATGCTGCCAATCTCACAAAAAAACCTGCGTAGGCTTTATTCTCCAAATGGTTCTGCATAATACATCGGCACCCCGCTTCCTAACTGGTTCATTAAATCAACAAGCACCTCTGATTCCGACTTCTCCTTGACAGAAGAAAGGGAACCAAAAATTCCAGATAAATATCCCCCGGATTGTCTTGGCTGGTAAAAATTTACTACCCCGCTTTTTTCTTTTACATAATCGTTAAATTCTTCTTCCGTCTTAATTCCGTCAATCAAGCCATTTTCCATGGCCTGCTTTGCCGTATAAATACGTCCATCCGCCAGCTTCTTCACTTCTTCAACAGACATATTCCTGCCCTTTGCAACAATATCTACAAACTGTTCATAATATTCATCCACAATAGCCTGATAAATGGCTCTCTGCTCACTTGTCATCGACTTGCCACCACTTCCCATATCTTTATTCTTAGCGGAAACGATATTATCCTCCTTAATTCCCAGCTTCTCATAAAGTCCTGACATATCATAATTGGAAATGATCACACCAATGGAGCCTGTAGTAGTAATCCGGTTTGCGTACTGTTCATCTGCGGTGGATGCAAGGTACACACCCCCGGAACAGCAGGTACTCTCCATATATGCCCAGACAGGACGCCCTGTCTGCTCCTTATACTCCATAATCTTCAGATAAAGTTCATCCGCTTCATATACATTTCCGCCCGGAGTATCCAGCCGTAAAATAATTCCCTTATTACTGTCGTTGTGCATCAGCTTATCCACATACTCCATCAACAGATCATGATTATAGCCAATAGTCGTTCCATAAATGCTGGATGTATTAGCAGATGCCTGAATCGTTCCCTTTATCGGCAAAACTGCTATAAAATCCTGTGCTGTCGGCATATCTGCCAAAGCTGCATGATTACTGCCATAAAGTTCCTCCATAAAACTGCTAAAGCCCGTACTCTGCGTCTCTTCCTTAGATAACAATTTCGAAGACAATGTATTGGTTACTACACTGATAATCCCCACCACTGTAAAGATAATGGCGGCAATAATCAGCCCTGTTGTCTGTTTCTTACTCATATCGTTCTCCTCTTTTCTATATCGGGTAATAACAGAACCATAATTTGACAACTTATGGTTTTGAATTTTGCTATTACCTTTTTCTCTTTATAAATTTAAGTATATTATAGATTGTAGTATGTTACAATCATTAAATTCATTTTTCTATATATAAAACCGGAGAAAGCTGCTAAACAGCCCCTCCGGTTCTTAGTTCTTTAATAGTCAAACTTTCACTGCAAGCAGCAGGATTGCTGACCCTTATGGGAATCTGCACTATAGTATATGCAGAAACCTTCATTTATAACGGTATATTTCCATGCTTCTTATATGGCCTTACAATATTTTTTGTCTTTAATACATCTAATGCTGCCAATATCTTTACTTTCGTTTCATCTGGACGAATCACCTCATCTACAAAACCTCTTTTGGCTGCCGTATACGGATTAAGAAATTTCTTCTCATACTCCTCGATCAGCTCTGCCCTCTTTGCCTCCGGATTCTCCGCAGCCTGAATCTGTTTTCTTCCTATGATATTGATCGCACCCTCTGCTCCCATAACCGCAATCTCTGCAATCGGCCATGCATACACTATATCCGCACCCATATGCTTGGAATTCATAGCAATATATGCCCCGCCATATGCTTTCCTCATAATCAGGGAAATCTTCGGCACCGTCGCCTCGGAATACGCATATAGGATCTTTGCTCCATGACGGATAATTCCATTATGTTCCTGCTCTGAACCCGGCAAAAATGCCGGAACATCAATCAGGGAAACTAACGGAATGTTAAAACAGTCACAAAAACGAATAAATCTCGCCATCTTATCCGAAGCATCAATATCCAGGGAACCACCCTTAAAATTGGCCTGATTACAGACAAATCCTACGGTATTGCCTTCCATTCTTCCAAAGCCCACAACCGCGTTTTTTGCCCAATGCTTCTGTACCTCAAAAAAACTCTCCCTGTCGATCATCGCATTGATAACATCATGCACATCATAGCTCTTTTTCTTATTATCCGGTACGATATTAATCAGGCTTTTACACTGATCCACACTTCTGCCTGCCTTAACCGGAAGAGATGCCTGATTATTATCAGGAAGATAAGAAAGCAGCTCTCTTACCCCACCTAGACAATTCTTCTCACTCTTATATAAAAAATGTGCCACACCAGATTTTTCCGCATGAGCTATGGCTCCTCCCAACTCTTCTGCGGACAGCTCTTCACCAATCACTGTTTTTACAACCTGCGGTCCGGTAATAAACATCTTACTGATCTCATCCACAACAAAAATATAATCACAAATTGCAGGGGAATAACAGGCACCTCCCGAACATGGTCCCAAAATAACTGCTATCTGCGGAATCACCCCGGAAGCAATGGTATTTCTCTCAAAAATTCCGGAATACCCACTTAAAGAATCTATTCCTTCCTCAATTCTTGCTCCGCCGCTGTCATTAATCGTGACAATCGGGCATTTCATTTTCAATGCCATATCCTGAATATGCACAATCTTGCGGGAGTGGTACTCACCAAGACTGCCGCCGATCACCGTAAAATCTTCTGAAGATGCAAACACTGTTCTTCCGTTAATCTTACCATATCCCGTGATAACACCGTCTCCTGGCACTCTCTTCTTGTCCAGTCCGAAATCATCAATTCTTGACTCTGCCAAATCGTTAATTTCTACAAATGTTCCCTCATCAAATAATATATCCAGCCGTTCTCTCGCTGTCAATTTACCCTTTTCATGCTGTTTCTCAATGGCAGTCTGCCCGCCACCTAATCTCGCCTGAGCCCTGCGGCTTTCCAATTCTTCAATTGCTTCGTTCCAATCCAAAATTATATACCTCCTGTAAAGAAACTTAACAAAGCTGCCCTTATTCGCAAATAAGAGCAGTTCCTTCACACTTTTATTGTGCCAAATAATGGTTCTTGTCTTTTCAACTATACACCATTTAAACAACACTTTCAACAAATTTGACGATTATAGACATGGGTTGCAGATTATGAACTGCTGTCACGCCTTTGCTATTTCTTCCAAATAACTCTGAAGGGACATAATCTTAAGCCCGGGAATTAACGCCCCTCCTTCTGTTGCATCGATAACTGGCATAGCAACATCCTTTTTCTTTGCCCGCCCCGAAATCCACCTGCTGTACATAATAAATAACTTACTTGTTGGAACCATTCCTCCTCCGACTGCCGGAACCTGCTGCATTTCCTCTGCCTCTGCCGCTTCTCTCCTTGCAGTTCCTTCCGCATGGGCAAGATTGCCTGTATATGCCAGATCTAATCCAATAAAAGCAATTGATTTACAGCCTAAGGAAATGCATATATCAAATGCGGTTGTACTGACAGATCCCCCTGTTTCGTAAAGCTGCCAGCCTTTCTGTTTTGCCAGCTCTTCTGCTTTCTTATAGCCATTTTGACAAATCAAATACTTTTTCCCCTGATAATTCATCGCATACCCTTTATAGGCAGTTGAAAGATAAAGCATCGGAACCTGTCTGGACTCCAGCCCCTCAAGGTGCCAATATATCCTGCTATTGGCATCTGTTACGATCATATAGTCCACATCAATTCCAAGATTTAATAGTTTGCGGAACACTGTTTCCACCGCTAAAATCACCATATTGGACTTTTTATTTTTCAAAAGTTCGACATTTTTATCCAGTGACGGTCCCGCTGCTACTATGATAACATCTTTTCCTTCAAATTCCGGTCTCAATTCATCCACATATCCATCATAATGTTTAAAATTTTCCCGGCTGTTGTTCTCAAACAAAATTGCGGCATTCCGTTTCCCACTGTCTCTGATAAAAAACAGTTCCATCTGCTCTTTAATTCTTGTATCCTTAATATGACGCAGAGACGGATTATGGATAATAAAGTTTTCGGTCTCTTCATCCAAGGCAGAAATAACCTTCTTAAAATCCGGATCATAAACCAGTACAAAATTCTGGTTTGTCCAGATTTCCGAGAAATCCACTGCCATCAGACAATGGTAAATCACATCCAGATCACTTTCAAATACCTGTACACAAATTCCATCGTCTAAACGAAACAGTTCATGTATATGATATCCAAGTCCTAATCCCCACACTAAATAAGATGAACATTCCATAGTATAATAATACCTTGCGAAAGCGGCTGCCTCCCTTTCCGGAGAAATATTGCTGTGATAATAATAGCTGCCATCCCCGTCTTGTCCAGCCAAAGTAAATGCCCCGGTATTTGTCGCCTCTAAATGATGGTTCATCTGCCATGTGCCCGCTGCTGTTTCTCTTTCATATCTCTCATGATAAGCATTTAACTGTTTCCACAAGGATTTGTCATGTTCTTTTAACGCAGACATATTATTCTTCCAGATCCCTGAATCTGTATCCACCCCATCATAACTTCGAATCGCTTCCTGAAGAGATTGTAAAAAAGGAACCAGTTGAAGCTCCAATAAATCTGCCAGCAGCACATAATCTTTATTCTCCTGTGCCGCAAGGATATCCTGTAATGATAGATTGATTCCCTCCAGATTTACCAGTTCTATTTCCTGATTGTAATAGGATAAATCCGCAAATACCTCTTCCAGCATCTGCATGAATAAATCTGTTACCGTAATAAAATTTCGTACCACACAATCATAATTTTGAATATGGCAGGCATAAATAATTTCATGAATCTGATACTGTAATTGTGTACTAGTGGTATATATCTGCTGTTTTGTCATATTCTCCTGTTCCTCCTCCGATTCTTCTAATAGCAGAAAAGGGACTGCCACACTAAAATCCCCATCCTTCGCTCTGTATTTTTGACAAAGAATGCTATGCCTTATCGCCTAACTTCCTTTTGTCTCTGTAAAACAGCAGAGCAAAAAGAGAAATCCCTCTTAGTGTGACAGTCTCCTTTTTAATTGTTTTCTTATTAATTTACCTGAATAACTTTTCTCTTCTGTTCCTCTTGTTCCATTCGTTTCTTCTGCATATTAAGCCTTACCTGCTCTAAAATCTGATTCTTATGCAGATCACTCATCTCTTCTGCCATGTCGGTATCCCGAAGAGAACTAAATGCCGATTCCAGATTATATGATGCATTTTGGTTGTTCATAATCGTATATGCAAGACGGTTTGACTGTGCCCCGATAGAGGACTGTGCTGATGTAACCTTTTTTAGTGCATTATCAATATCACGAATATCGAACTTCTTTGTCACATCAAAATCTGCAATTCCAAGTTCTTCTAATGTTACGTTCACCAGTTCCATCTCATGTCCCACTCCAGACGGATTCGTTGCCAGCTCCATAGTTGCCATACTGCCATCTAAAAGCTTTAATCCATTAAATTGAGTATTCCTTGCAATATCTGTGATTCCCTTCTTAAGTTCGTCAATCTCTGCCTGCATCATAGAAAGCTCATCCTTGGAATAGATTGCTGAATTGGATGCCTGTAAGCCCAGCTCACGAATCCTGCTTAGAGAATCATACATAGAAGACAATGCACCGTCTGCTACATTTAAGACGTTGTTGCCTCGCTCTGCATTCTCAACTCCGATGTCATAACCATTCTTCTGGTTCTTAATCTTCTCTGAGATAGATAATCCCGCTGCATCATCTGCCGCACTGTTGATCTTATAACCACTCGATAGATTACGGTAATTTCTATCAATACTAAGTGACATAACAACACCTCCTTCTATATTAACCAAGTGATTTTAATATAGTTAAATATATTTTAACATATTTTTAATCAATCATCAATTCAAAATTATGTTTTTTACCCATTATACAAATAATTCGTTTTGCAATCGTCTTTCCTCTATAAATATCCCCTGTCTCTCAATTCTTATGTACGTAAGCAAAAATCCCCGCCGTAAACATGATGAGCAATACTCCTGCACCAAATATAAAATGTAAAACTGTCCCTTCAAAATCCGGCCAGCACCACGTAATAGGTGAAACAATCGTAAACAGCTTTATCCTGTTCGCAATTCTCCCTATTGTATCTGCAATGCCCCCCTCCCATCCTGTAAGATCCAGCAAATCGGAAAAAAACTGTAACAGTGCAGGCAGTCTTGAAACCAGACATGGCAGAATCAGTACCGCCAGTACGGTATCATCTGAAATTCTCTCTACACCTCTATAGCTCACCATAAACAGTGTAATTGCCAGATAAACCAAACAGATCAACCATAATAGAGCATAATGTAACAGCATATTTAGTGCCATCTGTAACGAACCAAGTATCAAGGCAAATACCACACTTACTATTAAAAGAGACGCACAGCATACAAAAGCCTGTCCTCCATACACAAAGCTTTTCCCCAAAAATATTGTTTTCCTGGTAATTCCGGCATTATGCAGATAGACCACAGTTTCCAGCAGATCCTCCTCTGCCAGAGAATCTGCAACTCCCTTCATCACACTGCATATCAGATAGAATGGATAGGAAAGTGCAAAAAACTGCCATACATTAAACCACAGATGCCTGGTCCAGCTCTTTAGACACAGAAAATCCCGCAGCATATCTGGCCATTTCATACATTTTTTATTAAATTCCGGCATCAAAGCATCTACCAGTGTACACAAAACAAAGAGAACCAACACAACTACAAGAGGTGCTGCAATCCGCTTTAACATACTCTGCCGTTTTCTCATCCATTCAAAATAAAGAACGGTTTTCACAAAATCCACCTCTCATAATCTTTAAATAACATTTCCTCCATTGTAAGCTCTTCTATATTAAAATTCTTACATCCCGTTATACTAAGCCGTAATGCCAGTTCCTTCATATTCTGCTCTTCATATAAGAAACGGCAATACCCTTTACGTCTCGTAAGCATTGTCATTTTCTCCGACAACATTGGCGAAATACTTCCACCCCACAATGTAACTACCTTTGCCGGAACCGGCAACTGATTTTTTGCAAATCTTCCGATTACTTTACCTTCCTTTAAAAATATATAATCATGTGCCGGCAATACTACATCATCATAATGTTCCGCTGCCAAGACCACCGTTCCCCCCTGTGCATATAGTGCCACAACCTCTTTTAGCAACACCTTAAAAGTCCTCTCTGTCAGCATATCATAAGGTCGGTTTAATAATAACAAAGCCGGTTTTGCCATCATCGCCTGAATCACCGATACCAGTCTGTTTTGTTCAATAGTCATCTCCAACAGCAAGTCTCTTACATCTATATTAAATAAAGATAGAAGCCGCACCGCCTCATTAATCAGTTCCTGACTGCCGCCCGCCACACCCTGCAAAAATGCTTCTACCGTCAATCCGCTATAACGCACAATATCATCCGGTACATACTGAATCGGTTTCAAAAAGGGTTTTGTCTCTTTTTCCACATCAGGCTCTTTACCTGTTCTTGTCACAGCTTTTAACCGAGAATATGCAATCTTTCCCGATTGTGTGTTTTCTTCTGCGGGGTGTACTCCTTTTTTCATCCATACACTTTTTAACCCAGGATAATCTGCCTTTCCCGACTGTATTTTCTGAAGACCTGCTATCACCTTTAGAACCTCGCCTGCACTTCCGTCCTCTGAAATCAATGCCGTCAGATGATTCTCTGTAATATGAAGAGAAACATCATGCAGTCCAATATTTTGTTGTTCTTTTACTGTCACATGTTCCATTCGGCAAATAATGTTGTCTGACATGTATTTTTCTCCATATATATCTTTTTTCATTAACACTACTAAGAATCCATAGTTATTTGTCATTAGAGGATATGTCAACGTAATTCCAATATACATCTCATCTATTATTCCTTGACGCAATAGCTATTCTGTAAACTCGGGAAATCTCCTCTATCGATAGGCGATTTAAACATTATATACAATAAATTCAGTATGGCATCAAAATCTGGAGTCCCCTAATTTCATACAAGATGCATAATGAACAACTTGTTATATAAGCACTCTATTCACCCTCAAAACTCCGTTCAAAAAGCAATTCCATCACCATGTCAGCTGCTTCAGCAACTGAACATTTGTCCGTATCAATAATCAATGCCGGATTCACCGGTGGTTCATATCCACTTGAAATTCCCGTAAAATTAGGAATTTCACCATTCCGTGCTTTTTTATATAAACCTTTCACATCTCTGCGTTCACATACTTCCAAAGATGTACTTAAATAGATTTCAAAAAAGTTGTCCTCGCCAATTATCTCTCTTGCACTTTCTCTGTCACTAATAAACGGTGAGATAAATGAAGTTAGCACAATCAGTCCTGCATCATTCATTAACTTAGAAACTTCTGCAATACGCCGTATATTCTCAATTCTGTCCTGATCTTTAAATCCAAGATTTTTGTTAAGACCCTGCCGAACATTATCCCCATCTAAAGGCATGGTATGCTTATTCATTGCCACCAAACGTTTTTCTACCTCATTTGCAATAGTAGATTTTCCTGAACCGGAAAGACCGGTAAACCACAACGTAACCGGTTTCTGATCTTTTTGCCGTGAACGGATTTCTCTTGTAATTTCCATATCATAGGCTATTATATTTTCACTTCTCCGAAGTCCATGCCTTACGATACCGCAGGCAGAAGTCATATTGGTTACGCGATCGATCAAAATAAAACTTCCAAGCTCTCTGTTCTTCAAAAATTCGTCAAAAACAATTTTTTCATTAACAGAAATATCGCATCTTGCAATTTCATTTTTATAAATCTGATCTGCCGGAACATGCTCTCCTGAATTAATATCTACCTTATATTTAATTTTCATGATTACTGCCGGAATTATTTTCGTTCCAAGCTTTAATAAATAATTCTTCCCCTCAACCAGTTTTTTATCATCCATCCATAAAATAGACGTCGACAACATGTTGCTGAAAGAAAGGGACATATCCTTATACAATACGCAACCTCTGGAAACATCCACTTCTCTATCAATGCAAATTGTGACTGCCTGTCCCTTTATGGCTTGATCTGTTTTCTTATCTGCACAGAACAAAGATTTTACTTTTGCCTTTTCCTTTCCTGGCAAAACAGTAATCTCATCTCCTACATTGATGGTACCAGACTCCACCTGTCCCTGAAAACCACGAAACGTATGATCCGGACGGCAAACACGCTGTACCGGCATATAAAACCCATCACTATCCTCATTATCTGTAACGTTAATATTTTCCAGATAATGGAGCAATGTGTCCCCTTTAAACCACGGCATATTAGACGATGGTTCTGTCAACTGATCCCCCTCCGTTGCAGAAACAGGTATAATGTATAAACTTTCAAAATCAAACTCTGCTGCCAGCATCTTAATCTGTCTGGATATTTCTTCAAACCGGGCAGAGTCATAGAAAATCAAATCCATTTTATTAACAGCAAATACCATATGCCTAATTCCCATCATTGCACATATCCTTGTATGCCGTTTCGTTTGAAGCAAAACTCCTTGTGATGCATCCACTAATATCACTGCTAAATCTGCAAAAGAAGCACCTACTGCCATATTTCTGGTATATTCCTCATGTCCTGGTGTATCTGCAACAATAAAACTTCTATTATCTGTTGTAAAAAAGCGATACGCAACATCTATTGTAATTCCCTGCTCTCTTTCCGACATCAGTCCGTCCAATAAAAGTGAATAATCAAGCATACCATTTCGGCTTCCCACCTTGCTATCCAATTCTAATGCTTTTTTCTGATCTGTAAATATAAGCTTTGCATCATAAAGCATATGTCCAATCAGTGTTGATTTTCCATCATCTACACTGCCACACGTAATGAATTTCAATAAGCCTTTCATCTAAAAATACCCCTCTCTTTTTCGCCTCTCCATACTTCCTGTTTCTTCATGATCAATTACACGACTTGTTCGTTCAGAGGAAACTGCCTTAAGGGTTTCTTCTATTATGGCAGGCAGGGTATCAGCCGTTGACTCTATACCGCCGGTAAGCGGATAACATCCAAGGGTGCGAAATCGTACCATCTTCCGTTCTATCTGTTCCCCTGGCCGCAGCTTCAAACGATCATCATCTACCATAATAATGTTTCCATCCCTCTGGATAACCGGCCTTTCTTTCGCAAAATATAATGGTACAATATCAATATTTTCTCTCTCTATATACTGCCAGATATCCTTTTCCGTCCAGTTGGAAAGCGGGAATACACGTATACTCTCTCCTTTTTTAATCTTCGTATTATACAATTTCCAAAGCTCTGGTCTCTGGTTTTTCGGCTCCCATGCATGATTTTTATTACGAAAGGAAAAAATCCTCTCCTTCGCTCTTGATTTTTCCTCATCTCTTCTTCCACCACCAAATGCAGCAGTAAAACCATATTGGTCAAGGGCCTGTTTCAGGGCCTGCGTTTTCATGATATCCGTATAGGCTGCACCATGATCAAATGGATTAATTCCCTGTTCAACCCCTTCCTCGTTAGTATAAACAATCATATCCAGACCAAAATCCTTTACTACTTTATCACGAAATGCTATCATTTCTTTAAATTTCCAGGTTGTATCAATATGCATAAATGGAAACGGTGGTTTTTCCGGATAAAAAGCCTTTAATGCCAGATGCAGCATAACCGAGCTGTCTTTTCCAATTGAATAAAGCATAACTGGTGCCTCACACTCTGCTGCAACCTCTCTCATAATGTATATGGACTCTGCTTCTAAACTGTCTAAATGACTTAATCCGCTCATTCTCTCATTCTCCTCTTTAAATCAGGTATCCCTTATTCCTATTTATCCAAAGCTACAAAACCACCAATTTTATCACTTACTACCATACATTGTTTATATTATTTACTATGTAAAAGCCTTTCGCATTTAATGTGTCTTCACGATTATATAATAGTTCACTATGATCCATCTGTTTCACAATTGCTCCTGCCTGTTCAGCAATACAGTGCATTGCTGCTGTATCCCATTCACAGGTTAACCCAAAACGGTAGTATACATCTGCCTTCTGTTCTGCTACTAAGCATCCTTTTAACGAACTGCCTACCGAAACCGCCTCTGTAATTTGAAATTCATGTGCTTTTATTAAATCTGCCTCTTTCTCTGATGAATGAGATTTGCTTCCTACCCAAATCAGCTTCTCCGTTTTATTGGAAACCTGCAATTTTTTTAAACTCTGCGTATCACCATCCAACTTATATGCACCGCCCTCAACAGAAGCATAATACAAATCTTTGGATACGGGTACATAAATTACTCCTATAATCGGACGCTGTTGGTACACCAATGCAATATTTACTGTAAATTCTCCATTTTTTTTGACAAATTCCTTTGTTCCGTCTAATGGATCTACGATAAAACAGTAATCATTCTCTCTCCGTTTTTTATCGTCCTTAAGTTCTTCCGAAAGCAAAGCATACTCCGGGAATTCTTTTGTTAAAACGGACACAATATACTCATTTGCCTTTTTATCTGCCAATGTTAAGGGAGACATATCTTCTTTATACCCAACCGTAAAATCCGATTTATATATCTCCATAATGATTTCGCCAGCTTTCACCGCAGTCTTTTTCATAACTTCTAAAATTTCATCCTGTTTCACTGTTTTCCCTCTCTTATCTGATATAGTATATTTACAATTATATTTCAAATTACGATCTATAACATCAGCGTTTTTTCAAAAGATTTATTCAAGCAATATTCCGTTCCAAATCCTTCCTTGAATCTTGATAGTCCTAAATTCAAATATCTTCCTTGATCTTCTGTACATATTCCAAAAGTAAAAATTTCTAACCCTCTATCTACCGCTAACGAAATCAAATTATAAATCAAAAAATCCATAGGAAAATATGTTAAATATTTTTCATCCGATGATAAATATTGTGTATGCATTATTTTATCATCAAAGAGAAATACCATACTTCCAGCTATCATTTGCTGCCCCTGATACACACCATAAAATTCAATATTTTCATTAAATCGTTTTAATTTCAAGTCAAGTAGTTCTTCATATGTATGCACGCTGTTCAAGCCTAACTTTTTTAGGTTTAATTGCAATACTTCATAAAAACCTTTTATGGATTCTGGCATAGTAAGCTCTTTAAATATCAAATCATTTTTTAACGAATATCTATAATCCCGCCTTTTACTTGAAGAAAATTGGGAAAGAATATCTTCCTTATATCTTTTAAGCCGCATATAATAATTCAATTCATTATACTGAGTATAACCTCTCTGATACAAAAAATAATCTAATAAATCTACATTTTCTCTTGATAAAATAGAGGGGGTCATCTTTAAATAAACTTTTTTAAACCCTTCATTTTTTAAATATTCTTCAAATAAATCCATCAAGACAGAAATACTGGATGCATTATAAATATTAGGAGATACTATAATCCCACCATACGATGTCCCTTTGTGAGAAAAAAAAACTTTTTCTTCAGCTTCTTTTAATTCACACGCTAAAATACATGCTATAATTGCATTCCCCTTATATGCTATAAGAGAATAATCCATAAATCTATCTTTGGGATGATATTCAATAAAACGTCTTGTCTGAAGAAAAGTTCCATTTATGCTTTTTTTCAAAACAAATTCATCCCATTCCTTTTGCATTGTTGATGTATATTTTTCAATTCTGTAATTCATAGATTTTTTCGCCCCCATAATTTCATAATACTATATTAGAGACCTTCCTGCTTTTGCAAAATACATCAATCTCCCCATTTAATATTCTCCCGAATCACTTTTACAGGTATCCCTCCAACCAGAGAATGTGGAGGAACATCCTTTGTAACAACTGCTCCTGCTGACACAACAGATCCTTTACCAATCGTTACTCCCTTTAGAATCATGGCTCCGCAACCGATCCATACATCATCTTCTATCACAACCCGTTTTGTCATTTTGTGTTCTGAATAATCTAAATGATGTGCATCCGAATCACGAATAACAACATTCGGTCCAACAATTACATTATTACCCATTCTAATGGACTTAAAGCAAACTACCTGTACACCATTATTGAAATAACCTGTGCCCAGCTTCAATGTCGCACCTTCTCCAATCCAGATATCACACCCTGTATAAATCTCCATTCTTCCATTGCAAATTATACGTGCACTTCTTTTCATCGTAATACAAGTTTCCTGATGTGTTTTAACATTTCGTTTTTTTCCTATATCCAATCGGTTTTTGCACATGATATAACTATCTTTTTCCAATACTATTCTTGCATATTTATGGGGAATAATCATTCCAATTGAATTCTTTTTCACTTGTTTAGTATTTAATTTTATATATTCTAGAATATCTATATCTTTTCCTATGTTCCTTTTTATCCCCATAATAATTTTATCAAACTCCAATCCACCGTTAGCACATTATGTACCTTCAACTCAATTTAAGCCTCTTCAACCTTCCACTTGGATTTAAATTTATTAATATCCTCTACACTGTAAAAATGTTCAATATATTTACTTGTATAACATTCTTCATAATACTTTTTATCTAGTGGCATATTTTTTTCAACATTCAAATAACTCTCTTTATACCATTTCTCTCCACTGTCATTTCCAGTTACTAATTCTAAATCCTCTATTCCCAAAAAGTTACCAATTTCGGTTCCCAGACTACTCAATTTTTCAAGCTGATATACCATAATATCCAACCTATCATTAATATGATAAATTGAAAATCCTTTTTCCTTATCAAAAGGATATTGATATATGTCTACTCCAAAAAACGGTTGAATCTGCTGTTCAAAAAAGTGTTGTACAAGCCAATCACACTTTCTCTTCCTATTAAGCTCTGCCAACCAGCACTTTTTATCACTAATATCCTGAGTTAAATATTTATTAAATATACTTCTGACATCTCCTCCTGCATTCCAGTATTCATCCAAATCATAATAGCATGCTCCGCCGCCGCCAGACACTAGTTCATATAATAAGCTTAAATTTTGTTTTATAGGATCTCTTACACCCATAATTAATTTAACTGGGTATTGGCGAATAAGATTTTGCATGGAAACATCCATATAATTATAAGAATGAAATAACGAAATAATATTCTCGCCCCTTCTTTCCACCGAATTAACAACTGTTGTATTCCCAACCTTTGGTGCTGACAACATCAAACGTATATTATCTATAAATTGAAAATTATTTATAAATTCACTTTTTATAAAATCAGACTCCATAGAACAATTATATTTCCACTCTATCTCATCAAAAACGGGCTTTAATTCCGGTTCTTTTTGACAACATATAAATCTGTTTAACGCTTTCATTCTGTCTCTAAACTCAGAATACCAGATATAACGGTCAATTCCCCTATTTTTTAACTGTTCTGCAATTTCTTTTTCATATGTACTTCCAATCTGAATAACCGTATTTACATGTTTATGGAAGTACTCTACACATTCATCCACAGAAATAATACTAATCCCCTCAATATCATTTCCAACCTTATTTGCATCATTATCGACAAAAGCAACTATTTCTATACCGTGTCTATCCAAAAGATGCTTCACTGCATATCCTGCTTTTGAAGCACCAAATATTATCACATCATTTTCCTTATATATCTTTAAATCCTTATCAATTTTAGAAAACTCAAACATAAAATTCTCCTTTACTCACATTCACAAAAACTTCATCTTCACTTGCGTATTTAAGAATATCAAAAAATGACTACCTATAGTCAACCATCATTCATGGATCATTTCATATAAAATTCATCACCACATTTATAATTGGAGATAATATGTATAATCCCTGCCTGATGATATATAATAATACTTTTTCTACAATACCTATTTTTTCATAGCAAAGCAGCCAATAAAATACCCTATACCTATTTTTTTTACATATATATCGTTCTCTATTAAAACTATCTGCCTGTAACTTAGACATATTTTCAAACAATGTACACAACTGTCCAAAATGTCTTATAACTGTCTGTAATCGTAATTTCGGATTTATTCTTATTTCTTCATAAATATCCATTGCACTATAAAGATCTTGTAATAGTTTGCTCTTTTTTTTCCAATCTGTCGGATTTTGCCGGTAAGCAACCATCGGTCTATTAATATAATAAATCTCCCCATATTTCATAAAATAGAATACAATTAAATTATCATCAAAAACATTATGATTCATTTCTATTTTTTTGACTTTTTTATAGACATTTCTATATAAAAAACATTCGGCAGGAACCCAATACTTACTCCAATATTTCCGTTTAGATATTTTCCCTTCAGAAAGACACTCTCCATTTACTCTCTTCTGAACAGCTTTATCACTATCATATAGAATTAAATCACATCCACACATCACATATTCCTTATTATGTGATAAAATATCAAATTCTGTTTGCAAAAAAACATCTGATACATACAAATCATCGCCATCCAAAAAAGTAACAAACTCACCTTTTGCATATTTTAATAAATTTAGCCGGTTTCTTGATGCTCGGTAAATAGGATTATATTTTTTATTATAATCCCTAGGCATTTTATAAATCTCTATATTAATGTGTGACCTATTACGTACTTTTTCTACTATATCCAATGTAGCATCTGTAGAGCCATCATCACCAACCAAAATCTCATATTCAAAATCTGTTTTTTGACAAAGAACGCTATTCAGCGTTTTTTCAATGTATTGTTCCAAATTATAGGTTGTTATCAACACTGAAACTGCAATCATAGTATTCTTTCCTTCCTGTATTGCCAGCATTTTATCGTTCTGAACTTTTAAAAATAGATTCCATCCATTCCTACTTTTATTAAAATCTAACCATTATTCTACCCATGCATATAATTTACGCCAAACATACTTTATTTTATAATTCGGATTTGCCTCCAAAATAATATCTGTCAAAACAGAAACATCATCAGGAATATGATAGGTACAGATTGATAATTTAGGTGCATATTTCTTCAAAACTTCCTTTGCACCTTTTAACATTGACCGTTCAGCCCCTTCTATATCAGCCTTTATAAAATCTACACGTTCTAAGCCTTCTTTCTTCACGAACTCATCTAATGTGATAACAGGAACTGTACTCTTTTCACCTTCTACATCCGGCTCTAACCTGCTAGAACTCAAATCTTCTGAGCATACAACAAATTCTGCGGTCCCTATATAGTCAGATAAAGCATGTGGAAAAACATGAATTTTATCATTATATATATGATTTGTTTTGTTTAAATACTGCCTTCCTATCTCCAACGGTTCAAATGCATAAACATCGCATCCAACCTCTGCTGCACGAGCCGAAAACATTCCAAAATTCGCTCCACAATCAATTACAATATCATTTTTTTGAAGCTGTACCTTTTCATACTCATATTGACCTTCATCTACTTCACTATAATCATTCAAATATGGGAAAAGCAAATCTCTCATCTCTGCCAGCCAAATAAATATTACTTCAAGATTATCTGTACACTTAAATAAATTTGCCATCTTAAAGTATCCAAAATCCAAAATATCCTTTTGAAGACTTTCCCTTCCGATAATTTCGTTTAGCTGCATAAATCTTTTAGCAATATAATATTCGTGATCCGACAAAAAATAAACATTATGAATATCATGTTCTACAATACAAGGAAAAATATCATTGTAAAATTGTTTTGACGTTCCTATTACCACACAATCATTATCTGTATAGGGAAGTTCTGAACATTCATATATAGGAATATTATTTAAACTCTTATCATGTACAAAACCATCTGTAACAACAAAGCCTGCAATTTTTTTTCCGTAAAAAGCTAAATATTCATATACTGCTTGTCCGTATTTTCCTGTCCCATAAATAAATACTTTCTCCTTTGAGTCTACATAATTCAATAACTTATCTGATTTCATACTTTATTCCTCCTCTACATATCTATCATTTTTGATTTTAATATATTTTTTCATGTATCCTTTTGTGAAATAATATGTTTTACCGATAATAAAAAAAGTTATTTTACCTTTACCACAATAGCACAAACAATCTTATTAGTAAAGTTATAAGAAACTAATTAAATATTACTTTCTCTTATACCTGCATTAACAAAAATCTCACTCCCGTATTCCGGAAAGTATTTAGTTATATTATATAAACCATTTAAAACATTCTCATCTATAATATGATTCTCTAGCATCTCAAACATCTGTTTATGCGTAAATGGTTTAAGAAAATAAGAACCCGTTTCAATAACTTTAAAACCCGCAGCCTCAACAACATTACAAAACTTTTTTTTATCATAAACTTCATGCTGCTGTAACAATACATTTCGCTCGGACATTTCAAACACATTATCTACAAATCCCATTTCCTTTGCCAAAAGTCTATGAAATGAATTCGCATTTGGAACATTTATGTGTACGATCGTATCCTTGTTGCATATGTGTACAATATTTTCTAACAATCCAATCGGATCTTCTACTTCATGTAGTAAACCAGAACAAATAATAAAATCTAATTCACCACTTTTCAATTCTTCAGAAGCTGCAAAATAATCATTTATGCAATTTACTTTTTCATTTTTTGCAGACAAACACATGGCATTTTGGTAAAACTCCTTGCCCGGCTCAACTACAATATATCGTTCGTAATCCTCATGATCAAGATATTTAAACAATGGTTCCATTCCGCACCCGATTTCTAATATTCTTCTGTGCGGATACTCCTTCAAAGTTTCTAAAACTTTTTTTCTTCTATATGCTACCTGATAATCTTCAAATCCATGAATCATATAATTTTGTTCATAATCTTCTATATCTCTCATTAAAATCTCCCCTATTTCAATTCCTTATCCGCCTTAATAAAATGTAAAAACTCATCATAATCCCTTATATAATCATCTTCATTATACACTTCTGATGCTAAACACATCAGCACGGCATCTGATGAAAAATCATACATTTCTCTCCACATATTATTAGGTACATATAATCCCTCGTATGGTTTTTCCAAAAAAACTTTTTTCTTTTCATATCCATTATCTAACAATATTTTACATGAACCATGAATACAAACCAATATTTGTTCCAAAGATTTATGGGCATGATATCCTCTGACTACCTCTTTTTTCGTATCATACATATAATAAACTCTCTTGATTTCAAAAGGTATATCATTATATTCTTCCAATGAAACCAGCTGCCCTCGCTCATCTCCATGCTGTTGAAATTGATATTTTACAATCTGCATTATATTCCTCCTAAAAAGCATTAACCGCCTGAACAACTTTATCCATTTCCATCTCTGTCATACCACACCAAATTGGCAATGATAATTCTGTGTCCGCAATATTCTCAGCCACTGGAAAATCTCCTTTTTTGTATCCCAATTCCACATATGCCTCTTGCAAATGCACTGGTATCGGATAGTGAGTCTGTGTCATAATTTCACATTGTTTTAAATAGTTTTGCAGGCTATCTCTTTCTTCACAAAATACTGAAAAAACATGCCATACGTTATCTATATCGGAATATTGTGGTAATTTTATTCTATCATTATGAATATTCTCCAAATAATATTTTGCAATTTTTCTTCGCTCCTGTGACCAATCATCCAAATATCTTAACTTTACTCTAAGAACAGCTGCTTGAAGTTCATCCATCCTGGAATTAAATCCTTTGTATATATGATGATACTTAATATTAGAGCCATAATTACGAAGCGCTTTTGCTTTTTCGTAAAGGTCCTTATCACTCGTTACAATTGCCCCCGCATCACCTAATGCACCAAGATTTTTCCCCGGATAAAAACTAAACCCTGCCGCATCACCTAATGCACCCGCTCTCTTCCCATCTATTATTGCACCATGTGCCTGTGCGGCATCCTCAATAATTTTGAGACTATAACTATTTGCAATATCCCTAATTGCTTGAACATCTGCCAGTCTACCATATAAATGTACTGGCATAATGGCTTTTGTATTCTTTGTAATCTTTTGTTCAACTAATGCGGGATTCAAATTATAAGTATCTTCCAACACATCAACAAATACTGGAGTGGCACCACAATAACTGACCGCCAGTGGTGTGGCTATAAAAGTATCTGCCGGAACAATCACTTCATCACCAGCACCTATTCCACACGCTTCCAAAATAATATGCAAAGCATCCAGACCATTTCCTACTCCAATGCAATACTCCGTACCACAATACGCTGCATATTCTTTTTCAAACAGCTCTAGTTCATTGCCAAGAATATACCACTCTGCATCTATTACTTGATTAATTGCACTTTCCATTTCACCTTTTATTCTTTTATGCATTCTCTCCAAATTTATGTACGGAATCATAAACTCCATCACCCCATTCACATTACTTTTCAATACCTAAGTCAGTAATTCACATATAATATTCTTTATACCATTCAGCAAATTTCTTCAGTCCTTCTCGTAAACTTGTACTTGGTTTAAAACCAAAATCCTTTTCCAGTGCTGTCATATCAGCATAAGTAACAGGCACGTCTCCTGGCTGCATTGGCACCAATTCCTTATGTGCCTCAAAATCATAATCTTCAGGCAGCACTCCTGCTGAAATCAATTCCTGCTGAAGAATATCAACAAAATCTAACAGATTTTCCGGATGGCTATTACCAATATTATAAATTTTATATGGTGGCAGTGGCAGGTTATCCTCACCCATTGCCCTATCTGGAGCTTTTGCCATAACTCTTGACACACCTTCAACAACATCATCTATATATGTAAAATCCCTCTTACAATTACCATAATTGAAAATCTCTATTGTTTTCCCTGCTATGAGTTTATCCGTAAAATTAAAATATGCCATATCCGGCCGCCCTGCTGGCCCATAGACAGTGAAAAAACGGAGTCCTGTAGAAGGTATATTATAAAGTTTAGAATAAGCATGAGCCATCAACTCGTTACTTCGCTTAGTGGCTGCATAAAGACTAACCGGATTATCTACTTTGTCTTCTATACTATATGGAACCTTTCTATTTGTTCCATATAACGAAGAGCTAGAGGCATAAACCAGATGTTCTACACCTTTTTCCCCATTATCATAAGAATGACGGCAAGCTTCTAAGATATTATAAAATCCAATCAGATTAGATTCAACATATGTATCCGGATTTGAAATAGAATACCGCACACCTGCTTGTGCCGCCAAATTAACAACAATCTCCGGCTTATACTGTTTAAAAACATCCATAATCAATTCTTTATTTGCAATACTCTCCTGAATAAACGTAAATCCAGTATTATGACTAAATGCTTTCAATCTATCCTCTTTTATATTCACATCATAGTAATCATTCATATTATCAATGCCAATTACTTTAACGCCTTCTATAGCAGTCAAAAGATGTTTTACCAAATTGGAACCGATGAAGCCCGCAGCTCCAGTAACCAAAATTGTTTTATTCGTTAAACTTATATTACCCATACTATCACTCTCTATACTTTCTTTATATTTAATCACTTCAACCGCTGCTCATACAAATCCAGGAATTGTTGTGCCACCTTCTTACAATCATGATACTGTTTGACATATTCCCTGCCGCTTGCTGCAATCTTTTCAAATTCATTCCTTCTATCTATAACATTCGCTATATTTTCAACAATTTCATCAACCGTTGTTCCTAATTCAAAAGCAGGAGCACTTTTAAGATGCTCATATCTAGGAAACTGTATGTTTTCGCGATAGTTACCAGTGATTAATATTTTACCTTTTGCCATTGCCTCCAATCCTGTCACTCCAAAGGATGTACCATTCTTTTCATCTACAACAATGTCAACTTTTTCCATCAACTTAGAATACTCTTCATACGGCATCTTTCCTTCAATAATAAAGTCTGCAACATCTGCATATCTCTTGCTCAGTATTTTAAAAGCTTTCCTGATCATTATCGTCCCCTTGAACCCTTCACGATTTAAAGGATGATAAATAAGCAATTTTTCTGACCCTTTATGGTTAGACAAAGGATACGTATCAGCGAATTTTATTGGTATATTGATTGGTTCAACAACCTTATCAGCAAACGGACCATACTTACTACAAACATCATATTCATGTAGCATTGGAACCATTACATCCACATTTTTCTGAAATGCATATGCTGTTTTACGTGCCCTGCTATCATGAGCAAGCGGGCAGCCATATTTTCTTTTAACATCATATTTCAAACATTCCTCACAAGGAGAAATCCCTAATTTTTCTTTAGCATAGCGAAAATATTGCCAGTTACACCCTGCAAGCAATAGCACAGACAATCTTGCATTCTTTGCCAGACTAATTCCAAGCTCTCTTCTCAATCCATATTTTTCGCCCAACTCCAGTTCATGTATAAATTGAATAACATCATACTTATTATGTATATATGTATATAATAAATCGCTATAACATTTTCTTATAAAATCCCACTTTTTATCCTGACTGATTTCTAATTGTTTAATATCACTATTAAACTTCTTAAAACCATCACCTGTATTTATAGTATCCACATTAACGCCTAATTGCTTTAATCCGTATTGCAAATTATTATGTAATTTGCTAAACTCACCAACTAACAATACTTTCATAATTAACAGCCTTTCCTTTCTATAACAATTTCCAAACTGTTTTTAGAAGTTCTTCCTGTCGACTGACCTTCTTTCGCATATATTCATCCGGAATACTGAATCCCATCTTCTTTCTGAACAAAATCTGATCCGGAATCAGACCCTTATATGCATTCTTTAATGAACCTTTCAGCACATGATCCGGATTTCTATCCTCCTGTGATAAAGAAAATGCGTACTCTATGACTTTTTTACTCAATAATGGCACTCTTGCTTCCAAAGATACCTGCATGCTGGCACGATCTACTTTAGTCAGTACATCACTTGGCAAATATGTCTTAAAATCTAAATATTGAAGTCTGGTAATTGGAGGTAATTCTTTATGATAATGCTTTCTAAAATACCAATAGTCATCATAATCTTTAGGAATCCCCCATTTCTCAGCATATTTTCTCTTATCTCCTTTTTGTAAATACTCATATAGAGGACATATCGCTGAAACCGGCTCTAATAACCGGGTATCCCCAACAACACTATTATCATATAAATGCTGCTCTATAAACCCGGAAAGTATACGGTTATTTATTCTTCCGTTCCCTTTACCATTCAAAAATTGTTCGTATCTATAATATCCTCCAAAAATTTCATCCCCTCCATCTCCAGTTAATACAACTGTCACCTTTTCTTTCGCTAATTTAGATACCAGATAAGTCGGAAACGCTGATGTATCACTAAACGGCTCATCATACCATTCCTTTAATTTGG
This sequence comes from Lachnospiraceae bacterium, assembly GCA_029063085.1. Lineage (GTDB taxonomy): Bacteria > Bacillota > Clostridia > Lachnospirales > Lachnospiraceae > CAG-590. Next base: position 26,638 of record JAIDOW010000042.1, read on the forward strand.
GATATAATCCATTAAACATTTTTCTGTCCAGAATCTGCTCGTTTCTCCTTATATTAAATTTATCTGCCATTAAGCGGGCATACCCTAATTCATCAAATTGTTTATTGGTAAATCCCATCGAAAAAGTTTCAATATTAGTGTTATATTTTAAAGATTCATACGTTACTATACTCGAATCAATACCACCACTTAAAAAACTGCCTACAGGAACATCTGCCACCATCTGCTCTTCAACTGATTCTGTAATTAATTCCCGGATACTTTCCTCAATATCCTCTTTTTTCCTTTTTCCTGCAACTGTATCATTAGGTGTCAGTACCCAATATTCCTTCGGCCTGCTGAGTTTTCTATTCTTAACATAGTATGTAATCGTTTTGCCGGGCTCTAGCTTATATAGGTTTTTATACATTGATTTGGGCTCCGGAATATAGGTATATGTTAAATAATCATATAATGCTGTATAATCAATATTTAACTTCATATTATTTAATAAAACCTTGATCGGTTCTAACTCTGAGCCAAAAGCAAAGTGCTTTCCATCCCAATAATAATATAACGGCTTAATTCCAACCCTGTCCCGATATAACTTTACAACCCCTCTCTTTTGATCATATATTGCTATCGCGAACATTCCATCAATTTTATAAATAAAATCATCACCATATTCTAAATAAGAATTTAATATAATCTCTGTATCCGACCCTGACTTAAAAATATATCCTTTTCTTATTAATTCATTTTTTAATCTCTTAAAGCCGTATATTTCTCCATTAAACACAATTGTAACTTTACCGTCATCAGATTCCATTGGCTGCATTCCATTATCTGATAAATCCATAATAGAAAGTCTCACAAATCCAAGACTAAATTCTTTTCCTTTTTTTACTCTTAAGCCATCCGGTCCTCGATATCTCATACTCTCTAAAGCAGCCTCATAGTCCCACTCGGTCTCACTGCCTCCTAATATTCCACACATAAAAATCCTCCCAAAAAGCCTATTGATCAGTTTGATATATGTCCCAATTCCTCCAAATAATAGTTATGTACAATATCCAAATCAGATATATCTATCATAAAATCATTTTTCCAACAGACATACGGTAAACTCACTTGATCCCGCCAGCTGTATTGATGAATCTCATCCCACCATGCCTGCATCACCTTTTGCAGTTTATCATCATGATGCCATCGTACCAGACAGCCCCCCTCATATAAACCATTGTTCGCCGGATATCCATCCATAAAATAATGATATATCTGGCCACCCAGCATAATCGGATTTCCTTTGCCTAACCGGATACACTCAACTGCTTCATCATATATACAATCCCTGAAAAAATGTGGAAAACACAACATCGGCTGATCCTTCTGATATTTCTTAATATATTCCCGCAAATCACCGATAATCTGATATTTACTATCCACCCAGACGCTGACTTCGTAATCAGGAAACAGTTTATATGGAAAAAATTTATAATAACGGACCATAAGCGGTAAAGCCTCTCCCTCGCTGGTATCAATATAGCGTACATCCCAAACTGATGAACAAAAATCCTTATTATCCGTAAAACAAATATACTTTATATTCTCATCTACATACAAAGGATCCTGCAAATCATCATAGCCGCCAAAGTTCGCAGTATAAACCACAATCTTGCCAACATCTGCATTTTCCTTCTTCTTCTCTTCCTTATACCTTTTCTTATATTGATGTAACGCATAGAGTTTTCGGCACAATTCTTCGGATGACAGTATTTTATCTATCGGCAATTGCAAATCTTCCACGCATTGCTTTTTTATGATTGGATGTTTCACACTTGCAATTACAATGTAATCATACTCGTATTCACATATCTCTTTCGGAGAAACCACCTTTTTCCCATTAAAACATTTCCCCCACATATCAGAATTATTATCAACATATGCCAAAATCTCTATATTTGCCATCTCTACATAATCACTGATATATTCAACCGCATGAATACTTCCTGTTCCTGTTCCCCAAAAAATCAGCCTCATTATAACAACTCCTTATATTTCAAATACAACATCTTCTAACGAGATAATATCACAATCAAATTTTTCTCTTAATTCCTCTTCAATTTCATCATAAGCAAAAATTGCTGTTACTACAACTACATCCACTTTATCTGAAATATTTTCTATATCATCCAGTGAATATGCCTTAATATCACAAAATATATTGTCAACTTTTTTGTCAAGTCCATAAACCACTTCTATTTCTGTACCATTAAGCTCGCTAATCAATCGACTTCCCATCTCGCCAAGTCCATAAATCGCAATCTTGTTGTAATTATTTTCTTTAAAATAATCTGACAAATTCCCATTTTGCTGTTTAATACATAACCATTGGTTTAACATCGTATAATAGGACTTAAACTTATTCGTTTTCCCATCTTTCTCCTTTATCGTATCCTGGCTCATTTTCCCTACTGCTGCTGCACCAACAATACCTCCTACTAAACTACTGATAACAGCAATACCACCTTTTTTCATTATCTTTTCCTCTCTTTCATATAATAATAAATGTTTTTACCACTTAACCTTTCCCATTGTCCCGTTTTTGTAATCCTCATATGCTTTATCTATAGCTGCTTTATGTTTCTCGAAATCCAAATCAACTTCCGCATTTTTTTTGATTCGCATTACACTGTCTTCACATTCATGCGCATATACAGGATCTAATAATTTATATTTATCAAATAAATATAAATTATTACGGCAGATATAATAGTATCTGGCAGATGAATATTTATTAATCACCATTTTGGTTCCATTTACGAACTGGTATTCCACATCATCATCATCTTGCATATTATGCTTTAAAAACGCATGGTTGATTTTAATAATACTATAGCCATTTAATCTCATCCTGATACAATATTCATAATCTACCTGATCAATAAATAACGACTCGTCGTATCCTCCGATTTCTTTTAAAACTGCAAGATTATGCATAGCTCCACTCTGGAACACTTTGTCAAAGTATGTATAATACCGTTCAAAAACAATATCTTCCTCACGTGTAATATTAGGTGCAATAATCCCTACCCTGTCACCACACATTTTACTCTCTGCAAACTCAATCATACGTGCAATCATATGTGTTTCCGTCTGGCTATCCTGATCAAAAGTGATCAACCAGTCTATGCCTTGTGAAACAGCCTTCCGTGCTACTTCATTAATTGCTTTGGGCAACCCGACATTTTCCGGATTTGCAATATAACAGAGATTCTCAAGCTTCTGTAGCTTTAAAACCAACTCCGTATTAGGTTGGTCAGAATTATCATAAATGTACATGATATCAACATCATCTGCATATGTGATGATGTTATCGTACACATCCATGCACGGATTATACAATATTGTTAATGCTGCAACTTTTATCTTTCTAACCGGACTTAAATCAATTGGCTGCTCCTTTAATACTTCTTCTGCCTCCAAATTTCCTAATATAATATTATCAATATTCATCACATCAATATTTTTATTGGCACTAATTAATGTTTCCTTCACATCCATCTCATGAGCATTATTCATGACAAAAACAATATCTGCTTTTCCTTTTCTATAATCAACGATTTCATGTCCTGTCGGCATTTTTGTACCATATCGCTTCTCATTTCTGTCATACACGTAGTCTATTCTCTCATTGTGGGAATCATATATATTTAAAAAAGCGGTTCCTCTTTGTCCTGCCCCCCAAACAGCAATCGTTTTCCCGGAGTCTTTCAGTGTATTTATAATACTATCAATGGCAGTCTTTCCTTTTTCAAAATAGTGTTCATATACATTCTCTAAAGCCATACTTTTCCCCTTTTCTCTCAAGCAATTCTTTTTCTTTACTCATGTGTTTCAAACTGCTTCCTAAAAAATGCCAATTCCCTTTCGTACTCACTGGTATCTTCAAACTTATCCCCCGCCAACTCATCCAGCTGTTTTATCCTTTCCGGATCTGCCTGGGAAAGACAATCCGAATCCTCATCAGGCAGTAAATAATAGTATTTCTTCCCAGAAGACAGCTTAACAAACAACTCATTTTGTGTTCTGACTGCACGCCAACCGCAAGTACATTCCTCAGCATTATTTTTAATATAATAACGCAGTGCCGTACTATTAAAAATATTGGTTTCCTGCATTAATACATAATCGCTGAAAATCTTCTCATCTTTGTATTCATTTTTTATGATACTCTGTATTACTTTATTGTAATTATAAATGCTGAACAAGCCTTTGCATTTTTTTTGCGGCACATCCCGACCTGTAATAAAAAATAAAATATGTGTACTCGGCTCTTTGTATATCGGCTGATAATTATATCTCGTTCCATGATCACTCATAAATATTTTGATACAATTATCTGGTACAAATTCCATATAAAAAGCTAGCTGCTTATCCCAATATGCCAAAGATTTCTTCTTTTGTTCCAAGGCAAACGCTTCAGAGCTTCCTGCAAACGTAGGCCATTCATACCACTTTGCACTACTCAATTCACCATTTAAATATGGATTATGTGTTTCTACTAATTCATGAAGTATCATGCACACCGGTTTTTGTGCATCTAGTAGTTTTTGAAGTAAATCCATACATCTGACACAGGAACTATTATACGTAAAATGAGACATTACATTATTTTCTTTAAACAATTTGGCATCTGCCTCATCCCCAATATACACGAATTCATATCCTGCCGCCTCCAACTCTCTTATCACTTCACTGTTATCTTTATCAGAAACCGAATGCCGATTAAAATATATCCTGTCATCTATGGATTTCAGTCCCTGAAACATCTCCAAAAACGTAGGAACAGTAAACGGAGTCATTGTATAAGCATTCTCAAAGAACATACTGTTTTTACTTTCTTCCTGTATATACGAAGTATACTGCAAATCATTGTAATCTACCTGATCATTCCATATTGTAATAATATCTCTTTGCGTCCTCTTCTTTAATTGTTCCTTGACATCATCCAACTGTGCCCTGATTTCATGAAGTGCTTTCTGCACATTTTGATAATCCTCATATCGGTTACAGATATACTTCTTCGAAAAATATTCAAAATTAATAAAATCAAATATTTTTAAATAAGCAACGATCAGATTTTTTAAATTACGGGCATCCTGATTGGCAAGATATGCCTTTCGATAATATATAACATTGTCATAAGTGTCCTCTGTATTATAATAAAATGGTGCATTCACATCCAAATCCATCTTTTGCAATTCATCATACAAGTCAATTATGATAAGCGGCTTTTCATTTTTTTGCAATTCCTCCCGTATTTCTTTTCTACGGGTATAGGATGAAATCACGACAACATCAATATCTAACTGATCAATGGCACTGCTTGGATATAATGGCCATTCCTGCTCCTTAATCCGAAGGATATCATTCTCCTTCACAGCATAGTCCAGAATACACTCAAACCTGGCACTGCAGCCCTCAAGAGAAAGCAACTCACTTGTATGTGTCCCTGCACCTCTGATTGCAACCTTCTTGTCCTTAGGAATCTGATTCAATATCTCAACAATTGATTTTCTGATTTTTGTTTCGTAAGATTCACCATCTATTTTCAAACCATGCATTTCTCCAATAGATGCTATTGTCTCTCTTAGATTCATGATTTAACTTCTCCTCATTTACTGTCTGCTCTGTTATCACACAGAATATATCTTCGGCTCGTACGCTAAATTTGCATATCTCTCCAAAATAAAATCCGATATCTCACTAATAGAAAACAATGAGGTCACAATATAGATATTGTTTCCTCTTCTCATCGCTTCATCGAGTCCCATCACTTCAACGCCTTCCTTGAAGGTTCCCCAAATAGATTCTTTCCTGTCTATAAAACATTTTACACGAATATGGTACATTTGGCAAAGAAAATAAAACTGTCTTCCATTTTCTCCTGCCCCATATAAAGCAACCTCTGTCACCCCATCTGACTGAACCTGCTCTACTACCTCCTGCATGGACTTGATAATTTCATTCCGGGAACCATTTTTTAATGCCCTTCTGACATAATAAAATTCATCTACCAATGTCACAGTTCCTTTTGGCCATGTGATATTACTGTTCTGATAGGTATAACTCACATTGCATTTATCAATAAAATCCACACCTTTCTCTTCTGCCAGTGCAAGGTGCTCCTTTGTAATAATACCTCTTTTATAATTCGTCCCAAAATTTGTATCCGCCTCGAAATCTGCCAGCAGTTTAGCCTCTTCTTTGCGGGGCATATCAATAAGCCGGTGAAGTATCATAAGTGTTTCTCTTCTATCTGCCAGACAGATTTCTGCCAGTTCCGGTTTCATCTGACAGAATTGGAACCAATATTTTTGAAAAGCAAAAGCACCTTCAAAAGCAATTTTTGTCAAATCCTCATTATCTACCCCGGCAGCCTGCAATGGAACTATTCTTCCATTTTGCTCCTGATAACCAATCGTGCTGCCCTCTGTGACAGATATTAATTTCTCCAGTACATCCGTTGTTCTATGTATTGTCGGAATCAAATCCCGATTCTCCCCAAAAGTACTAAACATTCCTTCAAAATCCAAACCGTTATAAAGTCTGTCTTCCGTCACACCTACTGCAAGAAAATGCTTCATCTTATGAGGAACTTTTTCAATATCCAGACACTTCTCCATCCACATCTGAATCCTGCCAAAAAAACCAATATCAATCGTGGCAATCTGATTCATATCACCTATTTCCTGTTTCAAATACGTTACCAGTTTTCTTCTCTCTTCCTCTATATAGCATTCAATCTGCTTAACATTTTTTTCTTCAAGAAATCTGCTGATAATATATTCTTTCAAAGTCTCCCCGCCATATGCTATCTTATGGCTTTCTTTATGCCTGACATCAAAATACTCCTTTATTTCCAAAAAGTCATGTTCATCAAGCCCCATTAAATGAAAAGATTCCCGAATTGTCAGGTTCCTGGCACCTATCATATTCTCAATCTCTTCCCGGTTAACCTTTGTAATGGATGGGATATAAGTAACCTTTCTGGATACATAAATCGGATGAACCTCTAATTCCAATCCGATATTCTGTGCCTCTTTCTTCAGTAATTCTCCCAACAGATAACCCTCTCTCATCAGCGGATAAATTCTGGTAATATTCAGTTTCTGTAATCGTCTACAAACCCATGAAATATACAGGGAAAGTACCGGTCCTGTCACACCTGCACCCAGTTCATACGCCGTTTTTTCCCTGCCCTCATACGAAGAAGCCTCTATACACATTTTCCGCAACGACAAGATGCCCGGCTGAGGAACATTGTGCCTGATTTTCTCATAATCAAAAATACTGTATAACTTATCTGGTATTGCATTATAATGAAATGCACACATTCCTCTTTTCAACGGCTGGTCGTAATCTGCATTTTTATTATCACCGATATGAAGCATATCCACTGCCTGAATATCCGGGTATTTCTCAAACAGTACATCAAACAATTCTCCATTTTGTTTGTTGCACCCATATTCGTTGGAAACAATGATATCATCAAACATGGAAAGCTCTATCTCATTCACTGCCAAAATATCCCTGATTATTTTACTGCTTAAATACATATCCGATACCAGAACAAGAATACATCCCTTTTCTTTCACTGCCCGCAGCCAGTCAAGAATCACAAAATTCGGATAACAGTATTTCTTTTCAAGCTCCACTTCCAATTCTTTTAACTGATTCGTATCGCTTGCAATATAATCCGGATACATCTGATAAATATCTTCTAAAGTTACCTCCCGATTTGGCTTTCCAATGCGGGCTCTCCTCTCCATTTCTACACGGAACTTCACATACTCTTTGGGATACATACTAATCTTGGCAATATCCCGTCTTTCTGCCTCTTCCCACACGAATTCGAATAAATCAATCGGCTTCGCTACAGCCCGCAATAATAAAGTGTCAAATATATCTATACTGATTAACTTGTAATTCTCCGCTCTTGGTAACGTCATACTTTATTTCCTCCACAGTTTGTAATCAATTTTGCTCTTCAAACTCTGTCTCATAGATTATGGAGATTTACAAGATACTATCATGCATAATCCATGTGAATTTCCTTCCCATTAGTATAATGTTTTCGGATATTCCAATCTGTCATCAGGTTATCCCTTTGACCGATTCTGCCAGCCTTCCTGCTGATTTACAATCTATCTGCTTATAAAGCTTTCCACGGAACTCTTTCCGTTTCCCTGCCGCCTCATCCCGCTGCAAAAGCCTCTGGATACTCTCCTCTAACTCTGCCAGATTATAAGCCCTTACCTCAGGCATATATTCCTCAAAATCAAAATATGCATCCCTTGTATCCTTCGAATAGTCTTCATAATCATAATGAAATGCCACCACCGGTCTGTCAAGTAACATATAATCGCTGTATACCGATGAATAATCTGCTATCAGTAGATTCATCTTACCAAGAAAACAGTTCACATCAACATTAGCCGGAACAACATATATATTGGAATATTCTATCTTTTCAAATGCCTCCTTACAGGCAGATTTGGGATGCAGCTTACATACCAGCACTATATCATTTTCCTTGAAATATGCATTCAATTCCGCTAAATCGCAAACCTCAAAAAACTTCACTTCTGAAGGACGAAACGTAGGAAAATATCCAAGAATGGTTTTTCCCTGGTTTTTCCACTCTTCTATATGCTCCATCAACATCTGTTCTTCTCTTTGATACAGGTTTAGTATATCAGATTCTTCAAAAAGAATATCATTTCGTGGATAACCTGCTTCTATTACATGGCTCTCCGGCACCTGAAATGCCCTAGCAAAAATCCCACTCATCATCGGCGATGTGGTAAGTATATAATGGCTTGGCTTTTCGTCAGATAAACGTCTTGGAAAATATTTGAACTTCTCCCATCCATTCTTCGGATGCCTTACCTTATCATGCTTATTATCATAATTAATGCATTTATTGCCGACACCGTGCCAAAGATTTATCTTCACCGCCCCGGCACTCAACCAGAAATTAATATCCTTCGAATAATTATCAAACAGGTACACTTTACCTCTTAATGCATACCAGATTCCCTTCATGGAATGATAATAATATGCTTCATACCCATTCTCATTTAAAAAACTGATTATCCCCTTGTCCTGGCTGATCCATATCGGACGAATCTTCTTACAATTCTCATCCTCGACAAAAGCATGTCCTGCTTTTTTCCAGTCCGCTATACCAGCCTTTACCTGTTCAGATGCTCTGTGACTGTGCTGGCTTACATACAGATAGAAATACCTGGGATTATCCGCAAACCTCCGGCCAAAGGTAGAACCGAACAACCAGATATGCTTATCTCTAGGAAACAAAAAAGATAACCAATAGATTGGTAAAAGCAAAAGCTGTCCCCAGTACTTCATCCCATTGATTATCTGTCTCATGCTGTATATCCTCCTCCGTGAGTCTTTGTGGCACCAGTTTATGCATTATATACTGCACAATGGCACTTATGTGTATTATATCGGCAGAATTGTACTTTTTATTAATATTCCTGCAACTTCATTAAAAATGGCTATTCCTCTTCTTCTGTACTAAAATTTATACCATCAGCTAACATATCAAAAAAATCTATACCACTATCCTCTTCCGGCTTTGGAAACATTCTCCAATACTCACCCTGAAACCTCCAATCAAGTTCAGTTTCATCAAATACTTCTAAATTATCAACATAAAATTTTGCCAGCTGCTCTTCACGCCTCAAAAATCCTGCTGCACTTAACGTATCGCTTTTCAACGCATCAACAATCCTATCTCTAATCTCTATCTTTTGCCTTATATCATGAGCAAATTCATTTACAAATGCTTCATACTGTTTTTCTTGTTCACTTGTGAGCCTACCCATGAAAGACTCCATACCTTTCAAGCTTGTTTGCCATAAGCAATTGCCTATTGTTTGTTATATTATACGAAATCCATCATTATAAATCAATCAGACTGACAAAAAGGCTTTTAAATATTTAAAAAATTTATAGCTATGAAGATTTGATTGCCTTTTACCAGTAATCTGATTGCGAAGAAGACTTCCTGTGCATGATTATTCTGGACGCTGTTATCTTCAATGCAGACCTACATCTTGGAAACTTTAGATTCATTATAAATAGTGATACCTTTGAGATTCTCCCATTTGCTCTGGTTTTTGACCATAATATGGCATTACTGCAAGGGGCGGGCAGATTAAGCAGTACAGACAGATTTCTTGTATATAAAAATGCTCCCATATAAGCAAGTGTAATTCCCCTCGCTTATATAGGAACATTTCTATCCTTCACACAATCTTCTGTTATGGATGTCTTCCTTACCACTTTCTCAGTATCGTCTTTCTCTCCATCGGATCCATTCTGCGAATTAATGGATCATCATAATAAGAATCACTCTTCACATGTGTGGTAGATACCTCTTCAAAAATCGCTCCGGTCTGGGATGTAAAAGAATGCTTCTCTCCCCGGAGCACTGTCTGGATATCTCCCGGTTTCATCTTCCGCTCTTTTCCTTCAATGGTTACCGTTAAATCACCATATAATAACTGGAAGGTCTCTTCCTTTACCTTATGGGCATGGGTCGGATGCTTTTGTCCCGGCAGCACGATCAATAATTTCTTACAATATTCCCTATTGATAATATTAATGAGAATCGCTCCAGTCTGACGGAAATGTTTCATTCCATAATGATGGGAAAGTTCCACATCAAAATCATCACCCAATGCAATTCCTGCCTCATACAACATACCTTTTGCATCATGTACCACACTTCTTGCCAGATTAATATCCGTTAGTTTCTTTTTCTCATGCAGTTCGTCATTCGCTTTATAGTCTCTGCTTGCTATCACACCATCATAAAATTCCCCGGAATTCATCTGCTTATCATGACATGGCATAGCAAAAAATACATCTTCTCTCGTTAATTCTTCCCCTTCTTTTACTTCCCTCTTTACATATACGCCCCGCATCAGAGAATTCAGGGAATCCAGTTCCTCCTGAGAAATATATTTTTCGCCGGCTTTCTTCATGCTGCACATAGCCTTTGCCTGCAACGCAGCGGCTACCCAGCGATCAGCCTGCTCCGGATTCATAGAATATGCATTCAGTGTAATCGTATCCGTCGGCAACCCAACATGACGTTCCAAAATCTTTGCTCCCTTTGCAATCGCTAACATCGGTGCCGTATTATCATCCGGATCCTCATGACCAGAATAACCAACCATAATATCCGGATATCTGCGATTCATCTTATCGATAAAATCCAGCTGCAAACGTTCCATTGGCGCCGGATACTCTGCTACACAATGCAGAAATGCAAAATCACAATGTCTATGGGTAAAGAAATTATATAACTTATCAATATCGGATAACGGTTTTCCTCCCGTAGATATGATCAAAGGTTTATTTGCTGCAGCCGCCTTTTCCAGAAGCGGCCAGTCAAGTGCAGAACAGCTGGCAATCTTGATAATATCTACACCCATATCCATACACCAGTCAACACCATCCTCATCAAAAGGGGTACTCATGGTAATTAACCCTTCTTCATGGATTGCCCCCACCAGCTGGGAAAATTCTTCAAAAGTGAGTCTTGTACTCTCAAATCTTGGAATATGTTTTACATCCTGTCTGCCCTTATACTCCGGATGGATAAAGGTATCCAGGTTACGGAACTGCAATTTAACTGCTGCTTTTATATTATGTTTTCTGGCAATCTTACCCATCTCATGGATGATATCTATTCCATGTTCCACACTGCCCTGATGAGAATTTGCCATCTCAAAAATAAATAAATTCTTGAATATTTCATTTGCCATATTATAACCCTCCTTGAATCGTAACTTATTCTAATCTTGTAGTAGCTTATATGCCATTAAAGCTGTCAAATATGTATATAAACAATGACGTCTGTCTGCTCAAGTCAAATGCTCATGCAAGCACGGCACTTGGATCATTGCTCGCGGGAATAAAATTCATTTACCCTTCTATTGTATATCCTAAAGATAGAACCATTCATCGCCCCACATATCAAATTTCCAGCTATGTATTATATCGGCTAAATCTATTATAACAAGAACCTGTACAACAAAACAAGTGGCAATATTCTGCCACTTGTCCGTTCATTTCATTGCTCTGATTACCCTTTCAAAATCTTCCTCTGTATCAATGTCATAATTCTCCCGCATTTCATATCCTAAAATGCAGTCTCCAGACATAGAATGCTTTTCCAAAACTACTTCCGGACGAAATACATCAATACATGCATTTTGATAATATACAGTAGGCAGCTGCTGTCTGGGCATATTATAGCATTCCGGAATATCTTTCATCAATGGAATAATCTGTCCTGCAACTTCACTTTTTTCGTCCTTCAATATCTGATGATCTTTTTCCTCATTCTTTGTACTGATATCTTTTAACAGCCACATCTTATAAGGTATTTCTGTAGCTTTTGTCATACTGCGAACAGAATCTGCTTCCGGATGTTTTAGAAGCAATTCGACCATATTATCAATATCTGCACTTCTGCGGATTGGATAAGTGGGCCTCAATTGTACTACAACGTCCGGTATATAATGATCATTTTCTTTCAGCCATGTAAGTGCATGATAGAATACATCATAATCCAGTGCAGTATCTGTAGCATATTCTGCCGGTCTTAAAAACGGAACCTCCGCACCATACTCCTTTGCAATCTCTGCATAATCCTTACTGTCCGTGCTGACAATCACACGATTGATATACGTTGAAGCTTTTGCATGATCAATAGAATGTGCCAGCATAGGTTTTCCGCCAATTTCTCGTATGTTTTTATGCGGCACGGATTTTGAACCTGCTCTGGCAGGGATTACTGCTAATATTTCCATGTTATTCACCCGCCTCGTTCCCATCCAAAGATTCTAACATTGCATCATATAATGAAATCACCTCATCAGCGTTCTCATGGATATACTGATAATTCTTTTCCATCTTTTGATATAGCCTTATCATTTCATCCTGATTATCATCTTTTGTAACATACAAATCAACATCCTCATTTACTAATAGTCCCTCTGCAAATCCACTTAAAAGGCTTGCTGTCGGCGATTCATCAAATAACGCTGTTGTCTGGCTTAAAACCTTATTTTTCTCTTTAAATTCTTTTCCATAATCCCCACGTTCTGACAACACTCCGCAACGTCTTGCAATTTCTGCTGCATCCTTTGCCTTTTTCTTCAGTTTGGGCAAATCTTTTCTCTTCTCCTCCAAAAGTGCCTTCACATCCGGTATATTTTCCTCTGTAGCCAGAGGCTCTATTCCTTGAAAAATTGCTTCTATATCATAAGGATTCAGGCAATACTGGTCAACCGCCTCCTGTAGCGTCATGATCTTTGTTCCATCAATTCTGGCTCCGCCTTCCGTAGCATTGATCACTTCCATACCGCTTTCATTCGCCTCTTTTACTGCCTGTTCAAACCATTTAAGATATACATAATAATCCCCCCGGGTGATAACGGTATCTTCTACATTGCCTGGCACCTCCATCGTACCATATTCATCAAGACCCGCTACTCCACTCACCATGCCACCTGCATAATTAGCACCACCAGTCAATGCTAAATCCTGTCCCACCATAATCAGCCGCTTAAATCCTGTCATCTTTGCAAAGGAATATCCTAAAGTGGCAACAGAGCCTCCAATCGGCAAATCAATTCCCTTCTTTCCATATTCACCAATCAGCCAATTATAGAATTTTGAACTGGTTGTACCAAAAATCAGATTCTTTTTACCTAAAACCTCCAAAACCTCCTTGTTTAAATCAGATATATATAAAAAAGGAATCTGCTTCAAACGTTCATCCTGAAACAATGTAATGCTCTTAGTATAATCCAAAGAACAAAACATATCTGGAACAATATCTCTGTCCAACAGATATTGTGCAGTACGGTCCACTGCAATAATCATTGCTTTTCCTTTTGCCTGCTTTAAAACCTCGTAATTCTTATCCAGAGAAGGTCCTCCTGATACCAGAATCGCAGGCATATCTTCCGGAAATGCCCCAATAAAATCTGCGGTCATTTTGGAACGCACCAGATTTGCAATGTTGGCAATTGCATTTCGCATCATTCTTTTTTGCCCTTCCATTACTGTCTTTAAATTAACCAATGCACTGGTTCTGCAATCTTTAAACAGATTTGAAAAATCAGCAAATTCTTCTGAAAACAATTCTTTATATTTAGGATGTGACTCTAAAATAGTAACACCAACATTAACATTATCAATATTATAAGTTAAAACCAAATCAAAATATTGTTCATTAATACCATTGACAAAGATTTTAATCCGATTATCACTTAAAATCTCCGACAGATCGAAATGATGCATAACAAATGCAAACAATTCTTTTGATGGTTCATAAATAAGAAGCAGTGCTTCCTCATTCAATTGGTCAGCAACTTGCTTTACAATAATGCCGTTTCCAAGCCCCATAAATGCAATAACAGAATTATCCGTTAACTGGATCTTTTTGGCAAATTTCTCTGCTTCCTGCATCGGTTTATAGGTACTGTTTAACATAATATCCTTTTCTTCCCCATGCATTCCAAGAATTACACTTCCGTCTTTTGCTGTATCTATAAAATACTTCTCTTCTTCTGCTACCCATGTTTTTACAAAATCAGAAAGTTTATTATAGTCCAGCTCACTCTCGTTCTCCATATAGTGTAAGTTTTTCTCTAACCATTCCATATATTATTCCTCTTCCAGTTCAGCCAGTTTTTCTATCACTTCATATTGCAATATATCTGCCAGTAGGGTCACATCATCTGCCTCCATTGCTTCCATTGCTTCTTTTAATGCATTCATCAGCTCTGTCTGCAACTCTATATCTGTCATCTCCCCCAAAATTGCACTTAGAATAGGAAGGCAGCGTGCCAACAAACCATACGCATCATTTTTCTTTTCCTGATAAAGAAGTTCTGTAATTGTATTTAGAATCTCTATTAAATCTGCCATATTACCCTCCAAAAAATCTCTCTAACATAAAACAGGCTGACCGCTCGGGTCAGCCTGTAAGTAAAAACTTTTATTAATATTACTGTAAAAGGTTAAGTACACTCTGTGTAGCCTGATTAGCCTGTGAAAGCATAGACTGTGCAGCCTGCTGTAAGATATTATTCTTGCTGTAGTTAACCATCTCTGTTGCCATATCTGTATCTCTGATATTAGATTCAGCAGATGTCAAGTTCTCAGAGTAGTTCTCTAAGTTATTGATAGTATACTCCAGTCTGTTCTGGATAGCACCAAGTAATGAACGCTGTGCAGATACCATCTTGATTGCTGACTGAATCTGCTTGATTGCTGCTGATGCTGCTGCTGCTGTAGAAACAGATGTTGTTGTAAGACCTAACTTCTTCAATGATGTACCACTGATAGAAATTCTAAGTAACTCACCCTGATTAGCACCAACCTGTAACTGCTTACCGCTATTTGCAAGAGACATTGAACCATCTAATAACTTTGTACCATTGAACTCAGCTTTCTTAGTGATAGAGCAAATCTCTTCTTTTAACTGTGTAATCTCATCCTGAATAGTTGTACGATCTTCAGAAGCATTAACATCATTACGAGCTTTGATTGCTAACTCACCCATTCTCTGAAGGATAGAGTGAATCTCGTTCATGTTACCTTCTGCTGTCTGGATAAGTGAAATACCATCCTCAGCATTCTTAACAGCCTGATTCAGACCACGAATCTGATTTCTCATCTTCTCTGAAATAGAAAGTCCTGCTGCATCATCTGCTGCACGGTTTACTGCATATCCAGAAGA
>JAIDOW010000043.1 GCA_029063085.1 Lachnospiraceae bacterium
TCGTCGGCAGCGTCAGATTTGTATCAGAGACAGCTATTATAGGTAGAATAACATACATAATTTAAAATAACAAGACAAACGGTATGCCTCCCTTTGCATAAAAAATACACAAACACTAAACGTCTCTAAAACGTTAATAAATGTGTTTGTGCATCCTTTTATTTCCAGTAAAATCTGATTTAAGCCAGTTCTGTCAATTTTTCTTTTATTGCCGCCAATGCCTCGGTTGGCAGATCAATACCCTGCACTGCCGTCTCCATGGGACAAAAGCCTGTATTTCTGCGGTTGCGGATTGCTTCCACCGACAAATCATACACGGCCGGAATCCCATGCCTTTTCAGAGTATGGATTGCCGCCTCGCTCATCACCGGTGCATACACCATATCCACTTTTAACAATACATATAAAAATGCCGCCGCATTTCCCACTACTTTATCTGCCGCACTATAACCTGCCACATCGGTTTTTGTATCCAGCCATTGCAGCAGAGGTCTGACACCTCGTTCTGTGCTCGTATAAGTCATATCCCCTTTGCACAATACACAGGTGTAACCGCCGCTTTCCAATAATTCCTTTGCTTTTATCAAATCAATCTTCATACTTTTGCATCCGCTCCACTCCACAAACAATGAATGGAATCATCGCCCACTGAAGAATAAGTCCGAAAATGCCGGTTCTGATACTCATCCATATTGCTGAAACAGAAATATTTTTATTTCCAAACACATAAATTGCAATAAGGATAACAACTGCACGAATCACACGCCCTGCCGCCTGGGAAATTACTATCTTTGCAATTATTGGCATTCTCACATTTTTAAGAAGTCCAGCAGACAGACCATAGATACTAAGTTCAAGCATCATAAAAGGCAGCATGGCAGCTCCCGGCATTCCGGAAAGTGCAAAGCTTGCCACCGGTCCACACATACCTGCCACGGCACCTGCATATGGACCTGCCAGAAATCCCACCAGAAGAATTGGCAACTGCATTGGCAGGAAAACTTCTCCCAATGCAGTTCCCACTCCGGATATTACTCCTATCAGGTGGAATATCTGCGGAAGGGCAACTGCCGCCACAATGGCAGCAAAGGCTGCCAAAGTCTGGGTTTTTATAGATAATCCGTTTTTTTCCATTACTCTTGCTGTATTAGTCATTTTCAACATCTCCTTTTTATTCTAATTTGTTTTTCTTTTATCCCTTTAACTTATCTGCAAAATCAGCCATTGCCTCGGATATTTTAATCTGCTGCGGGCAGACTGCTTCACAACTTCGACATCCGACGCATGCCGAAGGATGTTTTTCTTCCGGTACTGCCATCAATGCCATGGGAGCAATAAAGCCGCCTCCTGTAAAACTATGCTCGTTATACAGTTCCAAAAGTCCCGGAATATCCAGTCCCTTCGGACAATGGCTCACACAATAGCGGCAGGCTGTACAGGGAAGTACACCGTTTAACATACCATTTACAATATCTAAAAGTATTTTCATTTCTTCATCGGACAGTGGTTTATCCGTTTCATAGGTATTTATATTTTTTTGAAGCTGCTCCAGATCAGACATACCGGAAAGAACCATCGTAACTCCCGGTATCGTTTGCAGAAAACGAAAGGCCCATGCCGGAACCTCCTCTTCAGTCCGCAGTTCTTTCAGTCTTTCCTGTGCTGCCTCCGGCAGTCTGGCAAGTCTGCCGCCCCGCAAAGGTTCCATTACCCAGATAGGAATCCCATATTCATTTAGTAAATCCACCTTCGCCTTTCCATCCTGGAAGGACCAGTCTATGTAATTCAGCTGAATCTGGCAAAACTCCATATGTTCTCCATAAGCTTCCAAAAAACGTTTCATTACTTTGCAGCTTCCATGTGCGGAAAAACCAAGATGACGAATCCTTCCCTTTTCCTTTTGTTTCATCAGATACTCAAAAATACCATACTTTTCATCCAGATAGGCATCAATATTCATCTCACAGACATTGTGGAACAGATAAAAATCAAAATAGTCCACATTGCATTTCTCCAGCTGCTTTTCAAAGATTTCCTCTACCTTATCCATATTGGAAAGATCATATCCCGGAAATTTGGTAGCAAGATAAAAACTGTCACGAGGATAATTTTTAAGAATCCTTCCCATTACAAGCTCTGAATTTCCGCCATGATACCCCCATGCCGTATCATAATAATTGATTCCCTGCTTCATGGCATAATCAACCATTTTTGCGGCTGCCGCCTCGTCAATCTTTGCATCGTCCCCATCAAAAACCGGCAGACGCATTGCCCCCATGCCGAGGGCAGATAATTCTAAATCCTGAAATTTCTTTTTAAGCATCTCTCTTCTCTCCTTTATCAAAATTTTCCAATTCCTGTAATAGTATCATAATATAAACCTTCATAAATATCAAACTCCCTTATTTTAAATCTGCAACTGTTCTTGTTTAATGTTATGCTAATACCAGTCATGCTTCTCATTCCGGTCAAGTGCATTGATTTTCTCCATTTCTTCATCCGTCAGTTCAAAATCATACAGCTCCGTATTCTCCTGTATATGCGCAGGATTGCTGGAACCCGGAATCACCACAACACCTTTTTGCAGATTCCAGCGAAGAATCACCTGTGCCGAAGATTTTCCATGTGCCTTTGCTATGGCAGTAATCGTCTCATCTCCTAACAGCTCTGCTGTATGCCCTCTTCCTCCAAGTGGATACCAGCCCTGTACCACAATGCCGAGATTCTGAATATAAGGAATGACATCATTCTCCTGGTAATACGGATGAATTTCATTCTGGACTAATGCGGGAATGATGCTAACCTGTGGCAGAAATTCTTCCAACTCTTCCACATACCAGTTTGACAATCCGATGGAACGGATTTTTCCTTCATCTACCGCCTTCTCCATTGCCTTATATGCCTTGACGTCATTTGTCCCCGGATGGTGTAAAAGCATCATATCAATATATTCAATATCCAGTTTTTCCAGTGCTTCATCGATTGCCTTTTCCGGCTCTTCAAACTGATTAGGATACAGCTTTGTAATCACAAAAATTTCCCCACGGGAAATACCGGAATCCCTGACTGCCCTACCGACTTCCTCCTCATTATGGTACATATAGGCAGTGTCGATCAGTCTTACGCCACGTTTTAACGCTTCAGAAACAGAAGACACGCAAGTTTCATCCTCTAAGCTGTAAGTACCAAGTCCGTTTAACGGCATCTCATATCCGCTGTTTAGCATCACCGTTTTTTTCTCAAAATCAAAGACACGTTTTACCGCTTCTTTCCCTGTACTTTCTCCTGCAAAAGGCTGAATCCCCATCTCGTCCAGCCATCCGGTAATCTCACTCTCCATAGTACCGCCTGCAAACCGGTTTCCATCCTTCCATTCCACACTGCCGTCCACAAGGGAATGCAGGTTTTTATCACTGGAACCGATTCCGCTGCTATGGGAAGTACAAAACGGCACAATCGTTTTTCCGCTGAAATCATAACTCTCTAAAAAAGTACTGATGATTCTCGGTGCCTGCCCCCACCAGATGGGATATGCCAACACCACGGTAGTATACTGATCCATATTCTCTACTTTACCGGAAATCGCAGGTCTGGCATTGGCATCATCCTGCTCCTTGTTGGCTCTGGAATTCGACTTGTTATAATCCAGATCCTCACTGGTATAAGGAGTTTCCGCTACGATTTCATACAAATCTGCATTCAGATACCCTGCCGCATATTCCGCCAGAGGCTTTGTTGTACCTGTGCAGGAGAAATAAGCAACTAAAATATTTGTGGTTTCTTTTGACTGGTTATTCCGTTTCATGGTATCTGCCTCCTCATTACTGGTCACGCTGCTGTTTGTCTCCTTATTACCAGTTGCCCCGCTACTTGCATCCGTCTGTCTTGTCTGGCTGCTATTTCCACATGCCGTCATACCGACCAGGACGGCAAACAATATGATAATACTGCACAATCTTTTCATGAATCCACATCCTTTCAAAAATCACCTATTACTGTCATCTAATTTATGCAAAACATATGCCATATTCTCACCGAGATTTTTCATATTCTGCATCCCTTCCTCATCCTTCAGGACATCCCCCGGCATCTGGCCATACACCATATTCCAGTATGTCGAACCTACTATGATCATCTCTTGATTCATAAAAAAATGATTCATGGCATCTACTGCCGATAATGCCCCTCCTCTGCGAAGTGCCACCACAGAAGCTCCAACTTTATATCGGTTGTTCAAACTGCCGCGGTTCATATCACTGACCACTGCCGCCCGCTCCAGAAATGCCTGCATACTGGCAGAGATGTTTGCTGAATAAACAGGCGAGCCCAGCAGGATTCCGTCTGCCTCCATCATTTTGTCAAAGGTTTCCCGAAAAATATCCTTCCTGTGTACACAGTTTTTCTGACCTCCACATGCCCAGCATGCTTTACACGGTTCGATGACCTGCCCCCCAAACTGTACCAGTTCCGTCTCAATTCCCTGTTTATTTAATTCCTCAAATACCTTATTCATAATAATAGCTGTATTGCCGTCTTTTCTGGCACTGCCGTTAATACCTAACACTTTCAATGCTGATTTCCTCCTTATGACAAATCATTTTCATACTGATAATTCCTTATAATTAATTTTACGAATTTCCTTTGCCGGAACACCGCCCACCACAGTAAACGGCTCGACATCTTTTGTAACGACTGCCCCTGCTGCAACCACAGACCATCTGCCAATGGTAACTCCCGGCAGAATAATGGCATTGGAACCAACCCATACATGGTCTTCTATGACAATCGGTGCATAATGGTTTTTCCTCTGATTCATGGGATATAAATCATGGTTAATGGTCGCCAGCACCACATTATGTCCAATCAGGGAACCATCTCCGATGGTAATCCCTCCCTGATCCTGAAAATGACAGCCTGAATTGATAAAAATATCTCTGCCAAGGGTAATGTTCTTTCCAAAATCGGTGTAAAATGGCGGGAACATCCGGAAGCTATCATCCATCTTTTTTCCTGTCAGCCTGCCCATAATCTCACGGATTTCTTCTGGTGTATGGTACCTGTTATTCAGCTCCATACTAATGCGGATGGCCTCCTGAAAGAGGCTGTCTGCATATGCCTCACGCTCTGGATTTTCCTCTGTGTCATCCTTAAAACCATCTATCACATCTTTTACTGTCAAATCTTACATCTCCTTTTCCCATTCCCGCAGCGTCTGGACAACTGCTTCATCAACCAGTTTTTCCAAACAACTGACCTCCTCTTCATTCAACTTAATCTGTGCCGCTCTTGCCACCTGACTTACTGAATCACTTTATTCTTCTTCAACCACTCACGTATCCTCTTATCACTGACACTATTGGCTGTCAGTCCCGTTTTTACCTTTGCACCCTTACAAACTTTTTTAATATTTTTTACACTGTCACCAATTCCTGTTCCACCACTTGTACAGAATGGAATGATCGTTTTGCCTGACAAGTCATAGGATTCCAAAAAAGAATAGACAGCCATGGGGGCATCTCCCCACCATACAGGGTAACCGATCAGTATCGTGTCATATTTTTTCATGGATTTTACTCTCTTTTTTAATGCAGGTCTTACTTTTTCATCCTGCTCTTTTTGTGCTGTATTTAACATTTTGTCATAGCTTGATGGATACTTTTTCTTTGTCTGTATCCGAAAAAGAGTCCCGCCTGTCATTTTCTTAATCTTCTTTGCCACTGTCTTGGTTGTGCCAGTTCGGGAAAAATACACAACCAAAACCTTTTTCTTCTGATTCTTTGCTGACTGCTTTACCTCTTTCTTTGTTGTTGCCGCTACCGCAGATGTGGAATATCCGTTTACAGCTACCCCCATAAACAGTACAAAACAAACCAAAAATGCAACAATCTTCTTTCCTGTTCTTTTCATAATGCCACAACCTTTCTTATAAAATTATGTTTTTATACAGCAGCCAGCCTTAATATACACCAAAAACTGCTGTCTCCTTCCTTGCTGCTTATAGTTTAGCAAGCACGATTGAAAATATCAAATACATATATTAAATACATTCCCATACTTGAAAGGTATTTCTATAGATGATATACTGGTTTTATACTTCATTACTGGAAGGGGGATTTCTATGGACATCCGGGTATTACAATATTTTCTGGCCGTAGCAAGAGAAGAAAGCATAACAAAAGCAGCCGAATCACTCAATATGACCCAGCCGCCTTTATCAAGACAGCTAAAAGAATTGGAGGAGGAACTGGGAAAACAGCTTCTGATTCGTGGCAACCGTAAAGTTACCCTCACGGAAGAGGGCATGATTTTGCGGAAACGTGCAGAAGAAATGGTAGAACTGATGGAAAAAACCAAATCAGAAGTGAGTTCCTCTGGCAAAAATATTCGTGGAGAAATATATATTGGTGGTGGGGAAACAGAAGGGATGAGACTGATAGCCAAAATAGCAGAAAAAATGAAAACAAAGCACCCACACATCTGCTATCATTTATTCAGTGGCAATGCGGATGATGTAACAGAACGCTTGGACCAGGGACTTTTGGATTTTGGGATTCTGATTGACCCGGCAGATATCAAAAAATACGATTTTATCAAACTGCCTACGAAAGACAAATGGGGACTGCTTATGAGACGTGACCATCCTCTTGCCGGAAAGCAGGGAATAAAACCAAAAGACTTGCAGGGAATTCCACTGATTGCATCACGACAGTCCCTCGCACATAATGAATTGTCCGGCTGGCTTGGCAAACAATACGAATCCCTGCATATCATTACAACCTACAACCTCCTTTATAACGCCTCTTTGATGGTTGAAGAAAATGTGGGCTGTGCCTTATGTCTCGACCATATTATACCAGAATATGAAAACAGCCCTTTATGCTTCCGCCCACTGGAACCACAGATCGAAGTGGGGCTTAATATCGTCTGGAAAAAGTATCAGGTCTTTTCTTCTGCCGCTGAAGCATTTCTGGAAAGACTTCGGCAGGAATTTGAAAATTAACATTTTTTAAACAGTACCACAGAATATAATTTCCTTTTCTATAAATTCACATCTTACAGTTTATTATAAGCAGGAAAAGAGCGATAGAACTGGGGAGATTCTATCGCCTTTAATCTACAAGCTTTTTTATTTCACAATAAATTTCAGTAATCATTCTACAGATTACAATCTTTCAGTCTGACAATTCATAATTAACCTCTTTTAATCCTGAATGATCGCATCATCCTTAGTATAAGCATCCAGTGAATTTTCCTTCACCTGAATACACGCAAAACTAATCGCAGTATCTTCTGCCGCAAAGAACTGTCTTTTTCCTGTAGGCGAAATACGAATCCAGTCACCAGCCGCAAGTTCTACCGTTTCTCCATCAATAACAGCTTTCCCTTTTCCCGAAAGAACAGCGTAAATCTCTTCGTTATTCTTATGAGAATGAATAAAAGGTACACTTGCCCCTGCTGGCAGATTATTAATACTTACCTCTGCCCCTGTTAATGAAAGCCTGTCATGGAGTTCTGTTCTCGCATCCTGTTCTACACTAACTTTACTATAATTTGCCATATTTTTACCTCCTGCTTTTGTTGTAACTTTTATTGATACATCAATCATAGCACTTTTCCATTGTATCGTCAATAGTTACAACGGAATTTTCAAAAAAATATCCCGCAGTCCTTTAACAAAATGAACTACGGGATATTTTATTTATGCCTTTATCAATGTTTTTGTATCATTCATGATGTCCTGTATCGATATTGACCTCATTTCTTTTTCCATTGCTTTCTGGATTTTTTCAAGTCTTACATCTAAAATAGCGTGAATATTTTTCCCCACAGGACATAGCTGATTAGGATTTTCATGAAAATGAAAAAGTTCTCCATCTTCCACACATTCCACAGCATTGTATACATCTAATAATGTAATCTCGTTTAAGGGTTTTTCTATATCCGTTCCTCCGCTTCCTCTCCTCACATTAACTATTCCTGCTCTTTTAAGCTGCTGTAACAAACGCCTTATAACCACAGGATTTACATTCACACTTGATGCAAGAAATTCACTTGTTACTTTGTAATCATTTTTAAATGTCTCAATGCATACAAGAACATGAATAGCAATCGTAAATCTGCTTGATATCTGCATATTCCACCTCAATCTTATTCGTTTAATAGAAAAGTTACTTTTAAACAAAATACAGTCAACCGCAAAGATAATTACAGATTTGCTTTCACCTGCTTATAGATTCCTTCTGCATCCAGCTCATACTTATGCAGCAGTTCTGCTGCCGGACCGGATTCACCAAATCGGTCTCTCATACCAATCTTATAGACCGGTGCCGGTGCATTTTCACAGAGTACGTCACAGACTGCGGAACCGAGTCCCCCGATCACGGAATGCTCTTCTACTGTAAAGAGCTTCTTTGTCTCTTTTGCCGCTTTTATTATGATATCCTTATCAATCGGCTTAATCGTGTGGATATTAATCACCCGTGCATCAATCCCGTCTTTTGCCAGATTTTCGGCTGCTTCCACTGCAAATCCAACCTCTAATCCGGTTGCCACGATCGTAATATCTTTTCCTTCTCTTACGGTAACACCCTTTCCAATCTCAAACTCATAATCCGGCTTGTCATTGATGACTGGTGCTGCCAGCCGTCCGAAACGGAGATAGACTGGACCCTTATATGCATAGGCTGCTTTTACCGCTGCCCTTGCTTCTATATCATCCGATGGGTTAATAATTACCATATTGGGAATCGTACGCATCAATGCGATATCCTCATTACACTGATGGGTCGCTCCGTCCTCACCCACGGAAATCCCTGCATGGGTTGCTCCAATCTTTACATTTAACTTGGGATAACCGATAGTATTACGAACCTGCTCGAAAGCTCGTCCCGCTGCAAACATCGCAAAGCTGGAAGCAAAAGGTACCTTACCTGTCAGAGATAAGCCTGCTGCAATACCCATCATATTACACTCTGCAATTCCACAATCTATATGCCTTTCCGGAAATTCCTTCTTAAAAATGCCCGTCTTTGTAGCCGCTGCCAGATCTGCATCCAAAACCACCAGATCCTCATGTTCTTTTCCAAGCTCCACCAAAGCATTTCCGTAACTTTCACGAGTCGCTATCTTCTTTACTTCTGACATAACGCTTCACCTACCTTTTCTAAATCTGCCATTGCAGTTTCGTACTGCTCGTCATTCGGTGCTGCACCATGCCATGATGCCTGATTCTCCATAAAGGAAACGTCTTTACCTTTAATGGTTTTTGCAATAATAGCCGTTGGCATTCCTTTTGTCTCCCTCGCTTCCTTAAACGCAGCGTCTAATGCATCAAAATCATGCCCGTCCACATCAATCACATGAAAATTAAATGCCTTAAATTTATCCACAATGGGATATGGGGAACAGACATCGGCTACACTTCCGTCAATCTGTAAATCATTATTATCTACTATCACTACTAAGTTATCCAACCGCTTATGACCTGCAAACATTGCTGCCTCCCAGACCTGTCCTTCCTGAATCTCACCGTCACCAAGAAGCGTATATACTCGGTAATCCTCCTCTGACAGCTTTGCAGAAAGTGCCATACCCACTGCAACAGAGATACCCTGTCCCAGAGAACCTGCCGACATATCTACACCGGGAGTTCCTTTCATATCCGGATGTCCCTGAAGCATCTCTCCGGTCTTACGAAGCTTTACCAGTTCTTCTTCCGGAAAATATCCCTTCATTGCCAGTGCGCCGTAAAGAGCCGGTGCCACATGACCCTTTGACAGTACAAAGCGATCCCTGTCCGGCTTGTCCGGTGCCTTCGGGTCTATGTTCATTTCCTCAAAATACAAATAGGTTACAATATCCGCAGCTGACAGTGAGCCGCCCGGATGACCGCATTTCGCAGCATGCAGGGAAGTCACAATGTGCTTTCTCAACTGATTCGCACATTTTTGAAGTTCTAACTTATTCATGATCAATCTCCTAACTGTTACCGGTGTGCACCACACCATATTAACTGTTACTCCTTTTCCTATTATAATGAAAAGGGATTCTTTCAACAGGGGCTGTTGCATTAGCAAAATAAAGAATTAAACTTTAATGCGGCATCCCCTACTGACACACTAAACCAACTATTATTGTATAAGCAAACAAAAAAAAAGCAAGCCTTTTTTACAAAAAACCTGCTTTTTTCCTAATGCTACAAGAATTTCTCCATATCTTATGCAATTTTATACATTATGCCGAGTCCTTTTTCTGTTTTGATATATTATTTCTGACCATATCATGTCGTTTTCAGAAAAATCATCAACCTAACCACCTGCCAAAGTCAGAAAAAGACAGACAATCCTTCCCTGAAATCCCGAATGCAGATATCCGTTTTCCCCGTTTCCTCTAATAATTCCCGGCTGCTGTCGGCATATATTCCGATAATCCTTCCAATACCTGCCCTGTGAGCAGATACCACACCGGACACAGCATCTTCAAATACCACGCATTCTTCTGCTTTTGCAGATAACTTTTCTACAGCCTTCAGATAAATATCCGGCTCCGGTTTCCCTCTTAACGATGCATCATCATAGACAATTTTTTCCATGTCAAACCATTTTTCCAGAGAAAAATATTCAAAATAAAAATTCATATTAGCAAGATTGGCAGCCGTAGCAATCGTCATGGGAATTGCCTGTGCCTTTGCCCTGTCTAAGAATTCCTGTGCCCCCTCTGTCAAATGAAACCTCTCTTTGTTTTCCAGACAAAGCCTCCGGTAACAGACCTCCTTTTCCTCCGAGTACGCCGTAATCTCTTCCCTTGTCAGTTTTCCCTTTCCGAGAAAATGCTCTAAGATCATGGACGAGGTTTTTCCATGCACATGCAGTTTAAATTCCTCTTCTGTCACCTCTCTGTGACAAAGCTTTTCCACATACTGACGCCATGCTGTCTCATGCATGTAAGAATCCATCACCAAAGTTCCGTTAAAGTCAAATATAAATGCCTGCAAATTTTTTCCTTCTTTCTCCAAGTATGATAATCTTTGAATTTCCCAATTTAAACTTAACTTTGTATAATATATTATACCGAGCAGGATATAAAAAAGAAAGATACTTTACCTTTTTTCTGAAAAAGACCGGGTTCAATTATTTTGCTAAGATAAATTTATGTAATCTTTCTTAAATTCATATATGGTATAAATTTCCTCTCTATGTTACAATGTAAAAGAGGCTGTCATATCTAAATCTTATCTATCTTCAAAGAGTTACACAGTCTATATCATCATGCAATATCTTTCTTGAATCCAGACCGCAGTCTGACATGAAACCGGCCTTTATTTCTTAAGAATAAATGCATATCTTACCACATAGAATGATATTATATGTATTTACAACTGTCTAAAGACAGGAAAAATTGGTTACAACACTAGGAGGATATTACATGAATGACTATATTATTTCCTGCTGTTCCACGGCTGATTTATCGGAAGAGCATTTCCTGCAAAGAGGAATTTATTTCATATGTTTTCACTATATGCTGGATGAAATCACTTACACGGATGATTTAGGAAAATCTATTCCATTTGACCAGTTTTATAAGAAAATGGAAGACGGTGCAATGACCAAAACTTCTCAGGTGAACGCCGATGAGTTTACGGAATATTTCCGTTCCTTTTTAGAGAAAGGACAGGATATTCTACATTTAACACTTTCTTCTGGTATTTCCGGCGTTTATAATTCTGCCTGTATTGCAAGGGATATGCTTTTAGAAGAGTTTCCGGAGCGTAAAATTTATATCGTTGATTCATTAGCTGCCTCTTCCGGCTTTGGACTGTTGATGGATACAATTGCAGACAAACGTGACGAGGGAATGGATATTGATGCCCTTTATCAGTGGACAAAAAATAATCTTTTACAATTAAATCATTGGTTTTTCTCTTCAGACCTCACCTTTTACATACGGGGCGGACGCATTTCCAAAGCCTCCGGAACCATTGGTAATATGCTGAACATCTGTCCTCTGTTAAATGTCAATAATGAAGGTAAGCTGATCGTCCGTGAAAAAGTACGGACAAAACGAAAGGTAATCAAACAAATTGTTGCAAAAATGGAAGAAAATGCAAGAGATGGTCTGGATTATGACGGCAAATGCTATATCAGCCAGTCCGCCTGCTATGAAGATGCCAGAGCAGTGGCAGATTTAATAGAATCCAGATTTCCAAAGCTGAACGGCAAAGTAGCAATTTACAACATCGGAACCGTGATCGGCAGCCACACTGGACCAGGAACGGTAGCACTGTTCTTCTGGGGAAAGGAACGGGAAGCGTAAATATGCCCTGCCCATCATAAACAGAAGGGACTGCCATATAATCTATCAGGCAAAATTCAAATTAGTATTCATTAGCATCCCAAAATAAAAAGAGGTTGAATAATCATTATGAAAAACAAATCCATCAAAATATTAGTTACTGTATATGCAGCTGTCAGTATATTTATGGCATCCGGCTGGTCCTTTTTTAAAATGATGGTTCGCTGCAAAGAGCAAAAAAAACAGATAAAAAGGAAATGGTTTCAATTATCCCATATAAAAGTGAATCACCCAAGGCATAAATTTGAAAAGGAATATGAGGAGGGCAAGGCCTGGTGCATGCAGCAGAATATGCAGGACTGTTATATGAAAAGCAGGGACGGACTGATACTGCATGCCCATTATCTGCCTGCAAAGAATGCCAAGAGATTTGTATTATTAAGCCATGGATACAAGGGCAGCGGTTTTGGAGACTTTGCATATACTGCACGATTTCTTCATGAGAATCACTGCAATTTGCTTTTTATTGACCAGAGGTGCTGCGGGAAAAGTCAGGGGGAATATATTACTTTTGGAGCAATGGAGCAATATGATGTACAGCGGTGGACATATTATATTGCCAGACGGAATAAGAAGAAGCTTCCTATCTATCTTTATGGGGAATCTATGGGGGCGGCAGCAGTGCTTATGGCATCAGGACGCAAATTGCCCGGTGAAGTAAGAGGACTCATCGCAGATTGCAGTTTTTGTTCCATGAAGGGGCAGGTCAAGGAAATGGCGGCGAACTGGTTTCATTTGCACTGGATCGGACTGCTGCTGCTCCGGCTGGATTTATTCTGCACAATATTAGCCGGTTTTCATATGCGGGATGCAGATACAACGGATGCAATGAAGCGGAATAAGAAACCTGTTTTATTTTTTCACGGCGGAGCGGATACTTATGTAAATCAGAAGAATTCCAGATATAATTATTCTATGTGCCGGGCTCCCAAAGAACTTGTAATAATACCGGAAGCAAAGCATCTTTGCAGTGCATATGTCGAACCGGAATTATATAGAAAAAAAGTACTAGATTTTTTTGCAAAATATGATTAAGGTCATGTAACGTCAGTTTTTATAAACTGGCGTTTTTTTCTTACGTAAAAAACTGTGATTTTATATGATCGGGTTACTAATATAACATGATCTGCTAGATGTTGCATGTAAAGTCTTAGACAATTTGGGGTAAAATGTTTGTTAAGTCCCTTGTGGGGTAGAAATCAAAAATAAAATGTGGTAACGTCTCAATTAAAATAAGACAGGAGGATTTACAAATGCAGGAATATTATCCTTTAACAGCAGCACAGAAAATGCATCATAACTGGATTCTGAATTACAAAACACAGCAGGTATCAGGCGTTAGTGTCGTGGCATCCCTAAAGTCACCTTTGGATTTTGGTCTTCTGAAAAAATGTATTCAGGAAGAATTATCACGTTATGGATGTATGAGGGTTCGTTTTACAAAACCCGACAAAAACGGAGAAGTAAAGCAGTATATTGTGAAAAAAGATACCAGAGATATTCCGTTTAAGGATTTAT
This sequence comes from Lachnospiraceae bacterium, assembly GCA_029063085.1. GTDB lineage: Bacteria > Bacillota > Clostridia > Lachnospirales > Lachnospiraceae > CAG-590. The sequence continues at coordinate 13,870 of JAIDOW010000043.1, forward strand.
CTGGCATGAGCATGGCAGATGCAGATCATCTGATGCAGCAATGGGCATACGAAACCTTTGATGGGGACGATATTCCATTGTGTGATGTGACGATGGTAAAGCTTCCGGAAGGGTATAATGGATTTTTTATCCATATGGATCATAGACTTATTGATTCCTGCGGTATGGTAGTAATGATCAATGACCTGATGCAGCTTTATACTCATTATAGATTCGGATCAGGATACCCGGAAGATCTGGCAGATTTTGAGACAGTTCTGGACAAGGATTTAAAAAAGGCCAATAACGAGAAGCGTTTTGCAAAGGATAAGAAGTTCTGGGATGATCAGCTGGATACTTTGGGAGAGCCGCTGTATTCTGATATTCAGGGACCTTCCGTTCTTGAAGAAGCAAGAAAGCTGCATAGCAGTAAAAATTTGAGGACTGCGGATATTGAGTTGAAAAATTTATTTGTGGAAGTGAAGGATTATAATCTGGAGCCGGAGCCAACGAAGAATCTGATGGATTTTTGCATGAATCATCAGTTGTCTATGACCAATCTTTTGCTGTTGAGCATCAGAACATATTTGTCCAAGGTAAATAATGGACAAGAAGATATTACGATCCAGAATTTTATTTCCAGACGTTCTACCCATGACGAATGGACATCGGGCGGCAGCAGAACGATCATGTTTCCATGCAGAACCGTGATTTCTCCTGAAACAGATTTTTTGTCAGCCGCTTATGAGATTCAAAATATACAGAATAAAATTTATATGCACAGTAATTATGATCCTGCATTGATCGAGGAAGAAATGAGGAACCGTTATCATACGCCCAAAAATACCACTTATGAAAGCTGTTATCTCACATATCAGCCAATGCCGGTTAAGATGGATAATCCACATCTTGAAAATATTCCGCAGCATGCTAAGTGGTTTGCCAATGGTGCAGCTACCAAAAAAATGTATTTAACCGTGTCTCATACAGCAAACGGAGGAATGAATTTCTCCTATCATTATCAAACGGCACATCTGGTGGAGCATGATATGGAACTTTTGTATTACTACATGATGCGGATCCTGTTTAAGGGGATTGCACATCCGGATATGAGCATAGGCGAAATCATGGAACAGATATAAAAAACATAATTAGTTAATTGCACAACTAGGTTTTAAAAATAGGTAGTTTCACAATTACCAAAAATATTTAATAGAAGTGAGGAAAAAAATATGACACAGGAAATGCAGTTTAAAACGATTGTGGCACAGTATTGTGATGTAAAGCCGGAGGAAATGAATCATGATATGAGGTTCAGAGAAGATTTGGGGTTTAGTTCTCTTGATTTTATGTCTTTTTTAGGAGAGCTGGAAGATACCTTTGACATAGAACTGGAAGAGGAAGATGCATTACAGGTCCGCACGATTGCAGAAGCACTTGAGTTATTGGAAAAATTATAGCAGGAGGCACAGGGTATGGGAATATTGATTCGTGATATATTAGAAGACAGTGCACAGAAATATGCAGATATCAAGGCTGTAAAATGGCTGAAAAAGAAGGAGATCCTTGAAAGAAGCTACAGTGAACTGATGGAGAATGTTGTGGCGGTAAGAAAGGGTCTGCTGGCAGAAGGATTTCAGGGGAAACACATTTCCCTGATTGGAACCAGTTCCGTGGAATGGATTGAAAGTTATCTGGGAATCATTACAGGAAATACTGTTGCCGTACCTCTTGACGCAGGTCTTCCCGTAGAGGATTTGATTGATCTGATCAATCGTTCAGATTCAGAAGCACTCTTCTTAAGTCCTAAGAATATGGGACTTTTAGACGAGATTTCAGCCCAGTGCCCTAAGCTTAGAAAGATCTGGCTGCTACAGGAAGAAGAATTAGAATCCTCAGATGAAAAGATGGCATCTCTGGCAGAGCTTAAGGCATCGTCTAAAAAGAGTGTGGCTGATTCAGAAAGACCGAATCCGGATGATGTGGCGACGATTATTTTTACATCCGGAACAACCGGAAAAAGCAAAGGCGTAATGCTGACACAAAATAATCTGGCATCGAATGTGGATGCTGTTGAATATACGACAGAGCCTGGAAGCACAGTACTCAGTGTGCTTCCAATCCATCATGCATTTTGTCTGGTGATGGACTGGCTCAAGGGATTTTCTCTGGGTGCAACGATATGTATCAATGATTCTCTGCTGCATATGGTGAAAAATATGGGCATATTTAAGCCGGATGTAATGCTTATGGTTCCGATGATGATTGAGACAATTTATAAGAGGCTTGCCGGTGTAGATGCTGCCATCCCGAAAAAGGCTATAGCAGACAATGTATTCGGTGGCAATCTTAAAATCATATTTACCGGGGGAGCCCATCTGGACCCATATTATATCGACCAGTTTGCCGAATATGGAGTGAAAGTCCTTGAAGGATATGGCATGTCAGAGTGTTCCCCGGTAATCAGCTCCAATACACCAGATGTTCATAAGGCAGGCTCTATTGGAAAGCCCCTTTCCAATGTGGAGATTAAATTTGATAATGGCGAGATTCTGGTAAAGGGCAGCAGTGTGATGAAGGGATATTACAGGATGCCGGAAGAAACTGCGGAAACCTTGAAGGATGGATGGCTTCACACAGGGGATAAAGGGTATCTGGATGAGGAAGGTTTCTTATTTATCAATGGCCGCGTAAAGAATCTGATCATTCTTTCAAATGGAGAAAATATTTCTCCTGAAGAAATTGAAAACAAATTAGCCCTTGATGCACTGGTTGGTGAGGTAATTGTAACAGGTGAGAATAATGGGCTTACTGCAAGAATTTATCCGGATCAGGAAGTTGTTGCAGCTAAGGGGCTGGACAACATGGCAGTTCAGGCAGCACTACAGGCATTCCTGGACCAATATAATAAAGCCCAGCCTACGTATCGTCAGATCACGGGACTTGTGGTAAGAAAAAATCCGTTTATCAGAAATTCAACAAAGAAAATCAAGAGGCAGGAAGCTTTGATTGATGAACCACTGGCATAGGGGACATGATAATCACAGGTTATTCTCCTTCCAGTATACCGGAAAGCATACCCGATACAAAAGCCTGCGTCAGAATATCAGCAATGGTTTCAGGGGGAACTTGAAAATTATCCTTTGCCCATTTGTGAAGCACACCGATACTGCTGCCGATGGTGCAGGCAATCATGTAAGATCGTTCCTCCTTGCTGCGATGAGAGGGTGCGGTGTTCTGTGTCACTTGTCTGACATAGCGATGGAACATGGTCACAGCTTTCTCAAAAAATACATCCTCTTTTGGATTGCGGAGAAGATTGGCTAAAAGGGGATTTGTCATGGTATATTCACAGATTGTTAAATAATAGGATTTGCATGCATCCCAATCATTCCTTGGATGAAAAGTATTCATGAGGGAGAATATATCATCTATGGTTTTGTCTTCAATGGAAGCCACAAGAGCCGGGATATTTTCATAGTGGTTGTAAAATGTACTTCGCACGATTCCGGCTCTTTTTATTATATCGGACACAGATATTTTATCTAATTCTTTTTCTTTTAATATCAAAAAAAATGCATCATGGATGGCTTCATCAGCTACATGGTATCTCTCGTCCTGAATTTCATTCGTCATATTGTCCTCCTAAGCTTTGCACATCATGCTGCAATTTCTTCCAGAATATTTTCATTATAATATATATTTCTTAGAAAGGCAATAAATGGCAGCGTTGCATGGACAGGGATTTTTTTAAATGGATTCCTGCCATTCCCCGATATGCTATGTATAGATAAACTCTGTGCTGAATGAGCAGTTGGATAACTGCAAAAAAATAGAGCCGACAGACTATGATTGCTCACAAGTTTGTCTGCTCTGCATCTGGCTCTGTTATAATGGTTAAAGCCATTTACTTAAGAACTGTAGAACAAAACTGACACATACCTGACTTGTCTATTTCTTCGATTGTGTATGCTATAAGCCTTGCCACAGCCTGCTATGCCTACGTTTTTTGACACACACCCGAAGAAATATGCTGTTTAATCTACATCCGCTATTTTTTGCTTCTAGTCATCTTCATTTTTCTTATTTCCAATCAATGCATGATAAATCAACGTAGCAAAACTTGATGTCAGCATAATTTCAACATAATTACTTATAGGTAAGTCAATACCCTTCATATTGAAAAACATATGGATTAATATTGAGATAACCATTACTATTGCCACTGCGGCAGCTCCTTTTAAAAAATGCTTCATAACTTCATATCTCCTTCCAAAACAAATATGTATTTATCGTAGGATAATATACCATGAAAGACAACCATTCTCTCAAAACAGTCATAAAATGCTTCATTCCATAAATAAGTGCGTTTTTTTCCTGCAAAGCACACATTTATTCATCATTTTCGCAGAGCAAAGCTTGATACAAAAAATCACATACAGTATAATCAGGGAAGTAAATCTCGAAAGGAGGAATATATTGAAATGCTGTTGTCTTTTTTTCAGCTTTCCCTTGCTATTCGTAATGTGTGGCCCAAACGTATGAGCCTAAAAGCGTTTATAATGCTTTATATACTGCTGTTGCTTGCCGGAATACCTGTAACGCTCCTATCCTGTATACCATACGGTCTGTTCGGTATTCTGGTGGCAGTATGTATTTATGGATTGGCTGCTTACCGGGATACCGCATCCCAGAATGTTTGTATGGGCATGATTGGATGTGTACTTACTATCGTGACAGATAATTGTTTGACAATTCTTCTGCATATGCTGATTCCTCTGTCTTTAATTAATCAGCAGTATTTTTCTTTCGGTGTCAGACTGATTCACATTTTGCTGTTTTATTTTATTACGTTGCTTTGCGGCAGGCTGATTAGAAAATTATTACTGTCAGGCAAAGGTATTTTACGCCTTCCGCAGACGTGGTATTTGATTGATGCTACATTACTGCTCCTTATAACCATCTATCTGTTCGATAATTTGATTCCGGGACAAAATGGCTCCGTCGGCAGAATGATATATAATAATGTCTTACATATTTCAGGATATCTGCTTGTTATGCTTTTTTTGCTTCTGGCTATGCGCCGTTCCTATCTGGAACAAATACAGACAGAGGCAAAACAGAAAGCCTTGCAGGATTTACAGGACTACACACACAATTTGGAAGTCATGTATAACGGTCTGCGCTCCTTTAAGCATGATTATGTCAACATTTTGCTCTCTATATCTGGCTATATTGAAAATTGCGATATGGACGAATTAAAGAAATTTTTTGAAGATAAAATCTTCCCAACAAAGAATCTGATTGACCAGGGTGATTACAAGCTGAATCAACTTAGTAACATCGGTGTATTGGAAATCAAAAGCCTACTCTCCGCAAAAATGATTTACGCCCATGAGTCAGGGATTGATGTCACGATTGATATTCCCGACAGAGTAGACAGTTTTCTGATGGACACCGTAGATCTTGCCAGAATACTGGGAATCTTTTTAGACAATGCTATTGAAGCCACGTTGGAGACGGAACAGCCACAAATTGGCTTAAATATCGTTCAGAATAATGCTGGTGTATCAATCATCATAAGCAATCGCTTTCGGGATAACGGCATGGCGCTGCACAGGTTGAAGCAAAAAGGCTTTAGTACAAAGATTGGACATCAGGGAATTGGGCTTTCCAACGCTCAGAAACTCATCAGTTCCTATGACAATGTGCTACTGGAAACAACAATGCAATGCGGTTGTTTCATGCAGCATATGGAACTTACTGCCAGAAAGGAGTGACATAACATGCTGAACATTTTTGTGTGCGAGGATAATGCCGTACAGCGGCAAACTATCGTGCAAATCATTCAAAATACCGTGCTGATAGAAGAACTGGATATGCAGCTTGTTTTAGATGCCGGAGACCCTTATGTACTACTGGAAAAAGTCAAAACCAGTCAGAACACAGGCATTTATTTCCTTGATATCGACTTAAGCAGCAACATGAACGGAATGAAACTGGCACAACAAATCAGATTGTATGACCCCCGTGGTTTCATCATATTCATAACCGCACATTCTGAACTAAGCTACATGACCTTTCAGTATCGGGTGGAGGCAATGGACTTTGTATTAAAAGACAACCCTGCCGAAGCAAAAGTGAAAATCAGAGAATGTCTGTTAAATGCAATGGAACGCTATGCACTCCAGACCAACAAGATACATAAGGTCTATACTACTCAAGTCGGTGGACGAAAAATCAGCGTTGATTATGATGATATTTTCTTTTTTGAAACTTCCAGTAATATCCATAAAGTCATTCTCCATGCGAAAGACCGTCAAATTGAATTTTCTAGCACCATAAAAGAACTAACAAACACATTAGGCAGTAACTTTGTGCGTTGCCATCGGTCATTTCTGGTAAATAAAAATAACATAAAAGAAGTAGACGCTAAAAACCGAATCATTTATTTTACCAACGGAGAAACCTGCCTGATGTCCACACGCATGATGAAAGGACTTTGAAAGTGGAACTCCAAAATGCTGGTATTGAGGAGCGAGATTTACCCCGCCCTTGTCTTTTACGTTTGGATGATTTCCTTATTCACAATCCCCCTTGCAGTTCCGGCCGCAGACACCTCCAATGAATGACCAGAGCCGATGGATAAACAGGAATATAAGAAGCTAAAGCCTATTAAACAGCGACAGCAGGACTGATACTCCTGCTGCCGCCATGATTCATCATTCCGGCAACTTTTACAATACCGGAATCATCTTTAATCTATTCGGATGATCATCTTTTACAGATAACTCTTTAACTTGTCTGCCATATCCAGCTTCTCCCAAGGCAGATCAAGATCAGTACGTCCAAAATGACCATAAGCCGCTGTCTGCTTATAAATCGGACGGCGAAGGTCTAACATCTTGATAATGCCTGCCGGACGGAGATCAAAATTCTCACGGACAATTTCTACCAGCTTCAATTCATCCAATTTACCGGTTCCAAACGTATCTACGCGAACAGATGTGGGACGTGCTACACCAATGGCATAGGAAAGCTGAATTTCACACTTATCTGCAAGTCCTGCTGCCACGATATTCTTTGCCACATATCTTGCCGCATAAGCCGCAGAACGGTCTACCTTCGTGCAATCCTTCCCAGAGAATGCTCCGCCGCCATGACGGGCATATCCACCATAAGTATCCACTATGATCTTCCGTCCTGTAAGTCCGGAATCCCCATTCGGTCCACCGATTACAAAACGTCCTGTCGGGTTAATAAAGAATTTGGTATCCTCATCCACCAGTTCAGCCGGTAAAACAGTGTCAAACACATGCTTTTTAATATCCTTATGAATCTGCTCCTGACTGACCTCAGAGTCATGCTGGGTAGAAAGGACAACCGCCTCCAAACGAACCGGCTTGCCGTTTTCGTCATATTCTACAGAAACCTGTGTTTTTCCATCCGGTCTGAGATACGGAAGCGTACCGTTCTTACGCACCTCTGTAAGCTTTCTGGCAAGCTTATGGGCAAGGCTGATAGGATATGGCATATATTCCTCTGTCTCGTTGGAAGCGAATCCAAACATCATACCCTGATCTCCGGCACCGATCGCCTCTATATCCGCATCACTCATCTGATTCTCTTTTGCTTCTAAAGCTTTGTCCACACCCATTGCAATATCACTGGACTGCTCATCAATAGCAGTAATCACACCACAGGTATCACAGTCAAATCCATATTCAGAAGAATTATATCCTATTTCACGGATTGTCTCCCGGACAATTTTCTGAATATCAACATAAGCATTGGTTGAAATCTCACCCATTACCAGTACAAGCCCGGTAGTAATAGATGTCTCGCATGCTACACGGCTGTTTGGATCCTTTTCCATCAATGCATCCAGCACTGCATCCGAAATCTGGTCACATATCTTATCCGGATGTCCTTCTGTTACCGATTCTGACGTAAATAATAATTTTTCCATTTTTTTCCTCCTTTATCACTCTGTAATCCTTTTGTATAAATTCACAAAAGAAAACCTCCAAATCCGAGGATTTGAAGGTTGAGAATCTCATATGTTCAAATCCTCTTATTGCTCGACACGTCTTACGCGCGCTTCAGGCCGGCACCTTCCAACTCTTGGGGTTGCCGTGGCTTCTCAGTCCCTTCTGACTCCACCACTCTGAATAAGAGAAATTTCTTCTGCATTTTTATAATTATCTCTTTGATAACTGTTCTCCCTTATAATACTCCATATATGCACATAGGTCAAGAACAGATTTTATTCTTTTAAAATAACGAGTCTGTCTCCTGCCTTGATAGCATCGGTAGGCAGTTCATTTATCTCCTTGATCCGATTTACCGTCGTATAATAATTTTTGGCAATGCTCCATAAAGTATCATCATTTTTCACAATATATCCGATAACACCCGGAAGAGACTTTTTACGCTCCAGATTAATCGGTGCAACCTCCATGTTTAAAACGGCTCTCGCCTGTTCATTGGTAAATGCAAGCACTTCTAAAGATACCTCTGCCTTGATCTCTATCTGGTTTTCGCCAAGCTGCATTGCTGTAATCTGGTCTAAGAACGGAACAATGGAATACGTTACTTCTTCTTTCATTCCCGGCACTTCGATTTCATAAGAAAACGGTATATCAAATGTCACGGAAGATAATGCTCCGTTCTCCTCTTTATTCAGATAGGTAATCTGCGTACCGACCACACCTTCTACCATAATTCCCTTTGCTGAGCGCTCCGTCTCATCAACAGATACCGATCCTTCCACATTACAGATTTGTAAAACCGACTGCTGCTTCGGCATACTCACAATATCAGAAACTTTTGTCTTGGCACAATTGCGAAGCAATAAATGCTGTACCGTAAAGTTTCTCCATTCTGGATTAATTTCCATTTCGGTAGAATAAGCATCCCGCACCAGCCGCATTTCTTCATTTCCATAAAGCTTAATCTCTACAGTAAATTCTGCCGCAAGATCGATCAAACGGTCTTCTCCACTTTCATCCGGCACCACTGTAATATGATACTGATCCAGACTTAAAAAGCTTCCTGAAATCATATCTTCACTACAGGCTTCCTCATCTATTTTCTGCTCGAACGGCACCTCCATTGTAAAGTATTGAATAGGCATGCTCTCCTCTTCCGCCGTATAAACCAGAAATACGCTTAGATTACCGCTCGCCATCAGATAACCGTCTGCCGGTTTAATCTGAACCTTGGTAAGTGCCATACTTTTCCAGATTACCTGATAAATATTAGGTTTATTCGCAGGAATCTCCACCTGTTCTTCTACCTGTATATTTTTCTTTTCCTGGAGCCGCAGGCTCATCATGGAAAGGGAGCCGTTTAACACCTCTGTATTTCCTGCGTCCTCCATATCTGTTATCGCTTCAAAATCTTCATTTTCTTTTACCTGATAATCAATTCCGATCAAAGCCTTTAAACTAATCTTTCTGGAGTGCAGCATGGTAACTGTCAGGTCATTCATACTGGCATGTACTTCTATGTAATCTGTCTCATTTGTTCCGTCTGCATTTATATACTCTACAAAAGGAACTTTGCCGTTTAAGCTGTCAAAGGCATTCCCCTCTTTGTCTGCACAATAAAGAATCTGGTAATTTAAGGTTCCCTTCACCTGAAAACGGTCCACCATCGCCTGTGTTTCGTCTATCACTACATTTCCCTTTACCAGAATCAAACGTTCCATATCCAAAAGATTCTCTGGAACATTTATCGTGTCATCTATGGTAAACTGCATTGCATTTTTCACCTTCCACGTATAATTTCGAATTTCCCGTTTAATAAATTCCATACTGCCTCCTAAGAAATATTTATAATTTATCTTTCTATCCACCATTATATGCGGGACAATCCCCCTTTAGACCTTTTTACTTTAAATTCTTGTTTATATTACTACTAGGGACGCTTCCATACGATGATGGTGGCGGACGCAGGAAAAGGGGGCTTATGGTTTCCACGAGAGACACACTTGCGTTCTAACTTCAACGTAGCGGTACATAAGAGGCTATCCTGCAAGCAGGCTACCCTCTAAGTACCGACGTTTTCAGACGGGTCTCTCTTAGGATAACCATAAGCCCCCTTTTCCTGCTGTGTATCGATACCGTCGTATGGAAGCTGTTTCTTGATACAATATACAAGAATTTCTGCCCTGCGGGCGGCGCAGCTGGTACTATTGTGACCGGTTAGCTATTGGACTTTAAAATATTATTTACTACCATCCGGTAAGAAAAGCAATATTTGATAAGAGACTACCTTGCGCCCAGAACAAATATCCCCTGCCCCGCCGGAGGCAAATAAATTCTTGTGTTAATTTTACCAGTAAACAGCTTTCAACATGAGCTTTTGAAAAGTCTAAGCTGTGGGGAAATACTTTGCTGTTTCTCGGTAGGACTTTCGC
>JAIDOW010000044.1 GCA_029063085.1 Lachnospiraceae bacterium
AAATCAGATGTAGTGATACGATAGCAGCCTGGGTCTCGTGTTCTGGTAGATGTTTATAAGATATCAGTATTTTTTCTATTGAGCTTTTTATACTGCTCCAGTTGGAGCGTAAAGAAATATGGAACCCTTTATATGCTGGCAAATAGAAAATAGCATGGAAGTGGAATCGTTGCATTGGAAACGGTGCAAAAAACGATATAGACAAAAGAATAACATACTTCTACATACCATAGTCCCCAAGGGGATTGTGGTATTTTTTATTTCGACAAATTCTTTTGTATTTCTATTTTCTTTTCTAATATTCCTCTTAAAAACTTTTTTTATGACAATCGGCAGACACTGGATTTTTCGGTGTCGTACCCCGACAGCCTTCTGATTTTTAACAAGAAACTTGGTAAATCAGTTTTAGAAATCAGGAGGGTAAAATGTATTATTATAATTTGGCAGAGAGTGGAAAACGCCTGAAAGACCTAAGAAATGAAAAAGGAAAAGCATATACACAGGAGAAGGTGGCAGAGGAGGTTGGGATATCAAGAGAATACCTTAACCGTCTTGAGGCAGGGAAAAAGGGATGCAGTGTAGATTTGCTCGTTATATTTGCACAGTATTATGATGTAACGATGGACTATATTGCATACGGAAAAGAGGAAAGAATACATAGTATCAGTTTGTCAGAAAAGATGGACAAGCTGCCAGCAGATCGCAGGATACTGGCAGGGAAACTTATTAATGGTATACTGGATAATCTTTTATAAAAAGTAAATATTTATATTGACGCACCACGCATAGCGTGGTATAATAAAGTTAGAAATAAAAGAACACATGATTGAAGGGGGATGGACAAATTGGAGAACAGGGAATTATTGAAGCAGATCCGTTCAGAAACGGGGATGAGCCAGAAAAGATTTGCGAGTTATTTTAAGATACCAATACGCACTTATGAGGATTGGGAAAGGGGGATACGGAAGATGCCAGAGTATCTGTTATGCCTTATGGCATACAAACTCAAGGCAGAGGAAATGATTGAACACATTCCGGATCGACTTGCGGATGAAACGAATGATGAGTAGGCAGTATAGAAAGGAGCTGGTTGTTATGAAAAAAAGAGGTTATTGTTTATTTATCTGTATGGTTTTGTTGGTAACAATACTCATTCCTATGGAGAATGTTCAGGCGAAAGCAAAACCAAAGCTGTCTATAAAGAATAAGACAATGTATGTAGGAAAGACAGCAACACTTATCCTGAAAAATGCGGGAAAAGTGAAGTGGAAAACCAGTAAGAAATCTGTAGTTACTATCACTAAGAAAAAGAAAAACAAAGTTACCATTAAGGCAAAAAAAGCAGGAAAGGCAACAATTACAGCCACTTATAAAAAGAAAACCTATAAGTGCAGGATTACCGTTAAGAAGAAAACAGAAAAGACAGAGCAGGATAATCCGGTGTTGAATGCGACAGATGTTTCCCTGTATTATCTTGGAGATACTTATAAAAACTATATCCAGTATGAACCGAGCCATTTAAGAGAATTTCGTTTCCGGGTATCCGGCACAAAAAAAGAAGTACGGACATGGAAACTGGAAGGTGAAGGAAAAGACTTTTTCAAGATAACTGATTATGGTCTGGTAACGATGTTATGGGGACCGTCATACAGTGACTGGTCACAAACAGCTACAGTTAAGGCAACTCTGGAGGATGGCAGAGTGCTGACGGCAAAGGTTACCTGTTATGCAGAGTCCAATTTCTACATGAATACCTTATTAGAGAAATTTGAAAGCCAGTACATTACCACTGGAATGACAGATAAGGAAAAAGCAGAGAAAGCGGCATGGTATATTGGTTATACAACCGATTACCAGTCTGGGCAGAATGACTGGATGCTCCTATTCTTTCAAGGAAAAGGAGATTGTCTGGCAAGCCGGACAGCATTGGAGTATATGTGCAGGCACATGGGGATCAAGGCAAGAGCCTGTGGAGAATTTGATTATCATGGACAGACTTTGATAAAAGCGGAAGGAAAGTTTTATATCATAACCACTGGATATAATGAGCCAAAACCGAGAAGTTATAGCATTACAGAAGTAAGTGGAGCAGTTTTAGAAAAAATCATGGAGGAAAACCATCTTAAAATGTGGATGTTTGAGTAATGTAAAGCAGGCAGGCGGATAGCCTGCTTGTTTTTTGGGGCAAAGGAATTATAAAAAGCTATTTTATGAGAAAAAGAGGAAAAGTGAGACAGATGAAAATGGGACTTTTCTTCTTTTTTATTTGCAAAAAATTATATGAAATGTGACCTGCCGGGTTACAAATGTGACTGATTGGTTCCTAAAAATAGATGACAGAATCCCCTAAAATGAACTTACAATTTCATAGGACACGCACATTCCACAATGATATTTTCGCCTCTGCTGTATGGCAGGGGTGGCAGAATCCCATTTCGTGCGACGATGAGCCTGCATAGCATTTTACAGAAACGCTATGTAGCCCGTGAAGGTTCCGAGCAGAGGGTTGTGCCTACCTGTGTTGCAGCAGGAGATAATGAGGTGTCATGTGTATCCGGATTTCAGCAGAAAGCATTTCCGGGGAGTGGCTGCCTGTAGACGAGCCTTGATGGGCATGGCAAGGTACAATGATGGTTTTAGCAGACCATGTTTGTGTTACCCCGCTGGGGGTGCCGGAAAGACCGGCAGTGATGAGGATGATGGCTGCATTTGCAGTCAGTTGTCCTCTGAAATCAGTGTTTCCAATGCCAAAGATTCAAACAAAGATATAAACAAGCGGCTTTCGGGTTATTGGGAACATTGATTTGGGAGGATAACAAAGCCTTTTTAATGTATGAGGACAGATACGGATATCAAGGGTAGGTTTGCCGGATGGAGGAAGTGGCATGGAAGATAAAAAGTATCACTATGAAGTGACAGAAGATGGAACGGACGTGCTGGATCAGAATGATGAAATTGTGGTTCAGTGTCCAACGGAGCAGGAAGCAGTGGAATATATCAAAGAGCATGGGGAGAAGCCGGAATAAGGTTTCTCTCTTTTGTCTGGAAGGGAGATAAAAATGGTGTCAGTAGAAGAATTGGAAAAAATGGCAGATATTCCGATTAGCGGGATTGACCGGAAAGAGGTTGTCGAGTTTGGCAGTATCAGGATAGATGAAGGAAAAACAGTGGAAGAAAGGACATTATCATTGATTGAGCAGTCCGGCAATCCGTATTTTCGCAGAAAAGGAAACCATGTTGTGAAAATATCCTTTGCCAATAACGGGCAGTCTTTTCAGGATAATTTTGTGTCAGCACTGGATGGGCAGGCATAAGCCGCTATATTGTATGCGGTTTGAGATTTTGCAGATGAAAGTCAATTTGCTGTGGAAATTTTATGGCGGGGATGGTATAATGGTATCAATAAGGACAAATCTAATTTTATATGAAATATACCATTCCTCTTGAATTTGGGGCTTCTAACATAGAAAATCAAAAGGAGTGGTAAGTAATGAACGAAGCAAGACGTATTTATAAAGCTGCCATCTATGTTAGATTATCTAAGGAGGATGGCGATGTTGCAGATGCGAAAAAGGCAGAGAGCAACAGTATCTCAAATCAGAAATCTCTGATTTTGAATTTCCTGAAGGACAAAGAAGATATTGAAGTGGTATCGGTGCGGGAAGATGATGGATATTCCGGTGCGACTTTTGAACGTCCGGCATTTCAGTTGATGATGCAGGATGTGCAGAATGGTCTGGTTGACTGTATTGTGGTCAAGGATTTATCCCGTTTCGGCAGGGAATACATTGATGCTGGGCGGTATATTGAAAGGCTGTTCCCGGCTATGGGGGTACGGTTTATTGCCATCAATGACAATTATGACAGTGCAAACAGCAGTGGACAGTCGGATGAGATTGTCATTCCCTTTAAGAACCTCATTAATGATGCCTATTGCCGGGATATTTCTATTAAAATACGCAGCCATCTGGAAGTTAAGCGGCAGAATGGGGAGTTTGTAGGCAATTATTGTGTCTACGGCTACCGTAAATCAGAAGAAAACCACAACAGGCTGGAGCCGGACGAGTATGCAGGTCATGTGGTGCAGGATATGTTCCAGTGGGTTAAGAATGGCATGAGTCTGGATGCTGTCAGCAAAAAGTTAAATGCTCTCGGTGTGCTTTCTCCGATGGAGTATAAATTAAGCAACGGGGAGAATTACAAATGCAGCTTTAAGAAAAAGGAAACTTGTGAATGGACACCCACCGCTGTCCGCAGGATTGTGACAAATCCGATTTATACTGGTATGCTGGTGCAGGGCAGGGTAACAACTCCAAACCATAAAGTAAAGACACAGATACAAAAAGAAGCTGACGAGTGGGCGGTAGTGGAAAATAGCCATGAAGCATTGGTAAGGCAGAGGGACTTTGATATTGTCCAGAGGCTTCTTGCTATAGACATGAGAACCTCACCGGGGCAGGATTCCATCTATACCATGTCAGGGATTGCCGTATGTGCAGACTGTGGGGCGTTGATGACAAGAAAGGTATCTACGGTTTCCGGCAAAAAGTATGTTTATTACCTGTGTTCCAACCACAAAAAATTTAAGCGTTGTACTTCCCACCGTATTCGGGAGGATGAATTGGAGGAAACGGTGCTGTCCACGTTAAAGGAGCTGATCGGACAGCTTCTGGATGCGGATGAAGTCATACGGCAGGCAGGGGAAATGCAGAACAGAAGAATAGATATCCAGAAGATGGAGGAACGGATACAGGCAAACGAGGAAGAAATCAACCGTTATAACCGTATGCTGGTATCGCTCTATGAAGATTATAAGGAAGGGATTGTGGATAAAAAGGACTTCCAGTTGATTAAGGAGAACTTTGAACAGAAGAAATCCATTGCGGAGCAGGCAATCCGCAATATTGAAAAAGAGGCGGAAACAGCGGCACAGGAAAGGGACAGTGACCGTTCATGGATAGAGGAATACCGGGAGAACAGAAATATTTCCTCCCTTACCCGCAGCCTTGTGGTCAATCTGATAAGAGAGGTCAGGGTATATGAAAAGGGAAATCTTGAGGTTGTGCTGGACTGTGATGATAAATTCCATTCCATGCTGGAACAGGCGGCAAGGATACAGAATATCGAGAGGGCAGAAAGGATGGCGGTGTAAATGGCGAGAAAATCAAGAATGAGACAGCCGGCGCCGGTTCGGTCTGCCGGGAAAAGTGACAGGAAAGTATATAAGACAGCCCTCTATGCAAGGTTATCCGCAGAGCGTGAAGATACAAGGGAGAGGGGAACGATACAAAACCAAATCAATTTTATCCGTCACTATGTGGAACAGCAGGAGGATATGGAAATTTATGATACCTATATGGATGACGATATTTCCGGCACGAGGTTTGACAGACCTGCCTTTGAACGCATGATGTCAGACATGAGAAACGGCAGGATAGACTGTATTGTAGTCAAGGACTTATCCCGGCTTGGCAGGGATTACATTGAAACCGGGAACCTGATTGAGCGTGTGTTCCCGATGTTCCGGCTCCGGTTTGTGGCAGTCAACGACCAGTTCGATTCCACAAAGGGCGGGGCAGAAATGATTATGACAGTGACGAATATTGCCAATGCCCTGTATGCGCAGGATATTTCTAAAAAGATTGCCACAGCAAAGGAAAATCAGATGAAACAGGGTATTCCCTGTAGCATGGTTCCCTATGGATACCGGGTAGAGAAAAGTGCCGGGAATGACAAAAGCATGGTGCCGGATGAAGAATCAGCAGGGATTGTCAAAAGGATTTTTGAGGAAGTCGCTGCCGGAACGTCACAGACAGCAGTTGCGGAAATATTAAACAAGGAAGGAATTCCAACACCGTACCAGTACCGTATGAGAAATAACCCGGAAAAACTGGCAGAAAAACCGCACTTAAAATGGAACAGGGATCACATAGCAGTCATTTTGAAAAATGAGGTGTATTTGGGGAGATATGTATCGGGAAAAGACAAGGTGTGTCTGTACCGGCATGAGAAACGCCATACAGCAGATAAAGAGCAGTGGAATGTGTTTGAGAACCACCATGAACCGCTTGTGACAGAACAATTATTTGAAACCGCAAATGCCCGTAAGGAAGAAAGGAAACAGGGAAAATGCGGGGTAGATAATTTCTTCAAACGGAAAATATTCTGTGGGTGCTGCGGAAGTGGCATGGTTATCCGTCCAGAAAAAAAGTATCGCTGTTATATCTGTACCAGAAAAAGACAGTACGGAAAGGACAGCTGTAACTGTCTGCCTGTCAAAATGGATATGGTATATGATACCGTATTTCTGGCAGTGAAAGAGCAGATAAAGCTGCTGTTGGATACAGATGCCCTGCTCCGGCAGATGAACCAGTCCCGGGAGGCAAAGGAGAAAATAGCATCTTTTTCCGAGGCACTGAATAAATGCCATGCGGATTTGCAGAAAGTGGCAGCATTAAAAAGTGGTCTGTATGCAGATTATCAGCAGAGCCTTTTGAGTGAAAAGGAATATCTGCAACTGAATGAGGAATATTCAGGGCGGATTGAAAAGCTGGAACACTATGCCGACGAATTGGCAGAGGCAATGGAGGGGTATCGTCATACTCCCATGCGTGGGACAGAGTTAAGGAAAATCATTGAGAAGTACCGGAGTAAGCGGAAGTTGTCAAAGGAAATGGTGGAAGAACTGGTGGAACGGGTGATTGTCCATGAAGATAAAAGCATGGAAATCGTTTTCCGTTATGATGATGAAATGAAGAAACTGCTTATGGCAATGGAACAGCGGAAAGGGGAGATAGCATGAGAAGGACATTGGCATTATATATCCGCCTTTCCGTCAGTGATGCTGATGTGGTTTTCAGTGGGAAGGAAGAAAGCAACAGCATTACCAGCCAGAGAAAACTCCTGTATGCCTATATCCGTTCCCATGAGGAATTTGCAGAATATGAAGTGCTGGAATATTTCGATGATGGGGTGTCCGGCACAGGTTTTGAGAAACGCACAGAGTTTCAGAGAATGCTTGCGGATGCACAGTCAGGAAAGTTTGAGTGCCTGCTTGTAAAAGATTTTTCCCGGTTTGGCAGGGATTATCTGGAAGTGGGGAACTATATGGAGTTTGTGTTTCCAGTTATGGGCATACGGTTCATTTCAGTGAATGACGGATATGACAGTAAACAGCAGAACGGCATGACCGGGGGAATGGATGTGGCATTCCGTAATCTTATATACCAGATGTACAGCAGGGATTTGTCACGCAAGGTCAAATCAGCCCGCAAAAACAGGAACGAGCAGGGGGAGTATACCGCTTCTTTTACTGCATTTGGTTACCGTAAAAATCCATCTGATAAGCATAAACTGGTTGTGGATGAACCGGCAGCCGAAGTGGTCAGGGAAATCTTTGCACTGGCGGCAGGCGGGAAAAGTGCAGCAGAGATTGCCCGTATTCTGAATGAGAGAAAAACGCCTACCCGTCTGCAACGGCAGTGGGAACGGGGGATAAATTACAAGCCCACGCACAATATGGGGGATTATCTTTGGGAGAATACGGAGGTGCTGGCAGTCATAAGAAATCCCATCTACAAAGGAACACTGATACAAAACCGCTATGAAACGGTTGGGTTTGGGGATGATAAAAAAATAGTAAAGCGGGAGAAATCAGAGTGGAGTGTCGTAGAGAATGTGGTTCCTGCCATTATCAGTAAAGAGTTGTTTGAAAAGGCAAATGCAACGTTCAGCGGATATACGGGAAACAGGAAAAAGCCAAAGAGTGTGAATTTGTTCCATTGTCCGTATTGTGGGAGGAAATTAAGGAAAACACAGCATAAGCCAAAGTATGTATGCAGTGTCAGAAATACGAATCCAGATTTGCCCTGTGCAAGGATTTTCATGGAAAAAGGGGAGGCAGAGCAGATGGTTCTGGAAACGGTAAGGGAGGCTTGCCGGATGCGTCTGGACAATCTGATGGTTCAAAAACAGACAGATAATAAGAAGAAAACTTCCGTATGTCTGTTAGCAGAACTGGAACGGGAGAAACAGCGTGTGGAGGATAACACAATCCAGTTGTATAAAGAGTATGCCTCCGGCGGTTATTCCAAAGAAGAATACTTGTCATTGCGAAAAAGAAATCAGAGTCTGCTTGGGGAACTGGAGGAAAAGATTGCTGGTATAGCAGAGCAGGAGAGTAAGCGGGAACCGGAGGAAAACGAGGACGATCTGAAACAGTGCAGTGTGCTGGAGGAATATGATGGCAACATCTTATCAAAACTGATTGACAGGGTGTATCTCTATAATGACGGCAACTTGCAGGTGGTGTTTAAGAATGATGATTATTTTCAGACGGTTTGTGTGGAGGGGATTAAGGACAATATAACTCCATCACTTTATGAAACGTAATGCAAGTGAGATAAAAAATAGTATTTCAGCCACTACGGAAAGAAGTAGTCTGTGGTGGCTGTTTCACAGGAAGGCAAAATATGCTGGTTTGTTAGATATAACCTTTAGGTATATACAACATAACGATTTGGAGTATTCCTTGCTTTAAAGAGGTGGTTTATAATAAAAGAAATTTTTTTTTGTCCTTTACTTGACAGATGCAGGTTATCCCAATTGGTGGGCAGATATGCCACAGGTTCTTTACAGCTTTTTTGATGAGTATGATTTGTCCGGTAAGACGATTATTCCATTTAATGTTCATAATGGAAGCCGTTTTTCCGGAACGATTGAGACTATACAGGAATTAGAGCCGGGGGCAACAGTAATTACCGATGGCTTCACTGTTAATGAAAAGGATGTGCCGGATGCAGCAGAAGATGTTGCAAACTGGCTGACTACGCTTAATTATTAATAGCGTAGACCTCGCACATAATTATGCCAGACGGGAATCACTGCATGAATACTGTATATTTAGGGTGGAAAAACTATTCCAAAAAGATAAATAATAAATTGTCTGGTAGTCGGTTTAGATAAAGGAGGATATGTTATGGGAAACAGTAAAAAATGGAAAGAATCAGTATATATTTTGGGGGCACTTATTCTACTGATTGGATTGCTGTTTGTAGGACGGGCAGATGTATATGCAGCAGGCAAAAAAAAGGCGTTAAATGTTACGAATATTTCTCTTTCTGTCGGACAAAGCAGGAAGCTTAGTGTATCGAATACAAAAAAGGTGAAATGGATTTCATCTAAAAAGTCAGTTGTAAGTGTTAGTAAAAAAGGGAAAATCAAGGCAAAGAAAGCCGGAAAGGCAACGATAACAGCAAATGTTTCAGGGAAAAAACTGAAATGTAACGTGATTGTCAATAAACCGTCTGTGGAGAAAAAAGATATTCTTATTGTATATTTTTCTCAAACCGGCACAACACAAGCTGTGGCAAAAAAGCTGCAAAAATTAACAGGTGGAGATTTACTGCGGATTAGAGAAAAGGACAAATATACCAGCAATTATGATAAGCTGACAAAAATAGCGAAAAAGGAAATAAGAAAGAATGCAAGACCAAAGATTACGACGGAAGCACGGAATATGAAATCATATGATGTAATCTATGTAGGTTATCCGATATGGTGGGGAACTACACCAAGGGTAGTGAATACTTTTCTTGAAAAATATGATCTTGCAGGAAAGACAGTGATCCCGTTTTGTACCAGTGGTGGCAGTGATATAGATGGCAGTCTTCCTGATTTGAAAAAATCATGCGAGGGTGCAACATTTAAAGAAGGTTATACAGCAGATACCGGGAGCATGGCAGAGATTAGAAAGTGGCTTACGCAAATTGGAGAATTAGGAAATACGGCTGAAAATTCGGAACCACCAAAGACCCCAGAGCCAACCCCAACCCCGTTACCGTCTGGAAATGGCAAAATATTGGTAGCTTATTTTTCATGGAGTGGTACAAGTGAAAGGATTGCTCAAAATATTATTGCCCAGACCGGAGCAGATTCTTTCCGTATCGAAAGAGAAACTCCATATAGCACAGATTATACAGAGACTGCATATGGAGATGCAAAGACAGAGGCGGATAATAATGCAAGACCTCCGATAAAAAATCCACTGGCTTCGGTTGCACAATATGACAAAATCATCTTGTGTTATCCAATCTGGTGGCATACTGCTCCAATGACAGTGGGAACTTTTTTGGAAAGCTATGATTTGAGTGGAAAGCATATTTATCCGGTCTCACAGTCAGCTTCAATGGATAGGACACAGTATAATCAGTCTGTTGCATTTATTAAAGAATGTGCAAAAGGGGCAGCTGTTGATGATGGTATATTTTCAAAAAATAATACGGATATCAGCACATATATAGAGAATACAGTACTAAAATAAGCCTGGTACAGTGAATAATGGAGGCAGACAGAATGAAGAAAAAAGGAATAGTCTTATTCTGCGTAGGGCTTATGATTTTGATATTTACAGCATGTGAACAACAAAAGGATGCGGCTTCCACTTCGGATGATATACAGAATAAAACCGTTTTAGAAGAGAACAATTCTTTAGAAGAAGCTTCTGAAATTATAGATAGTACAGTTTTTGTTAATGATGCTGGCATTAAGAATGAAAGTAGCCTTTTACCGATGAAAAATGGATTTGTCACAGCACAGATTTTGAGTGGAAACAATGGTGATATTCATTATAGTTATTATTTACCTGAGAACTATAATGATAATAAGAACTATCCGATGGTTGTGGTAATGCCGGGATACGACAAAATGTGGTTTGGCGAGGATTCTTCAGGAACTAATCTGGATTGGGAAGGCGTACTTTCATGGACTGAATTAGATGAGGATATTATTGTGGTTTCTGCACAGCTTACTGATTGGGGTGAAAATTCAGCACGGCAGGCTGTCCAGCTGACAGAGTATTTCCTTGAAAATTTTCCGGTTGATCCGAACAGGGTGTATGCAGCAGGATATTCTGCTGGAGGGGAAACCATGTCCCAGGCAGTAGCTATGCGTCCTGACTTGTTTGCAGCTTATTTACATGGAGCTTCCCAATGGGATGGTACATATGAAATGATTGCAAAAAATAGAGTTGCTGTATATATATTTATGGCAGAAAATGATGAATATTATGGCTCTCAGAAGGCAAGAGATGCTTATGACAACCTACATGATGCCTATGAGAATGCAGGACTGTCAGATTCTCAGATAGATGAGGTATTAAAGTTGGAGATTCCGGATAACGAATACTTTAACAGCCGTGGGATTTATAACTATCATGGTGGCGGAAGCATTCTGTTTGAAGACGAATCGATTCTGAATTGGATTCTTTTACAGGAGAAATAGAAGCATTATTCATTAAGAATATGAAAAGGAGACAGCTGGCATGAGAAGAAAAATAGTTTTGAAAATAGCAGTTGATATTGGAATGACAGTTATCTTATTGCTGTTGATGGCTTATGAGCTGATTGGACAGGCCGTGCATGAATGGCTTGGCATTGGAATGTTTCTGTTATTTGTTGTGCACCATATTTTAAATAGCAAATGGAGCGGTAATGTACTGAAAGGAAAATACACGGTTTATCGTGTGTTGCAGACAGTGCTTGTAGTGTTAGTGCTAGTTTCCATGTTGGGATCCATGGTCAGCGGAGTTATTCTTTCACGTCATGTATTGTCGTTTCTGCCGATTAAAGGTGGGCATTCTTTTGCACGAACTATACATATGATTTCTGGCTATTGGGGTTTTGTGTCGATGAGTCTGCACCTTGGTTTTCACTGGAGCATAATGATGGGAGTGGCAAAGAAAATGGTAGGCAGATCATACGCCTCCTATAAGTGGCTGCTCCGTGGAATTGCTGTGATAATTGCAGGATACGGATTATATGCGTTTATCCGGCGTGATATCGGAAGCTATATGTTATTGAAAAGCCGGTTCGTGTTTTTCGATTTTGAAGAGCCATTTGTGATGTTTCTTACAGACTATATGGCAGCCATGGGATTGTTCGTGTTTACAGGGCATTATTTATCTGAATGGCTGAAACGATTACAATATAAGAAAAAGTATACTGTAAGCTGAGATTCTTAACTGCATGGATTTATTTTAAGTACCAGATGATAAAATACCTTTTTGGGGAAATCTTGAGTGAATAGTGCTGGATATAGAATGAATGATTTTAGAAGAGAGGCAAAATGTCTCTCTTTTTATTTGCGCGGAAGGCATAAGCCAAGCTGGAATGTTTGCTGACGGAAGGGTAATTGTACCGGAAGATGTGGTTTTGTTGTATGATTCCTTTCAGGGTAAGGAATTTGAGGAAGACAGAAAAAGGATTGGCTATATAGTATGCTGTCTGCGAGCAGTAGCAAACTTATACGGAATTGTGCCATTTTCTGTTTTTATGAAACTCGCATTAGCAAATCCTTCGTTGCAGATAGAAGAAGAGGTAAAAGCTATAATTGCCAATATACCATCGGAGGCAAATGAATGTGTGTTGGTGAATGATATAATTGATAGAAAGGAAAATGGATGCGGAGACAGAGGAAGCGGAGAGGGCATGTGCAGTTATCCCAATGCAGATTTCCGATGATTGTCAAATGCAGGATATCCTTTAATGTTTTTGATGAGTAGGGATTGGTATTGGAAGATGAAAGCCAGCTTAATAGGTTGATGCAGTGGATGGACGGCAAAATATTGTTTTACCAGGGTCTATACATATGAGGGACATTCCTATGTGATTGCGATTTTAGGAAGTTCAGGGGACGGAGCACGTTTTAGTGATGCACATTTTAAAGAAATTATCTGCTTGAAAAAAGCCTGAAATTTGTTATAATTTTAATAGTGCAGAGAGAAATATTAGGGAGGAATCAAATTGACAGATAATGAAATACTGCTTGCAATGTCTAATATGCTTGATCCTATTAGAGAAGATGTTCTGAATATTCGGGAAGGTCTTAGGGACGTCAAAGAAGATGTACAGAATTTGAAGGAAGATGTACAGAATGTCAAGGAAGATATGCAGAATTTGAAGGAAGATGTACAGAATTTGAAAGAAGATATGCAGACTGTCAAAGAAGATGTTCAGGATATCAAAGTTCGGGTAAAGAAGATTGAGATAACTCAGGAAAATGAAATATTGCCGCGGCTGAATACAATAGAATCCTGTTATACTTCAACGTATGGAAGATATAAAGATAGTGTTGAGGATTATGCTGTAATGAAGCAGGATATGGCGATTGTTAAAAAGGTTGTGGCAGAACATTCGGAGAAATTGCAAAGGATAGGTTGATAAGCAGATGATTAAAAGAAGTGTATAGGTTACTAACTAAAAAACTTATACACTTTGTTTTTTTATGTAAGATATAGTAATATGAAATGTAGAGCTGCGTGTACGAATTAGAGTAACTGTTTTCAGAAATCCATGGTATAATGAAAAATTATTTGTTCACAAGGTTTCTGAGAATATAAAATATTACAGTAATAATAATCTTGACGGCGATAAAGGAGGAAGGGTATGGAAAATCAGCTGGTATGGAAAGATCGGTTTAATATTGGTGTGGAGGTTATTGATAAGGAGCATAAGAAACTTTTTAAGATCATTAACAAGCTTTTTAACTTTGGGGAGGATGAAGAGAAAAGCCAATGGGTCTGCCAGGAAGGAATTAAATATTTCAAGGATCATGCGGTTAAGCATTTTGCAGATGAAGAAGAATATATGGAGTCCATTCATTACAGTGGATTAGAAATGCATAAGCGTATTCATGACGATTTTCGGGAGAAGACGATTCCTGCATTGGAAAAGGAACTGGAACAGACGGAGTATTCTCCGGATGCGGTTAGTCATTTTCTGGGTGTCTGTACCGGCTGGCTGCTGGGACATACGCTGACAGATGATCGTGCCATTACAGGAGAAGCAACGAGCAAGTGGGACAATCTGCTGCCAGAGGAAGAGCATGCAGCTATACGGGAAGCGATTCTTCAGCTTGTATATGATATGTTTCAACTGGATTCCCAGGTAGTCAGTGAAAGTTATAGTGGTGAGAAGTTTGGAAAAGGAGTATATTATCGCTTAATTTACGGTAATAAAGAGGGCAAAAAGTGGGAGACGATCTTGGTGTTCGAGGAAAAACTGCTGATCAATACGGTGGGCAAGATGATGGGAGTTAAAACGGACAAGGTCAATATGGTGCTTGTAAATGCTGTTCGATATACCGCAAGGCAGTTTGTAAATTGTATTATGGAAAATTTCTCTGCTGCGGATGAGTACGAAATAAAGGCAGAAAACCTGCTGACATATGAGCAGTTTAAAAAAGTGTTTGAGAGAGAGAATCCACAGTTTAGTCTGTTGTTTGATACCGGTAAGGGATATTTTGCATATTGTATCATTGCACCTCATTTAAAGGAAAGTGGAATCGGAACTTCCATTCAGGCGGAAAATGCATTGACAGAGATAGAAAAGTATCTTAAGAAGAATGAAATGCAGCAAAAAGAAATAAGCAGGAAGAAGAAAATACTTGTGGTAGATGATTCACAGGTTATATTACAGGCAATGAATGAGCTTTTGAGTGAAACTTATGAGATTACAAGTGTTAATTCCGGCCTATCAGCTATCAGAAGTCTTACACTGAACAGACCGGATTTGATTTTGCTGGACTATGAAATGCCGGTGTGCGATGGAAAACAGGTACTGGAAATGATTCGTTCAGAGAAAGATTTTGCGGATATTGCGGTCATTTTTCTTACCGGGAGGGTGGATAAGGAGAGTGTCAAGCAGGTATTATCATTAAAACCGGCAGGGTATCTGTCAAAAAGCTTAAATCCTGCGGAGATTAAGAAGAATATTGATCATTATTTTGAAATCAGCAAGTCCTCCTGATTTTGCTATTGATACATACATAGGATATTTGTTCTGGAAAAGACAGAATTGAATAAAATGCAATAGGAGGAGCAAGGCTGTGGAAAAAAGATTAAATGTGATTGTAGAAAATTGCCCGCAAAATCATTCATGTCCATCGGTCAAAATATGTCCGGTGGGTGCATTGACACAGGAAGGTTTTTATGCACCTGTGGTGGATGACAGTAAATGCATCAGATGTGGGAAATGTGCAAATTTCTGTCCGAAACAGGCATTGGTTTTAGAGCAGAATGAATAACAGAAGCGGTGTTATAGTGACAATGAGTGTAATGCAGCGAGTACTGATTCCTGAAAAGTTGCCAGAAAACATTCAAATAGAGCCCCACTTTTTGTGGTAGAGTCTACGTTAAGGTTGGAATTAGATGTGCCACTGAGACAGGATAAATATCAGCAAGGAAAAGAAAAATAAATGCACATCATGGGAAAATGTCAATATATTATCTATAAAAGATAGTATTAGGATAAGTGTAGATGGGAGAAAAAAGGAATACCCTAACCAATACCTGTGAGTTTTTCGGGGTAAGCCCGATTATGATGGATTTGCCGTATCCGCCGATTCAGGTAAAAGAAAGAAATCAGGCCTATGCAAATCTGCTTAGTGTGGATTATTGTGGCTCAGTATCTGAGATGTCTGCAATTACGCAGTACATTAACAATGAAAACCGGATGTCCAGTGAAAGATGCCCATTGGCAAAAACAATTTTAGGGATTGCCATGGCAGAAATGATCCATTTACAAAAGCTGGGAGAATTAATATTTTTGCTTGGCGGGAATATCGACTTTATTGCAAGGCCAAGGAATGGTGCACCTAAGATGTGGACGCCGGAGTATCTGGCAATTCCGGGGAATATAGGGAAGATGCTGCTGGCTGATATTGAAGCTGAGAAAGCAGCAATCAATCAGTATCGAATGCACATAAAAATGATAAATGACGGGGGAATAAATGCAGTACTGGCAAGAATCATCAAGGATGAAGAATACCATATTATGATGTTGCAGACTTTGATGAAAGAATTATCGTAAAAAAGAGATGAAATTTTATGCTGTTTATGGTATGATAAATACTACTAAAAAGTCGATGTGGTCCGATACAGTGTGTTGTATGAATCCTTATCTGTATATATGTTAGATTTTTATCACACTGTATTGGTACGGGGTTTTACGACAGAAATGGAGGAGATTATGCAAAAAGAAAATTTATCTGCATCAGAGGCATTGGAAAAGTTAAAGAAAGGAAATCAGAGTTATTTAGCTGCCACAACCAATTCAGGGGATATATCACCTAAGATCAGGCAGACTACTTGCGATGAAGGGCAGACCCCTTACGCAATTGTTGTAACATGTTCAGATTCCCGTGTAATTCCGGAAAGCATTTTTATGGCAGGAATCGGTGAATTGTTTGTAATTCGTGTAGCCGGTAATGTAATGGATAAGCATCAGTTAGGAAGTGTTGAATATGCAGCTGATCATCTTGGTACCAATCTTGTAGTAGTATTGGGACATGAGCATTGTGGAGCAGTAGGAGCAGCAATGGGTGGTAATCCGGGCGGATACATCAAGTACATAACAGATGAGATTCGTGCAGCAATCGGGGAAGAAAAGGACGAATTCCGCGCATGCTGTTTAAATGTAGAACGAAGCGTAGCTGCCATTAAGAATAGTCTTGGGATTAAAGATGGAGATAAGCTGAAGGTATGTGGAGCATTTTATCATATCGGCAGCGGCGAAGTTGAATTTTTAGATTAAAGGGTATATGTGTCAGAGGTTTTGGGGCTGATATGCAGCTTTGAACCAATATGAAGATAATTTTAAGAGACTGTCGCATTAAATTTTTTCTTGTTCTTTGTTAAATTTATGTAGCAAAGCAGAGAAAAAATTTTAGTGCGTCAGTCCTTTTTCTTGTATGGCATGTTGTATGGTAGGTTTTATTTGTAAAGTGTTGTTATGATACAATATCAGAGTTTTCAAGTAGAACATTAAAAGCATTTGTTCTGCAAAGTATAACTAAAAAAATGCGAATCATACCAAATATATTTTTTTAGTTAATATATTTGATATGATAGTAAAGATTGTTATACAGATTTTTTATGACAATGGATAGCATTGTAAACTAGGGGTATCCTCTGAAGAGATGAGTACGAGCATGGATGGAATATACCGAAAAAATGAGATATATTCCCAAACAATTTCTGGCTTATTTCTTTTTGTTAATATATAATAGAGTTCTTAGGACAAAAAAGGAGTATGGGAATAATGGCAAATATCGAAACATGGGAATTTTATGAGAAATTGAATGAGATTGTATATGTTACGGATATGGATAGCTATGATCTGATATACATGAACCGAAAGGCCCGGGAAATATACGGTATTCATTCCATGGAGGAGGTAAAAGGGAAAAAGTGCTATGAACTGTTTTTTGGAGGTCAAAGCCCCTGTGTATTTTGTAATAATAGTCAGTTGAAGTCTAATTGCTTTCTGGAAGAGATGCGGTATCATCCGGCATTTAAGAGAAGCCTTGTACTGAAACAGACTATGATAGAAAAAGACGGCAGGAGATATCGTTTTGAGTTAGCAATAGATTTGAGCATATGGAATCAGTGGGGGAGTGAGTATGAAGCGAATGCAATCATGGTGAATGAGGGGCTTCGTGCTGCCATGACAGCACACTCACCGGAAAGATCCATTGCAATTTTGCTGGAATATTTAGGGCAGGTGCTAAAAAGTGAGAGGGTTTATATTTTTGAAGAATCAGGGGAAGGCACCTTTGATAATACGTATGAATGGTGTGCTGCCGGAGTTATTCCCCAGAAGGAGAATTTGCAGGATGTCCCCTTTGAGGTTGTCAGTATGTGGTATAAGAGATTTCATAGTGGAGAAAGTGTTATTATAAAAAATCTGGAAAACATACGGGAAACGGATCCTGCATTATATGACTACTTAAAACCGCAGAATATTCATTCATTGGTGGTAAGCCCTCTTGTAAGTGAGGAAAAAATCATCGGTTTTTATGGGGTGGATAATCCTCCTGAACAGTTCCTCGGGCATATTACAGCACTTTTTCAGATTCTGGGATATTTTCTGGTATCATTTTTTCATAGAAGAAATCATGTCAAAAAACTTGAGGCTTTGTGTTTTGAGGACCAGTTGACAGGAATGGGTAACAGACATGCTATGAATGAGTATATTGCTGCGATGACGCCTGAGAAAAGTATTGGTATTCTTTACTGTGATGTTATGGGACTGAAAAAGGCGAATGATTCCATGGGGCATCAGGCAGGCGATAATTTATTGATTCGTGCCAGTGAATGTCTGCGGAGTGAATTTAAGGAATATGCACTGTTTCGAATAGGCGGTGATGAGTTTCTTGCTCTATGTACGGGAATTGGAGAAAAAGAATTATTAGAAAAAACGGAACAGGTCAAGATAGAAATGCGGAAACAGAATGCAAATATGGCTATGGGGCTCATTTGGAGACCCGACAGCAGAGAAGATATAGATAAACTTATTACACAGGCGGATAATCTGATGTATGAGGATAAAAGGGCGTGGTATGCCAAGCATTAGAAAATAAGATAAGAATTGATTAATAAGGTGTATGGAAATGAGAAATCAATGCCATATGCCTTTTTTATTTGCGCGGAAAGCGTAAGCCAGGCGAATACCTGCATTCCAATTTGGTGCCGCCTGTGAACGAGAGAAACTCGCAAAGCGCGTTTCTCATCGTTGATAGGGTTTTGATATATACCTGTAAGCTATGATAACATATTCAGGATAGGTATTTGCTATTATGATGGTTTTGGCATAGAATACAATTAGAGAAAAGCATTTGACAGCTTACTATGCGAATATCTGATAGAGGAGGATGATTTTCATGAGACAGATGATAAAAAACAGGCAGTATGATGAAGAAAGGGCATTATACCATTTGAAGGATACAGATGTATTAAATTGTGTTTTTGCAGGGGAGGCTGACGGAGAATCCGTATTGAAGGAGGCAAGGGACGTGAACCTGAAGGATTGTAGTTTTTCCCTTCGTTATCCTCTATGGCATGTGAGGAAGTTTTCCATGAACCATGTAACAATGGATGAATGTACCCGTGCAGCAATCTGGTATGCCAGTGATGCAGAGATTACAGATTCTGTATTAGGAGGTATTAAGGCGGTCAGAGAATGCAAGAATATTACGTTAAAAAACTGCAAGATAGACTCTACCGAGTTTGGGTGGAAATCACGTGGGATTACGTTAGAGGGATCGGAGATTGTATCGGAATATCTGTTTATGGATAGTAAAGATGTCACACTCCGTAATGTAAAAATGAAAGGAAAATATTCTTTTCAGTATATGGATAATCTCGAAATTACGGACAGTGAACTGGATACAAAGGATGCATTCTGGCACAGCAGAAATGTAACGGTACGTAACAGTGTTGTAAAGGGAGAATACCTTGGATGGTTTTCGGAAGCATTAACACTGATCAATTGCAAAATTATTGGGACACAGCCCCTTTGTTATTGCAGGAATCTGAAACTGGTAAATTGTACGATGGAAGATACTGATCTGGCATTCGAGTATTCGGAAGTGGAAGCGGATATCCACAGTCATGTGCTGTCTGTTAAGAATCCGAAGTCCGGTATGATTATTGTGGATAGCCTGGGGGAAGAAATCTGGGATGATCCAGTGATGGAATGTAACGGAAAAATTGTACTTCGAAAAGATGCAGATATAACGGATATGGAAAAGATGGGGCGTGCCGGATGATGTTTCAGATGAACACTATTGATGATTTGGTACAAAATATGGTGGATGCAGCAAAGAGGAAGTGTCCTGTTTTTGTGAATGCAGGAAAAAACAGAATCAGGATGAAGAACTAGATATTCTGTAAACATGCCGGGAAAACGCGGGATATTCATCGGATTCGGCATAATATTGAGGTGCTGGATTATCTGATTACAAAGGTAGAGAACACCAAAAAAAGGAGGATTAGTATGGCAGGCATTAGTATAAAGGGAAATAGAGAAAAAGATGCTAAAAAGAGAAAAAACGGGTTGATATTTTTGTTTTTACTCCTGTTGCTATTGATGTGCCCGGCAAGAATAGCAGATGCAAAAGAAAAAACTGTATTAAGTACTGCGAGACTTACGATTACAGAAGGAACGACAAAAACTTTGAAATTGAAAAATAATAGGAAAAAGGTAACGTGGAATGTGATTTCCGGTAAAAAGAATATCAGACTTCAGAATAAGAGTAAAAGCGGCGTAAGGATTGCTGCAAAAAAGCAGGGAATTGCAAAGGTTCAGGCAGTGATCGGAAAAAGGAAATATATATGTCTGATAACGGTAAAAAGAAAGCGGGTGACAGAGTTGGATATAATGGTAAACGGCAAAAAATTTAGAGCGGAGCTTTCGGATACTGTTGCTGCAAAAGCCCTGGTTAAAAAGCTGCCAATCACTATTAATATGAAAGAGTTAAATGGGAATGAAAAATACTATTACCTGAAATCCGAGCTGCCGGCAGAGGAAAATGTTTCAGGACAGATTCAGGCAGGCGATATTATGCTTTTTGGGTCTGACTGCCTGGTGCTATTTTATAAAAGCTTTCAGACTTCCTACAGCTATACCAGAATAGGAAAAATATTGAATTCTGATAAATTGGCAGAGGCTGTGGGATCGGGAAATGTGGATGTGACAATTCAGATAAGGTAAAGAACAGGAGATACCGACAGCGAATGAAGAAAAGATTGTTTATAGTATGTGATGAAGCGTAAGACGCAGTAATTCAATATTTATTATAAAAAACATACATTGACAAGAGGTATAAAACCTCTTTTGTCATTGTATGTTCTTTTTTGTTTGAGGGAATTTGTTTGAAATTGTTGTTTGTTGTAGTGAAATGTAATTTTTTGTATGAAATATGTGGTGAATAAATTAGATGTATGATAATATAGTAAGTAGTTACATAAGGAATAGGGGGAAGGGTAATGGAAATTGCAATTTGTGATGATGACAATGCAGATTTAAAAATTATGGAAAAGCTGTTTCGGGAAATTTTTTTTAATTTTGAAGTGGATTGTAATTTGCAATTATTTAATTCTGCTGCTCAAATGTTGAAAAAAGTAAAAAGGATTGATATAGCGATATTAGATATTGCAATGGAGGAATTAAATGGTATTGATTTAGGAAGAAAATTGAAAATACGATTTCCAGAGGCGCATATAATTTATACGACTAGTTACCGACAATACTGTATGCAGGCTATCAATGAAGTGCATGCGTTTTCTTTTTTGTGTAAACCATTAAAAAAGGCAGTGGTAAAAAAGCAGATAGCAGGAGTCTTGAAGGAGATTCATCAGTTGGAGGATATAAGAGAGAAAACATTTTATAAAGTTTCGGATATGGAGGGAAAAGAATTTGCAGTTTTAAGGATAAATTTAAATGACATTATTTATTTTGAATATATAAAATTAAAAAGAAAAATAGCTATTATACTTGAAAATAAGGTATACGAATACCCGGGTGTTATGAAAAAGCTTATAGAAGAATTGGAAGATGATGGCTTTGCAGTAAATTGCAGGGGGATTTTGATAAACTTAAGGCACATTAAAAAAATCAGGGGATACGACATATATATGGATAATGGCATGGTACTGGCCTTGTCACAAAAAAGAGTAATGAAATTCAAGGAGAAAGTAAATAGTTATATTCATGAACATATTTAGGGTGGGATATGAATGGGGGAAATAATACTATATTTATGTACTGGCTTGTCTTCGTTCGTTATGATAACCATTCCTATAGATTTTATGAATAGAAGATATATAAGGATACATAAAAGTAGTTACATGTATGCAGGGGTAGAATTCGTTATAATTATCTGGATTACGGAAGTTAATCTGAATAGAAATATATTTTGGAATTTGCTGGCATGGATTTTGATAGTCGCATTTAACTCATGCTTCTTTTTTTATGGGGAATTTGAACAGCCAATAAAAAGAATTTTAGAAAGTGAAGGAATGTTATTTGTCTGCATAGTTTGTGAGTTGCTAGGGACAGCAGTGGTGAATTATTTTATCTATACAATGCAAATAGAAATTTTGATAGGTTTGAAGAAAAAATATGTTGAACTGTTTTTCTCTACGGGGACAGTCATTTTTATATATTATATGTTGATATGTAGATTTGCAAATATTATAAATGAGAAAAAAGACTTGGAATATGAAGTGGGATTGCTGAGAAATCAAGCCAAAATACAACGAAGATATTATATTCAGCAAGAAAAAAAGTATAATCAGACTGTTCGGATTTTACATGATGTGAATAAACATATTAAAATGATTGAACAGTTATATAGGAATGAAATGGTGGGACGGGCTGCAAAATATACAAAGCAAATTAAATATATGCTACATCCGCTTATTCCGGTAAAATATACGGGAAATCCTGTTTTAGACATATTACTGACAGACAAAGCCTTGATTATAAAAGAAAAGGAAATAGAGTTTGAAATTAAAGTAAATAATGTAAATCTAAGTTTTATTGATTCGTTGGATGTTACTATCATTTTTGGAAATTTATTGGATAATTCGATAGAAGCTTGTGAGACTGTAGAAACTGAAAAGAAGATTTTTATTGATATCCATTCATACTATGAGATTATATCGATCAGAATTGAAAACACCTGTACTGTTGTAAAATGGAAAAAAGGATTGCCCGTTTCAGAAAAAGGTATAGATAGGGGAATTGGTTTATTCAATGTTATGCGTTGTGTAGAAAAATATGATGGCAACATGAAATTAAATAGTAATGACGGTATATTTACGGTAGATATTATTTTAAATTCTTAAAAGGGCAAAATGCCCTTTTTTTTGTACTTCGTGTCAAAAATTTGTATCTCGTGCTATAACTATTCAAAAAATTTTTGAAAAGTGCAATACTATGTTGGTAATAACAAAGATATAGGAGGTGTAAATCAGTATATGAAGAGAAAAGACTATATGATGGATGGGACAGCTACATTTGTTATGCCACATTGGAGAGCAGAGAATACATTAAGTAAAATCCATTTGGAAGAAGCGATTGCGTCTGTTAAGTGTCAAACGGATCCCGATTGGCATTTAGTCATTGTTGATGATTGTTCACCCTGTGAGGAAGCCGTAAATTATCTTGAACAAATAAAAGATGACCTGCGGGATAAAGTGACAATTTTAAAATTAGAACGAAATTCTGGTTCAGGAATGGCCAGAAACAGAGGGATTGAGTGGGCCTATCAGAATGATTCACCCATCGTTCTTTTTCTTGATGCAGATGATGTCAGTCATTCTAAGCGATTAGAAACCGTAAGAGCATACTTTGTTCAGGATTCTAAAGTAAATGTAGTGTATTCGACTTTTGAAGTGATTGATGAGTATGGAGAGAGAACACCGGATGAAAAGATTGCACCGGCTATCAGAGAGATTTTGGACGGACATAAGGAAAATGTGGTAGAAGGAGAAAATGCATGGATTCAAATTGCGACAGAAAAAAATTATACCAATCTAACATCTTCTACAGCAGTTCGGACAGAGATTGCATACAAAACCCCCTTTCCGGATGTCAGGGTATCAGAAGATGCTCATACATGGCTGAGATATGGGGCACATAAAGGAACTTTTGTTTATGATGAAACTATACCGTCCTTATATCGTATACCCTCCGGTTCAAAAAGTGCTTCTGCATCAAGGGAAAGGCTGGAAAATTTTTGTGCCAGAAAAGTAAGGGTGGATACAGATGGTTTTTTTAAAGCGATGGAGATTGCATTAGAAAATGGAACAATAAAACCAGATGAGAAAGACGAACTGCTGATTCGTTTTTATATTAAACTTGCGGAAAGTATGAAATATGCGGGAGCAGATAATTTAAAAACAGAATTGGCGAAGAAAGCAAAGCTGCTAAATCGAAATCTGGCAGAAAAACTGATAGAAGAAAAGGAACTGATATGAGAGATGAAAGGAATCTTTATCAATGTGTTTGGAACAAATTGCGAGAACACAATCAATTACAGCTTTTAAAATGGTATGCGTCTTTGGGAGAAAAAGAAAAACAAACTCTGCTGTTACAGTTGAATGAGATTGATTATACAAATTTGGAGCAGGCTTTTGACAGGCAGGAAAAACAGCAAGGGAATCTGTCAATAGAACCTATAGATGTATTAAAACTGGAGGAAATAACAAGAAACAAGGAAAAATTGCAGAAGTTAGGAATAAATGAAATTAGCAGAGGGCATGTTGCAGTAGTTCTGCTTGCAGGAGGACAAGGTACACGAATGGGATTGGATGGTTCTAAAGGCATGCTGGATATCGGATTGGAAAAGCCGCTGTATTTATTTGAGATCGTTGTTAGAAAGCTAAGAAAAACAGCAGATTTAGCAGGATGCTATATAGATTTATACATAATGTTGAATGAAAGGGATGCTGAATCGGTAAAAGAATTTTTTGAAAAACATGATTATTTTGAATATCCCAGAGAGAATATTTTGTTTTTTCGGCAAAAAATGTATCCTAAGCTTTTCTTTGACGGAAAGATTGCATTGGAACAGAAGGGACAAGTAGCCATGGCACCGGGAGGCAATGGAGCGTGGTTTGAGGCACTGGAACAAAGTCACTTTGTGGAAAGGATGCGGAAGAAACATATAAAGTGGATTAACTTAGTATCTGTAGATAATCCTTTATACAATATTATTGATACAGCATTTTTGGGGGCTTTAATAAAACAAGACGGGCAGCTTGGAGTTCAAGTTGTTGAAAAAAGCAGCCCGTATGAAAAAGTTGGTGTGATTTGTAAAAAGGAGGGGAAACCGTATGTAAAAGAATATTATGAAATGTCAAGGGAAGAGCAGGAAGCAGTGAATGAGCAAAATGAATTGTGTTATCGGTATGGAGTAATATTGAATTATATGTTTGATTTGAATGAAATGGAAAACATACACACGGTTGATTTGCCAGTTCATCTTGCAGTTAAAAAAATACCGTTCATTGACCAGCGTGGGAAAACAGTGTTTCCGGAACAGGAAAATGGGTATATAGCAGAGCGGCTTGCATTGGATATGATTCATTTATTTGAACGTGTATTGGTATATGAGGTTGATAGAAAGAAAGACTTTGCACCAATTAAGAATAGAGTAGGAGAGGATTCTATTGAATCTGCAAGAAAATTACTGGTGGAGAATGGCTATGTACTATGAGGAAAAAGATTAAAAAATTTTTAACATTAAGAGCATGTATCTCATGACTTAACCTGTCTGTGTGATGCGTTAGGAGGCGAATGATGGAATATATAATTAAAGAATACGTTAGAGAAGAAATCTGTGCATTGCAAAATTTGGATTTTGACAAAGTGAATGAAATATTAAAAAGTATTGTATCTGCATATCAGACCGGTGGACGTGTATACCTAATGGGGAACGGTGGAAGTTCAGCAAATGCATCACATTGGGTAAATGATATGAGGAAAAACATAAGAAATATTAATAATGGTTTTGATGTGGTATGTCTTACAGATAATGTACCGTTATTTACAGCATATTCAAATGATTCTGCATATGAAGATTCATTTTTGGAACAGATAAAAGGGCGTATACGGCAAAAGGATGTTGTAATTGCATTGTCTGTTTCAGGAAATTCCCCTAATCTGGTCAGAGCATTTCAATATGCAAAAGAGATGAATTGTCGGACAATTTCGATTATCGCTGATTACAATGGTGATTTGATGAAATTGTCGGATGTTGCTCTTGTTATAGGAACAAAAAATTATGGCATTGCAGAGGATATTCAGCAAACAATTAATCATATTTTGGTACAGACAATTAAAGAGCAGCCTGTAACGATGATAAGAGAGGAGAATGTCTGTTGAAATACGTGGCAAGAGTACCTTTAAGGGTAAGTTTTTTTGGAGGAGGTACAGATATTCCGCCATATTGTAATGAATTTGGTGGTGAGATTTTATTTTGTACGATTAACAAATATGCTTATTGTGAGATTGAATCTTTGTCAGGAACCAATGCTATTTTACTCGGAGAATCGGATGAGGTGTATCTGGACGGTGATGAAGAGTATATGGGGAAGAACGGTATTATAAAAGCTGTCTTACATGAACAAAAGATTAGAACAGGATGCAGGATTAAGATATATTCCGATACGGCACCAGGGACCGGACTTGGTGGTTCATCGGCACAGATAGCTGCAATTATATTAGCATGCTGTAGTCTGGAACATAAAGAAATTTCCAAGCGGGAATTAGCAAGACAAGCTTATTATATTGAGAGAATGATAATGCATGTAAGCGGCGGTTATCAAGATCCGATTACAACCGTTTATGGAGGTATTGGATATTTAAAGGTTTATGATATAGAAAATTTTAATGTGGAATTGTTGAAACTAGATGCAGGTAGAGCAGAAGAATTAAGAAAGCATTTGCTGCTTTATAATACGGGAATCCGGCATGATTCGTCTGTCATCATGGAAGACCATATTAAGGAGCAGCTGAAAGGCAGGAAACAGAGTAAAGAGACTTTGGATTTTATAAAGTCATTGGCAATCAAAGCAAAGATGATGCTGGAACAGGGAAATATTATGGAATTCGGAGCAATGATGCATTATGGCTGGGAATATAAAAAAAGGATGTCCGTACAGGTGTCAAATATTGATATTAACAGATTATATGACAATGTAAAAAGGGCAGGTGCGTTGGGAGGAAAAATATTAGGGGCAGGCAGTGGAGGTTATCTGTTGATTTTTTCTGATTTAAAGAATCAGAAGAAAATCAAGGCTTCTCTTTTAGAGGAGAAGGGCGGTATAGAAGAAGGATGGCAGTTTGATTTTACAGGTGCGAGAGCGGAACGAATTAGATGAAAAAAGTGGTTTTTTTAGATAGGGATGGAACAATTAATAAAGAGGTTGGTTATCTGCATAAAAAGGAAGACTTTGTATTTATACCGAGAGCGGCACAGGCTATTCATTTACTTAATAATAATGGGTTCATGGTCGTGGTTGTTACCAATCAGGCAGGAGTGGCAAAAGGATATTACAAAGAGGAAGATATATTGCAGCTTCACCGATATATGCAAGAAGAATTGAGAAAAGTGGATGCAGGAATTGACGAGTTTTGTTATTGCCCGTATCACATTGACGGGAAGATACATCACTACAAAAAGGATAGTGAGGATCGAAAACCTGGAATTGGAATGTTCCGGGTTATTGAAAAAAAGGTTGAGATTGATAAAGCAAATTCATGGATGATTGGTGATACGGACAGTGATATACAGGCGGGTATCAATTTTGGCATTCATACGATTTTAGTAGCAACTGGATATGGAAGAAAAACATATGAAAAGGGAAAATCCGGTTATGAACATTATGCCTCAGATCTTTGGGAAGCAGTAAAAATAATTTTATCTGAAACAAAATGACATTTTATGCAAAGGAGGAATAAAGAATGCATATTCAGTTGAGCCCTGTTACGCATGAATTTAATAACTGTTTTCAGGGACAGATAGAAACTATTGTAGAAGAATACTATCATAAAAATTATCTGTTGACACAATTTTGCCGATGGACAACGGATTGGGATGTTGTAAATGGAAAAATAGAAAG
Source organism: Lachnospiraceae bacterium (assembly GCA_029063085.1). Lineage (GTDB taxonomy): Bacteria > Bacillota > Clostridia > Lachnospirales > Lachnospiraceae > CAG-590. Next base: position 27,470 of record JAIDOW010000044.1, read on the forward strand.
AGTTTCGGATAAAGGTTTTTTTAATGCGGAAGAGTTGGAACAGATTGGGATTACACAAGTAGTGGAAACCTGCAAAAATAATCAGGAAATGATTAAAAAAATAAAACAGGAACTAAGCAGGAATATACCTGTAATGGTTGGAATTCAAGTAACGGATTGCCCGTGGGATCCGAATTATAAAAAACAATTTGAAATGGAACATATTATTATACTGAACGGATGGAATCAGAAGCAGAGCGCCTTTATCTGTTGTGATGCTACGTATAATAAGCAGAATGTGCTTCTTCCTGTAGAGGAATTTGAAACAGGCTGTACAAATGAATATCGGAGACTTATTGAATTTAGTAGAGAAACCGTTTTGTCTGAACAGGAAATGGATTTATTGTTGACACAAAAAGCAAAAGAATTGATTAGTGGAAAGGATTTCCATTTCAAACGATTAGAAAGACTTGGAGCTTTTTTAATTGAATATGCATGTACTATACATAAAAAAGAAACAAATCTGGATAAAGTTCTCTTTTCAAAAGAATATATGGTGATCCGGGACTGTGTGAAAACAAGAGAAATGCTGGTTTTTATGCTCGATTTAAATAATGGGGAAAAGGACAGGATTTTAAAAGAACTTTTTAAACTCTGTATGAAAAAGTGGCTGAAAATAAGAAATTTATATGTGAGAGCGGTAACTGTACAGGATGCGGAAAACTATTGGAAGAGGATAGGAACGGGTTTACATGAGATAAAAGAAATAGAAGAAAGAATTGCAAATTATATTGTATATCATGATAAAAATCTGGTGGAAGCATATTTGAACGGAGAGGAAAGAGATTCAATAGGTAACTTGATGGAAAGACGGAATAAATCAGAGAAGCCGTATATCATAAATCTAAAGTCGATTTACAATAATAAAGCTTTTGGAAAAGTTGAGGATGGAGAGACTGCAAGATTTTCAAATCTGGGTGAGTATATGATTGCTCCGCAAGAGGGACATTTTTGTCTGTTAGATAATAATGAGAAACTTTATCTGGATATTCCGGAGGGAATGGACAATGTACTTTGCAGAAGTCAGCAAATAGAGGTTTTCTTAAGAAATGTAACGGAGCTTTTGGTAATTGGCACTACGGAACTTGGTGGAGAAAAAGAAGAATTGATTTTGAAATTGGAATCAGGAGAGGAGAGACGATTAAGGTTAGATTTTCCGGAATGGTATACGGAGATTATCTCTGATGAATCACTTATCATGCAGCAAAAGGTAATAGCAAGGGAAGCGGACAGGATAGTTATGACATCATTTTCGGGCAAAATCTTTTTAAAGAAGTATTGCCTGTCAGGAGAAGCAGTTACAGGAATAAGGTTTCCGGAAGATGGAAGAGTTCATATCTTTCAAATAGTAGTATATACAAGGTCTTAATATATTTGACAGAACCTTGAAAAGGATAAAGGCGGTGAAGAATGATGGAAGGCATAGTAAATATAGGAATAATCGGATGTGGATGGATTACGGAATATGCACATGTACCAGCATTAGTTAAGGAAAGTATGTGCAAGGTGGTTTCTCTGTTTGATCCAGATTATGAGAGGGTGGAGAAACTGGGAAAAAAATGGGGGATTTCTAATACATATAATGATTTATGGGATTTCTTAAATTCTGGTGTAGATGCGGTGATTATTGCTACACCAAATGTATTTCATGTGAAGTATACAATTGAAGCATTAAAAAAGGGGATTCATGTATTGTGTGAAAAGCCGGTTGCATTTCATGTGGAAGAAATGGAGCAGATCAGGCAGATATTGCAAGCAGGCAGTGTCGTATATGTGCCGGGATTTGTGAATCGGTGGAGAGAGGATATTCAGAAGTTGTATCAAATAATACGGGAGGAACAGGTTGGAAAAATAGTAAGGATGGAGGCTGGATGGCTGCGAAAAGCAGGGGTGCCCCGTCCAGGTACATGGTTTACAAATCGTGAATTGGCTGGTGGAGGAGTGCTGACGGATTTAGGTTCGCACATTGCAGATATCTGCTTATTTTGCTTGGGTAACCGGGAACCGATTTCTTATAAATTGGAAAGTGCAATTTGTGACAATGAAGAGATAAAAAAAGCAGGAGGGGCAGAGTGGTTTTTGAAAAAAGATGCCAGTCTGTTTGATATGGATGTAGAGGACAGCATAATAGCAGATGTTATGTTTAAAGATGATGTAGAACTACAGATGAGATTGAGCTGGCTTGCTCCGGTAGAGGCAGATTGTACGTATTTTAAAATTTATGGGACTCAAGGGGAAATTTTGCTGAAAACCCTGTTCGGTTTTAGCACACAGCGTTTATGGGAAAAAGATATTTTGGAGATTACGAGGAATGGCATGAAGACGGAGCTGATATTTAATGAAGACAATAGCAGTGCAAGGCATGCATTTGAGAAAATGATAAGTTATTTTGTAGAAGCCGTTATCAATCGCAAAGCAGGGTTTACCAATATTATGGATGCAGGAAAAACGGTTTCCTTGATAGAGAATTTATATATGAACGAAAATCAGGGGGCGTTAAAGAACAAAAGAAATATAGTTCCCGACTGGCTGGTAGTGTAAAGGGGCAGGAAAAATGAAAACAAACTATTTTTATATCGGGATTGATTTGGGAGGTACAAATGTCCGCATTATTGCGGTTGAAGAGAGAACGAAGAGAATTCTTGTATACAGGAAAGAAACATTTCAAAAAGCAAATTCAGGAGAGAAGGAGCTGTCTATTAATATTTTTAGACTTGTGGATGAAGTGTGTGATGTGTGCAAAGCCAAGGAGACTGTAATTGGAGGAATTGGAATGGCACTTGCGGCTTCTTTTAACAGAAAAACAGGTGTAATAACAAAATGGCCTAATAATCCGAAATGGAATGGAATACATCTAATGGAAGCTTTGGAAAAACGTTATCAGATACCGGTTGTTTTGGAGGATGATGCAAATGCGGCAGCATTGGGAGAACTGATTGCCGGTAAGGGGATTGGATATCATGATTTAGTATATGTTACGATCAGTACTGGAATCGGATGCGGAATTGTAATAAATGATAAGCTGCTGACAGGTCAATGTGGGGGTGCAGGAGAGCTGGGACATATTAAAGTGACAGAAGATACGATACTGTGTAACTGCGGTGCTTATGGATGTTTGCAGGCAATTGCGTCTGGTCCTGCAATTTTAAAACGTTATCTTGGATTCACAAAACAAAGCAGTCAAAATTTTGAATTGCAGCAAGTTGTAGAGTATGCCCAAAGCGGGGACTTGGCGGCAATTGAGACATTTCGAATGGCTGGAGAACATGTTGGTCGTGCAATTGCCAATATTGCCATATTGCTGGATATTTCTCTTTTTATCTTGGGAGGGGGAGTAATGCGTGCGGGCAGCTTTATCATGTATCCAATAGAAGAAGCTATAAGTGATTCATTGCAGGATAAGAAAAAAATCAAGTTGATAGTTTCAGAGGATAGTGATAGGAGTGGTGTATTCGGGGCATTGGCACTCCTTCATCAGCATGTTTCTTTAAATAAAAACTATCTTCGGGGGAGGGAATCTAGATGAAGAAAAAGGTTTTGCAGATTGGAGTAATCAATGGTCCTAATATAAATTTATTAGGAATCAGGGAGCCTGAAATTTATGGAAAGGTTACATGGGAACATATTGAAACACGCTTGCGAAAGCAGGCAGAGAGATTAGGAGTAAAATTGATTACTTTTCAATCTAATCATGAAGGGGAGTTGGTTGACTTTATTCAGGAACATTTGGAGTATTTAGATGGTGTTGTGATAAATCCGGCAGCCTTTACAAACACAGGCTATTCTATATTAGATGTCCTGACGGCCACAGATCTGCCATTTGTTGAGGTACATTTATCCAATATTTTTGCAAGAGGTGGCTGGCATGCAGAAACAATATTTGCAGAAAAGGCAGTGGGACATATAAACGGATTTCAATCGGATATTTATGAATTGGGTCTACAGGGGATTTATCAGTATCTTATGAAGACAGATTGGGGGGAATAAAAAACAGATGAGAAAAGGAGTAATCTTTGATTTTGACGGGGTGATTATTGATTCTTTCAAGGTACAGGAAAAGGCTTTAATGGAAAGTTATAAAATGGTGGTAGGGGAGGGAAAACCGTCGTTAGAAGAATTTTTTAGTTATAGTGGTGACAGTATTGAAAATATATTCCGGCAAATGCATCTGCCGCTGACCATGGTAGAACCGTATAAAAAAATCAGCAGAGAAAATCTTGATAGTATCGTTGTTTTTGATGGCATTTTTGAACTTTTAGCATATTTGACAGAGAGGGGATACAAAATCGGATTATGTACAGGCAAAAATAGAGAACGTACTGTAGAGATATTGGACTATTTGGAATTGTCGCAATATTTTAACACAGTTGTTTGTTCTGATGATGTGGAACACCCTAAACCCGCACCAGACAGTCTGGAAGCTTCCATACGATATCTGGGACTTGATAAGAACAATGCAGTAATGGTTGGTGATGCTCCCAATGACATTCAATGTGCAAATAATCTGGATGTGAAATCTATTGCAGTGACCTGGGGGGAAATAAGCAGGGAACGGTTAGAAGAGGAACAGCCAGACTGCATTATAGATAGCGTAAGTGAACTGGAGGAAGCAATAGAATTATTGTTAAAAACCGAAAGGAGAATTATATGTTAAAAATACCGGTATGGCCTTATGCAGACCAAAAAGAAGAAGAAAAGTTAAAGGAGGTTTTGAATTCCTCAGTATGGTGGAGAAATCCGGGTACACAGGTAAAGGCCTTTGAACAGGAATATGCGGATTTTTGTCACTGTAATGGTGCGATTTCTACTGCAAATGGAACGGTTGCAATTGAGATTGCATTAAAAGCCTTAAAAATTGGAGCCGGTGATGAAGTGATTGTTCCGGCATTTACATTTTATTCCACGGTATCGGCAGTTTTGGCAGTGGGAGCAATTCCGGTTTTGGTAGATGTGTCAGCTGATGATTATTGTATAAATTCAGAATCGATCAGAAAGGAAATCAGTGATAAAACAAAAGCTGTCATAGTAGTGCACATGGCAGGAAATGTAGTGGATATGGATGCCGTGAATGCAGTTGCCAGAGAATATGATTTATATGTTATTGAAGATGCAGCACATGCACATGGGGCAGAATATAAAGGAAAAAAAGCAGGTTCATTAGGAATATGCGGTACATTTAGTTTTCAAAATGCTAAGCTGCTGACGGCTGGAGAAGGCGGAATGCTTACAAGTAATGATAGAGAATTTTTGAATATGGCATTTCTGGAATCTAATTGTGGGCGTGCCGAAGGGGATACGGACTATCAGCATATTTTGGTGGGAACAAATGCCAGATTATCTGAATTTCAAGGTGCGGTGCTAAGAATGCAGCTGGCCAGACTGAATGAGCAATTAAGGAAACGGGATAACAATTATCAATATTTGAAAATGCAGTTAGAGAAAATAGATGGAATTGTACTACAGAAAATAGGGAAAGATGTGACATTAAACTCTCATTATATGGTTATGTTTTACTATGATGAAAAGTATTTTAAAGGTTCCAGAAAGGAATTTGTGCAATATTTGAGGGAAAATGGAATCCCCTGTAACCGTGCCTTTGAGGCACTTCACAGACTTCCGGTATTTCAAAGTTTAGATAAAGAACGATTTAAAATAGCAAAGGAGGGTGGATGTCCTAATTCTCGGCGGATAGCGGATACGGTTGTGTGCCTGAATCATAATATTTTATTAGGTGACAAGGTATTGATGGAAGAAATCGCAGATGTGATTAGGCAATATAGAAAAGAATGATCGGAGAAATCAGAGTGGAGAAAAAATATATTTTAATGTCACCTCATCCGGATGATACCTGTTTTTCGTTAGCCGGTACAATATTAAAAAATAATGTAAATATACAATTTGTTAATTGTGATGTATTTACTAAAAAAAAGTACAATATCCTTCATGTGCCTGAGGATAGGGCATATGACATTATAATAGATGAGGAAGCCGAAGCAGTTAGGAAAATGAATATTGCTAATATCATGCTTGGATATGAAGATTCTTATACGAGAAGCAGGAGTAAACTAAGTAATATTTTGGGAAAAGAAATCAGCGAAGCAGAGATTATACAGGAGACTATATATAAGGAAGTAAAACAGAGTATTTGCAGGGTAATAAACGATCTTCATCCGGACGCGGTATTTGCACCTTTAGGATGTGGATGGCATAAAGACCATTTAATTGTAAAAAAATCCATAGAAGAATGCTTTAAAAATGAAGAATGGTTTACCCTATATTTTTATGAGGATATGCCGTACTCAGCTAATTCTTCCTGGCTGGCAAAAGGATTAGAGAATGCCTGTGCTAAGTATATCTTAGAAGAAAAAATCATTAAAATAGATGATGTCATAGAACAAAAAAATGAATTACTCCAAATATATAAAACGCAGATAAAATCGAGGGATATCAGGATGATGAATGCATATATGAGAAATATTAAGGAGGGTTTTATATGCGAAAGATTTTGGAAAGTAAAGCAGGAAAGGAGGAATTAAAGCATGGATTTTTTAAAGAATGAAGAGGGAAAGATAAAAATGCTTTTTAATGATTATGTAATCAAGTTTGATGTATGTAATTTTAGGTGTGATTATTGCCTGAATTTATTAGAACCCAAAAACACAGAGCTTTGGATGGATACAAAGCAAAAAATGATAGAGGAGCATGATCATTATAAAAGGGATATTCTGGCTGATGAATTAAGAAATGAGAACGTATATGAATGTCAAAATGAGTTGGGGAAGAGAATTAACCGAATGTTAGATTCTTTTGAAGAGATTATAGATACACCTATTTTAAGACTTAGTGGAGGTGAATTATTTGCGATAAGAAATATAGAAGAGTTTATTGTGGAGCGTGGGGAAAAATATGCTGTGGTGCAGATTGTTACTAACGGTTATTATCTGGATGAAAAACTTATTGCCAGATTAAAAAACTGTGGCAATGTACATATACATTTTTCTTTGGATGGGCATACATTGGAGATGAACCAAAAGAGAGTGAAGAACTGGCAGGTGCAGGAGCGCTTGCTTGGGAATCTGGATATGTTGATACAAAATGATATTCCGGTGGAAATCAATAGTGTAATGTCAAATGCCAATACAAAAGATTATCCGGAATTTTTAGATTATCTGTTAAGATACGAGGACAAATTAGTGGCATTTCCGTCACCGATACGTGGTGTAGCATTAGAGGAACATCAGCCAGACTTTGTAAGCACCCGGGTATTTGAAAAAGTGGCAGATGACTATACGAAATACAGTCGTATTTTACCGCCAAAACAATATTTTGAACGTCTGGCGGCTTTTTACAGGGACGGTATCCGCAAAGATCAATGCGTTCTGCCGGAATTTTGCATACAGTCTTTAGATGATGGGATGATTACCCCGTGTGCACTGGGATGGACAAGGCAGTTAGGAAATCTGTTTGCAGAAGATTTAAAAACAGTTCAGGACAGGATTGGTCATGACAAATTATATAAGCTTTTGTGTGGCGAGAAAATACGGATGGACTATTGTAAAAAGTGTTATTCAACCTATGAGGTCTGTAACCTGTTCTTTAATGACATATTATCTATTGAAGAGATGAGAGGGATGCCATTGTATTCGGATCGAAGAGTATGCAAAAGACTCATGGAATTAAAGGAGCATAGGGAGAAAAATAAGCCACGGTTCTGATGAAAGCATTTTTAGGAGGATAAAACTATGAGTAGAGAAGAAATTGAAATCAAGGTTAAGCAGTTGATTATTAGTGAGTTAGAGTTGGAAGAAGAATATACGCAAAAGGATATTACAGATGATTTTCTGGCAGTATTTAATATAAATTCCATAGATGCCATGGATTTACTGTTACAAATAGAAGGGGAATTTGATATTGAATTACCGGATGAGTGTTTTAATGCACAGATTTTCAAATCAGTTGACGACGTGATAGATATGATAAAGGAGTTGTTAGAACAGTGACACAAAGGAAAAATAACGGAAAAATAAGTGTGGTGATTCCTACATTTAATCATTTAAGCCGTTTGAAGCTTACACTGGCATCTATTGATATTCAAAAAATGGATGTTGATAAATTTGAAGTGATTATTGTGAATGATGGATCTACAGATGGTTCGGCAGAGTATCTGAAAAAGCGTAAAACGGAGTGGAATTTAAGGGTGATCAATCAAAAAAATGCCGGTAGGGCAGCTGCCAGAAACAGAGGTGCATTGGAAGCGGAAGGGGAAATTATTTTATTTTGCGATGATGATTGTATCCTTTCCCCTGATTTTATTGCGGCACATTATCACCACCAAAAAGAGTATCCTAGAATCCTGCATGGGAGGATTGTTACATTAACACAGATGAAATTTTTTGAGGATCCCTCCCGGGGCATACTGGTATGCCATAATGAAGGCTTACAGGCAAAGGATTCTCTGATGAAAAGGATTATAACAGAAAGTGATATAAAGACGGAATTTTTTTCAAAAATAGCACCGAACCAAAGATTAAATTCGATTGAAAGATTAATTAAGGAGATTTTTGACAGAAAAAAAGAAACCTTATATTGGATAGGCTTTACCGGTGGGAATGTATCAATGCCGCTGACATGGATGAAGTCTGATGAGATGTTCAATGTAGAATTTGGAAGAGCGTGGGGATGTGAAGATTTAGAATTGGGATACCGGCTGGGTAAAAAAGCATATCCGTTTGCATATTTGGATGAGGCGGTCAATTATCATATAGCACATGCACACTTTGATTTTAAGCAAGAAGTTGAAACCTCTTTTTCTAATTTTGCTGCTCTGCATGATGATGAGAGTGTCTGCTATTTAAAAGAGTATCTATTGGGAAATATAGATGTTCAAACAATGATGAAGCAGAGTGTGTAGGTGATTTAGATATATTGTACAACAGGCAGTAGCGAAAACAGAGCTTCGCTGCTGACTGACAGAATACATGAAAGAGGTGATTACTATGTTTGATTGGATGGAACAATATAATCAGGGGAAAGAAAATAGCTGCACGCTGAAGAATCAGACATATGAAATTACATATGGAGAGCTTGCTGATTTCATTGCATATAGGCAGGAAGAATTGAAGGAGATTTATAAATCAGGTGATAAGGTTATTTTACAGGTAAAAAGTCAAATGGCTTTTGCAATTGATTTTTTATGTTATGTTTCGATTGGATGCTGGGTTCTTCCGGTTCCAGGGGATATGAAGAAGGAGGAATTGACGGATTTACATAATATTACCGGTGGAGATATTCAGGTAAGTAATGAAAATACGATAAAGCAGTGTATTGCAGTTTGGGGTGGCAATAGAAAAGAAGTCAGATGGGATAAACATAATGGTGGAATTTTACATATGACTTCCGGCACAACGGGAAAAACAAAGTTATGTATTCGGGACTTTGAAAGCTTATTAGCTGAAGGAAACAGTTATATTCAATGCTTTGGTATCCATCAGCAGGACAGGATATTAAGTGTCTGTCCGATCACGCATTCTTTTGCATTTGGCGGAGCTTTTCTACCTGCCCTTATTTCCGGTGTGGATATTTATGTTGTTGAACAGTTTGTACCCAGAAAGGTATTGAAAACAATCAGTGAAGAAAAGATGACAATTGTGTTGATGGTCCCGGCAATTGCTGATGCGATGGCGGCTGTGGATAGAAATAATAAATATGATATTTCATCCTTGAGAATTGGATTGGTTGGTGCAGGAAAAACCTATAGTCATTTATTTAATAGTTACAAGGAGAAATATAATATTATCTTGTCTGGTAATTATGGCAGTACGGAAACAGGAGGATTAGCCTCAAGGGTTTCCGGTGAAAATTATGAGTCTGTGGGTAAAACTATGCCCGGAGTAGAAATACAGATCCGCAGTAAGAACGGAATGATATTGAAGTGTGGACAGGAAGGGGAAATTTATGTAAAATCCCCCGCAATGTTTAGCGGTTATTTTGGAGAATCGGAATCTACGTTTGATGAGAACGGTTATTTTAAAATGGGTGACATTGGAAAAATAGATGAAGAAGGTTATGTGTATATATTGGGGCGGAGTAAACACTTGATTAAAATAGGCGGGAAAACAGTGAATCCCAGAGAAATTGAATCGGTTATCATGAAACATACAAAGATAACAGACTGTGTTATTGTGGGAAAAACGGATGAGAAGAGCATAGAGTATATGAAGGCTTATATTGTGGCAGAAGATATTTCCAAGGAAGAAGTGAGGTTATATCTGTCACAGCATTTAAGCAGCAGGCAGATACCAAGAGTAATTGAACTTGTAAGATCCATTAAAAAGAATGCAATTGGAAAAGTGGATTATTCTGTTTTATAAGCAGAAGATACATTTAAGAAAGGAAGAAAAATATATGAATGAAAAGATGAGTAAGCTTGCAGTAAATGGAGGCATACCGTATAAGCAGGATAGCTTTCCGAAGTGGCCCTATGGTGATGAAAAAGAAATTGCATTATTGACAGAGGTTGTACAGAGCGGTAAGTGGTGGCGAACCACTGGTCGTAAAGTGATTGAATTTGAAGAAAAGTTTGCCACAATGCAGGAATGTGAATTTTGTTTAGGTGTTACCAGTGGGACACATGCATTGGAAATATCCATGTCTGCACTGGGCATATCCCATGGTGATGAAGTGATTATACCGGCATTTTCTTATATTTCTACCTGTTCGGCAGTGATTTATTGTAATGCAGTTCCTGTTTTGGTGGATGTAGATCCTGAAACGTTTTGCATGGATCCGAAAGCCTTTGAACAGGCGATAACACCAAAAACCAAGGCAGTTATTCCGGTACATATGGCCGGACATTCTTGTAATATGGATGAAATTTGTAGAATTGCTAAAAAACATGGGATATACGTTATCGAAGATGCGGCACATGGGCATAACGGGAGCTATAAAGGGAAAAAGCTGGGATCTTTTGGTGATATGGCAATCTTTAGCTTTCAAAACGGTAAGCTGATGACATGTGGAGAGGGAGGTGCTATTGTCACAAATAATAAAAATTTGTATGAACAGGCCTATTTGATACATGGTGTGGGGAGACCGAAAGATGATAAGGGTTATACGCATACTGTTGTAGGCTCTACCTGTAGAATGAATGAATTTCAGGGAGCTGTACTGTTGGCACAAATGGACAGAGTGGAAGAGATGATGAGGAGAAGAATTGAAAATGCCCAATATTTGGATAGTTTGATGAATAAGGTTGATGGAATTAAACCGCAAAAGCCTGCTGATTATGCGGTTGAGGGTATGACGCACTATATGTACATGTTTTATTATGAAGACAGCAAATTTGGGGGGCATCCCAGACAGGAGTTTGTAGAAGCACTGAAAGCGGAAGGAATACCTGCATTCATTTCATTTCCGGTACTATCTAAGACGCAGTTTTTTATGGAAAATAATTTTATGGGAAAAATACCGGGATATGATTATAAGAAGGAAAAGGATTTGCCTAATGCCAATAAAATAGGTGAGAAGGTGGTATGTATTCCCCAATATACATTGTTAGGAGCACAAAAAGATATGGAAGATATTGCAGGCGCAGTTTTGAAGATTCAGGAAGCATTTTGTCAATAGGAAATGAAATCCAATAAAAGTTCTTGGAGCAAAAGGAGAAAGTAATATGAATATTTTAGACGAAAAAATCACTGCGAATTTAATGGGACCGAATTGTCTGCGGATGATGGAAGAGACATTACAGTATGTGGATATTAAAAAGGATATAAAAATACTTGATTTGGGATGTGGGAAAGCACTTACATCCATCTATCTGGCAAAACAGTATGAGGTAAAGGTATTTGCCAATGATTTGTGGATTCCGCCTACTGATAATATGAAAAGAATAGAGGAATACAAAGTAGAAGACAAAGTGTTTCCAATAAAGGCAGAAGCAAGAAATCTGCCATATGCAGATGAGTTTTTTGATATGATCGTATCTTATGGTGCATATCATTATTTTGGAACAGATGAGAATTATCTGAATACATATCTGCTTCCGTTGCTTAAGCCAAATGGGTATTTTGTTATGTCTGGTCCGGGTCTGGTAAAGGAATTTGAGGAAGGTATACCAGACAGCCTGAAGCCATATTGGAATGAAAAGGAGAATACCACATTCCATTCATTGGAATACTGGAAAAAGTTGTGGGAGAAAAACCAAAGCTTGGTAATTGAAAAAGCATGGAATCTTGAGTGCTGTGAGTCTGCGTGGAATGACTGGTTAAACAGTAAAAATATAATGGCAAGAAAAGACTGCAAATTTTGGAATGCAGATACCGATAAGCAGCTAGCCATTATTGGACTGATAGCGAGAAAAACAGTAGAGAAGAAAGAGGTATGATAAATGGAGGCAGAATACATAGGTTTGACTCAATATGAATTATGCCAGGGACACATATGCTTTCTGGCATGCCTCGCAGATCTTGCCAGAAATATGGGGACAGATATTTCAGAGGAGATTATTTTGGGGTTATCAACGGGGCTGCAATTTAAAACGGAGGCAGACAAGAAGGGCAATCTGGTAAGTGCAAGCATTGAATGTGCCAATATGGTAGATGACGAAAAGGAAATTAGCAGATGCCTGGAGCTGTTTGGGATTCGTTTAGGGGTTATGGATATGAGGGATGTTACCAAGGGATTAAAATTGATCAAGGAAAAGCTGGCATGTGGGATTCCCGTTATGGTTTCTGTAGATATTTATTATATGGATTATCATATTGAGTATGGGAAAAAGCATGGTGATCATGATATTGTTGTGTTTGGAATAGATGAACAAAAGGGGCTGGCATATATTGCAGATAATTATATTCAGACAATAGCTGGAACAACATTCAAAGGTGCAATAAGCATAGGGCATTTACTGGATGCAATGCAGTCAGGGATGGGCACTGACGGTACTTGGGCATATATAATTTTCTTGGAATCTTCAGGAGAGGAAGCTGTTATAAACAAAGAATATATCTGTAGGAAAATAAAAGAAAATGCGGAGAGGGTGGCAGACAAAACAATGCAAAATGGAAATGTTTTGAAAAGCATCCGTTTGCTGAGCGGATACTTTTCAACAATAGGTGATTGGAAGACAGATGATATTTTATGTATGGAATTGGAGAAGATCAGTTCAAGAATTGTCGGGTTTGCAGGACCTGCTCCCACAAGGTTATTATATGCCCGGTTTTTGGAGTGGGCATCCGGGCAATACTCCTTATCCATGCCTCAAAGTATAGTGGAAGGATATATCGACTTGAGTAAACAGTGGAAGATAGCCGGAAATTTATTGATCAAGATGCTGTATGTTAAACAGCAATCTATATTGCAGAGGATCATAAGCCGCTTGGAAGATATTGAAAAAAAGGAACTGGAATTAGCTGCAAAATGTATTGAATTTGCAACGGACCCCAATATTTAAAAACAGTATGGATGAAAGAGCTTTAGCATAGGATAGATGATGATTCGATATAGTGAGGATAAATTATGAAAATAATTCGTGTGAACATGGAACAACGAGGTTATGATATTTGCATTCATTCTGATTTAGCATGTTTATTGCATAGGATTATAAAATTATTAAAACATCAGCGTATTTTAATTGTAACAGATCAAACTGTGCATCAGTTATATGGAGAATGTATTAAATCTTATTTTTATGATGAAATGATAGAGGTACATCAATATATTATGCCTGCTGGTGAAAAATCAAAACAGCTGGAAACAGTACAAAATATCTATACCTTATTATTGCAGAAACAGTTTGACAAAGAGGATATGATTCTGGCATTCGGAGGAGGTGTAGTTGGTGATACTGCCGGTTTTGCGGCATCAACTTATCAAAGAGGGATAGGGTTTATTCAATTGCCGACTACATTGTTGTCACAAGTAGACAGCAGTGTGGGAGGGAAAGTTGGGGTAAACTGCAAAATGGTCAAAAATGCAATAGGGAGTATTTACCAGCCTGAAATAGTATGTATTAACCCGCAGTTTTTAAAGACATTGGATAAAAGGCAGCTGCGAAATGGTTTGGCAGAAATAGTAGTGCATTCTATTATTGCAAGTGAAGGGCTTTTTGCGTATGTTGAGGAATATGCAGAAAACATTTTAAAATGTGATACCGAAGTGATGGAATATCTTATAGAAGAAAATTGCAGGATAAAGCGGGATGTAGTAATGCAGGATGAGCATGATAAAGGAAGAAGAGCCATATTAAATTTTGGACATACGATAGGACATGCAGTTGAGGCATGCAGTGATTATACATTATTACATGGGGAAGCAGTTTCTGTTGGTATAATGGGGGCAATAGAGTTAGCAGTATATCTGAAAATGCTGGCATTAGATGAATATAAAAGAATAAAAAGCCTGCTTGTAACAATAGGTTTACCGGTAAAAGTTAAAGGAATATCTGTTGATGAAATTTATTTGAAAATGCTAAATGATAAAAAGAGAAGAATGGAAGAGTTCCGGTTTGTTTTGCCTTGTACAATTGGTGAAGTTAAAATTATTGAGTATTCAGACAAAGAAGTATTACTTAGAATATTAAACCGGCTGGTTGATTAGTAAGAGTGTGTTGCGAAAGAAGAATCGGGCACATCTTTTTTCTTGACATTTCTATATTTTACGCTACAATAGTTCTAAAAAGAACAAAAAGAGGTGCGGATATGATCCCATTGAATCCGTGGGAGCATCATAATGCAATTAAAGTGCTCTATGCAAAGTGTGTAGAGGGTGTATGTGAGAAATACCATATTACCCGTATAGAATTGGATATCCTTTTATTTCTGGCGAATAATCCGGTTTTTGATACTGCATCGGATATTGTAGAGATCAGGTATTTATCAAAATCACAGGTATCTGCTGCTATTAAGAGATTAGAAAAAAACGGCTGTCTGGAAAAACAGTATGCAACGGACAATCGGAAAACAGCACATCTGATGATAGGTAAAGCTGCGGAAGATATTATTACAGATGGAAGGGCTGCACAGGAGAAATTTCTGGCAATCATGTTTGATGGAATATCCGAAGAGGAGATTGCAGCATTGCAAAGGTGCAATACGCATATGCTGAAAAATATTAACCGGCATCTAAGGGAGGAGACGAGATAATGTACCAATTTTTAATATGTTTTATTGCAGGTATTGGAGCAGGGCTTGGAACCGGATTTGCAGGTATGAGTGCAGCAGCGGTGATCAGTCCTATGCTGATCACATTTTTGGGAATGCCCGCTTACGAAGCAGTAGGTATCGCACTGGCCAGTGATGTTCTTGCAAGTGCAGTCAGTGCATATACCTATGGAAAGAATAAAAATCTGGATGTCCGCAACGGACTGGTGATGATGATTACGGTTTTATTGTTTACTATGGTGGGAAGTTTTACGGCAAGCAAGGTTCCTAATACAACAATGGGAAGCTTTTCCGTATTTATGACATTTCTGCTGGGAATCAAATTTATTGTAAAACCGGTTATGACTACGAAGGAATCCATGAATGCTGTCAGTGGTAGCAAGAGGATGATGCAGTCCGTCATCAGTGGTGTTGCCGTTGGTTTTATCTGTGGTTTCATTGGTGCAGGAGGTGGAATGATGATGCTTCTGATATTGACGAGTGTTCTGGGGTATGAATTGAAAACCGCAGTGGGAACCAGTGTCTTTATCATGGCCTTTACTGCTTTTACGGGAGCTGTGAGCCACTTTGTGATTGGAGGGATGCCGGATATTAAATGTCTGGTTTTTTGTGTGGCATCGACACTATTATGGGCTAGGATTGCAGCTAAATTTGCAAACAAAGCCAGTGCAGTAACCTTAAACCGTGCGACAGGTATTGTTCTTGCGGTTCTTGGAGCAGCGATTCTTGCAGTGAACTATTTGGGATAGTAGTTTATATGTCTCTAATACACATAACCGAGCCCCCGAGACGAAGGCTGAGGGCGTATGCCTGCTTGTCG
>JAIDOW010000045.1 GCA_029063085.1 Lachnospiraceae bacterium
ATGCAACAGATGAAGATACCAATAATCTTCCGGGAGTGCCGGAGAATCAGGAAGAAAAGAACAGGGTTGAGAGCATATCGGCGGAAGAAAAAGATGGACCGAAGATTTATCAAAATGAGAAAAACAGTAGAGAGAATGTTAATGATAATAGAACAGCAAATGAGATAATATCTGAAGAGAAGAAAAATAGTATTCGGAGGGAATTTCCATCGGAATGGCTTGATAAAACAAGAAAAGAGATTGATGCAGCAGCTAAAAAAGGAAATGCTCGTGCTCGAAAAGCAAGAAAACTATTGTCAGATAAAGATTTTAATAAATCATCAAATTCAACAAGGTCTAAGAAAGGAAAATGATATATGAAAAAAACGGTATGTGATTATGAAGATGTAATTTGTGCTATTGAAAAATACTATCCTAAAGGTTTTTGTTATGAAGATATACAATATAAGGAATCAGTTGAGCATATTAGATTTAAGAAACTATTAGAAAACGGAAAATTGCGTGCAGAAAAAGATAAATTTTTTAGAAAAGCAATTAAGTCTGTGTTTGAGGAATATTATGTTCAAAATCATATACATACACCTCCTTACCCGAGTCTTCATTATTCAGTTTTATTAAAAAAAGACCAAGATATTATGGATGATGATATTGAACTGATAAAGATATTAGGTGGAGAAAGGTATGATTTAGAAATATTTATAAGTTTAATATTCCCATGTTGTTATTTTTATACGAATAAAACAACATATATCCCACAGAACAATTTACCACGAGAACAATGGAGTTTTTCTACACATTCCGCAAATTATAAATTAGATGACAAATCAGTAATTGCTTTACAAGAAACATTTGAAAAAAATAATATATATGTTTTATCGCCCGAAATAATACATAAAAAGGTACCTAATATTAGTACAGAATTATTATCAAGCGAAGAATTGCAAGTTGAAATATTTCACTGTCTATTTTCCGATATAGTTACGGATTATTATTGAATTAAGATTTAATGAAAATATTAGGAAAAATATATTATTGTTGTAATCAAGAAAGGTTCAGTCTGACAGATTATCTATTTTTATGTTAAGGAGATGTTATATGGGTGAATTATCTAAATTACCAAATATCGGAAAAGAAGTAGAACGGCAGTTAAATGAAGCTGGTATCCATACATATGATGAGTTAAAAGAGCTGGGGGCAGAACAGGCATGGTTAAAAATACAAGAAAATGATCCATCTGCCTGTATTCACAGACTACTGGCATTGGAAGGAGCCATTCAGAATATGAAAAAGACATTGCTGCCAGAGGGGCGAAAGGCAGAGTTAAAAGAATTTTATAACTGGCACAAAAAGTAAAAGGCACTTGCCAGACTCAATGCCTGAGAAAGTCAAATAATTTGCAGGCACGGCACTTGGCACATTGCTCGTGGAAATAAACTGACAGAAATAGAAAGGAACAGAAATGGTATTATTAGTAGTTGATGCACAAAATGCCATCACGAATGAAAAGCTATATCAGTTTGAAAAATTTACAGCTAATGTAAAATTACTGATTAAAACAGCCCGAAAGAATAAAATAGAAGTAATTTATGTCCGCCATGATGATGGACCTGGCTGTGAATTAACGAAAGGACAGGAAGGATTTGAAATATATGATGAATTTAGACCAATAAACGGAGAGCAGATATTTGACAAAAATGTAAATAGTGCTTTTAAAGGAACTGGTTTGTTGGAATATCTCAAAAATAAAGAGGAAAGCGACATCATTGTAGTGGGACTTCAAACGGACTATTGCATAGATGCTACGATTAAGTGTGGATTTGAACATGGATTTCATATGATGGTTCCAGAATATGCAAATACAACAGTTGACAATGTATTTATAGATGGAGAAACAAGCTATACATATTATAATACATTTATGTGGAATGGCAGATATGCGGACTGTATTTCCATAGAGAAAGCACTTGATATGATGCAGTATTATGATAAACTTAATGAGAATACATAAGTGAAAGGCTTCAACATGAAATGGTATCATCCCGGATGGATTAAAGATTATCTTCAACATAATAATTTTATTAAAATATCTGTATCAGCTATTTTGGTTTTCACTATAGTTGGAACTTTTTGCTGGCCTTTGTTTTTTTGGGGATTGCACTTTTGCTGGGAGGAGATTTTCCCTGAATTTTTAGCGGCCTTTTTCCATTTATTGATATATGAATGGAATATAATTTTCCCATTCCGTCATATAATGTGGTAAACAAGCTTTTGGAGATATTATATTTGAACGAGATGTATTCCGAAGTCCGGGAACATTTACGCCGGCAGCATGCCATAAATACTAAGGAGGTACATGGAAAGGATGTAGACAATTCATATAAATACAGTTATTATGGATATGATGAAACACAGGGGAATACCAATAGGAACACTTCCGGATCTTTTTTCTTTAAAGGAAAGATTTTTCTGTTCCTGTTATGTGTCATGCTATTTTCATGTTATCTGTATGGTGGTCAGGATGTCAAAAAAGGCGCAGCCATGGCATGGAAGGACATGAGTATCCAGATTACAAAATTAGAGGAAGAAGAACCGGCTGTAAAGCAGGCAATGAGTTATATCAGAAAAGCTTATGATGAGGTAAAAGATTTTGCCAAAACCTATATGAATATGGAGGAATAGGATAGGGTGGCTTCGAACCTTACCTTACGGCGGATTACAAATCAGGGAGGAAAAATGAAACACAAGTATCTGAATCTGAATATGGGATTGGTGAAGGAAAATTTTGTTATAACAAAGCGGGAAGAGATGAGCATATGGAAATCAAGGGGATTTAAAAAGGCTAAAAGATATCCTGTTTTTCGTTATATCCCAAAATCTTCGGAGACTATCATGCTTGGTAAACCTCTAACGCTTGGTCAGTTTGGACTGGAAAAGCTAAGGAATAGTAAAGTAATTGATTTTTCCCCTTGTATGGGTACTTATGGTATGGGAGGTCCCGGATTTGTTGGATTAAAAATTGAAGGTGATTTTGGTATAAGATGGATTGTATATTGCATATGGATGGCAGGAGAACATATTTTATTGGACGATAGGGTTTTAGAATGTTATCCTGATTTTGCATCTACTTATAAACCGTGGATTAGCTATGGAGATGATTATGCAAGGTCTGTGGATAATCTAAGGAAGCTTCTAAACGGACAAATCATAAAGGATATTCAGCTATCGCATGATGACCTGTCTATTACTCTGTCAGAAGATCATTCTGTGACACATACAATTTGTACTCATAAAATGTCTGATCAATTTCCAGAACAGGGTGGAACAGGAAAAAAGCGTAACTCTTATGATAATGGTTCGATGGAAGAATATTGGATGATCATTTATGACGGAACAGAGCTGTCGGTGTAGAAAAAACATGACATCTGCTCGCATTTATGATATATTTTACTTTGTTTGAAAAAATAACATTGGTTATATTGCAATATACCCTGAGAATTGAATTTGTAAAATATTTTTCAAATATGGGAAATGCGGAAAAGGAGAAAATATGAGCAGATTAGCACTTTCAGATGAAATTCTGATGAAGATAGAAAAACCGGCAAGATATATCGGTAATGAAGTAAATATGATAAAGAAAAATCCGGAGGATATGGATATCCGGTTTTGTATGTGCTTTCCGGATGTTTATGAGATTGGAATGAGTCATCTGGGAATTCAGATTATTTATGATGTGATCAATAAAAGAGAGGATGCATATTGTGAGCGTGTTTATTCTCCCTGGCCAGATTTGGACCGCATTATGAGGGAGAAGCAGATTCCTCTGTTTTCCCTGGAAACCCAGACTCCCGTTAAGGAATTTGATTTTTTAGGTATTACATTACAATATGAAATGTGTTATACCAATATTCTGCAAATACTGGAGCTTTCCGGCATTCCAATCTGGGCGAAAGACCGTACACTGGAGGATCCCATTGTTTTTGGCGGGGGACCATGTAGTTATAATCCAGAACCCATCGCTGATTTTTTTGATGTATTTTACATTGGGGAGGGGGAAACCCGCTTTGATGATGTATTTGAATTATATAAACAATTAAAAAAACAGGGCGTAGCCAGAGAGGAATTACTTTATCAAATTGCAAAAATTCCGGGGATGTATGTCCCCTCCATGTATAAGGTTGATTACAAGGAAGATGGCACGATTGCGTCATTTGAACCGGTAAGAGAAGATGTTCCGGAAACCATAACAAAAGAAATCGTTCTGGATTTTGATAAAGCACCGTATCCATCTAAACCGTTGGTGCCATATATCAAGGCTACGCAGGACCGTGTTACGCTTGAGATTATGCGTGGCTGCATCAGAGGCTGCCGCTTCTGTCAGGCAGGCATGATCTATCGTCCCACCAGACAGAAGAATGTAGAAACATTACAAAAATATGCAAGAGAAATGATACGCTCTACCGGACATGAAGAGATATCCTTAAGTTCACTTAGTTCATCGGATTATGAATGCCTAAAAGAGCTGATTTATTTCCTGATCGATGAGATTGGAAACAATGATGTCAATGTTTCCCTGCCGTCTCTTCGGATTGATGCGTTTTCCCTTGATGTGATGAAAAAGGTACAGGATATCAAAAAAAGCTCCTTAACCTTTGCACCGGAAGCAGGCACCCAGCGACTTCGGGATGTCATTAACAAGGGATTGACAGAAGAAGTAATTTTAAATGGTGCCATGCAGGCCTTCAAAGGTGGCTGGAACAAGGTGAAATTCTATTTTATGCTGGGTCTTCCAACAGAAACAAATGAAGATGCAGAAGGGATTCCTAAGCTTTGTGAAACGGTAGCAGAGGCATATTATTCCATACCAAAGGAGGAACGGAACGGAAAAATATCCATTACAGCTTCTTCTTCCTTTTTTGTGCCAAAGCCCTTCACTCCATTCCAATGGGCACCAATGTTAGACGGTGAGACTTATATAGAACGGGCACATCATGTAAAGGATATTTTCAGGCAGCAGCTGAATTTTAAATCCATGAAATATACTTATCATGAATCTTATGTATCTGTATTGGAGGGAGTCCTTGCAAGAGGTGACAGAAAGCTTTCCAGTGTCATTTATGATGCCTATAAAAGCGGCTGTATCTTCGATTCCTGGACAGAGTTTTTTGATAATGATCGTTGGATGGCGGCATTTGAAAAAAATGGAATTTCCATTCCTTTTTACACGACAAGGGAACGGTCGCTGGATGAGATTTTACCCTGGGACTTTATTGATATTGGTGTAACCAAACGTTTTCTGGCTTCTGAATGGGAAAAGGCAAGACAGGGAATTGTTACGCCGAATTGCCGGGAACAGTGCTCCGGCTGTGGAGCCGCTAAGTTTGGAGGAGGTGTCTGTTTTGAAGGTAAGAATTAAATATACGAAATCAGGGCATCTCAAGTTTATTGGACATCTGGATGTAATGAGGTATTTCCAAAAAGCAGTAAAACGGGCAGGTCTGGATATCGCATACTCACAAGGGTTCAGCCCGCACCAGCTTATGTCCTTTGCAGCACCGCTGGCATTAGGCGTAACCAGTGAAGGTGAATATTTTGATGCGGAATTTAACAGCCTGATATCCTCGGATGAATTTGTAAGACGTTTTAATGAACAGATGGTAGAAGGGATCACTGTAAAGGATGTAGTTCTGCTTCCAGAGCGTGCGAAAAATTCCATGTCCATCGTAGCGGCATCCGATTACATCATTACTGTTTTGGCGAAAGACGAGGCAGGAAATTTGTTAGACGAAGCAGACAATGTTTGTGGGGCTGATGTGATGAGTGAAAAGAGGGACAGGCTTTTAGAAGCATCCGAACATCTTTTGGAAAAAGACGTCATTGAGGTTTTACGTAAAACCAAGAAAAATGAAAAGATAGAAGATATCAGGAAAGGCATATTTAAACTGCATCCTCAGGGAGACAGGATTTATATGCTGCTTGCTGCCGGAAGTGAGTATAACCTGAAACCGGAACTGGTGGTAGAGGCACTTTGCAAAGAAATAGGATGTGAATATAAGAAATTTGATTATCAGATACACCGGATAGAAACTTATATGAAAAATGAAGACGGAGAGCTGGTTTCGCTATTAGAAAGCGGGACAAAGATAGAATAATTTACAATAATAACATTATGTAAACTAAAGAGGAATTACTATGAATGAGGCAGTTATTACAAAATTAAATAACCTTTCTTACCTTTTGATCTATGAAGACAATGAGCTGGTGGAATGCCATCCTTTGCAGGAAAATCAATCTTTACAGATTGGGAATATCTATATTGGAAGAGTAGAAAAGGTAGTTAAAAATATCCAGTCAGCTTTTATCCGTCTGGATGCAGAACATGTAGGATATCTGCCGTTAAATGATAAGCCTGCTCTTGTATTGAACCGAACCCTGCCAAAAGGATTGCCATCCATTGCAGAAAATGACCTCGTGCTTGTTCAGGTAGAACAGGAGCCACAGAAAATGAAACAGGCAAGAGTAACCGGAAATATTAATATCAGCGGCAAATATGTGGCATTAGATCTGCAAAAAGGTACGATTGGTGTATCTAAAAAGATTAAGAATATGGAACGGGTAAAAGCGTTAAAAAATCTTCCGGTTTCAACTTATGGCTGTGTGTTTAGGACTGCCTGTGAGCATATGGATGACCAGATTATTTTATCGGAATATGAACTGCTAGCAAAAGAAATGGATAAGCTGATTCATAAAGCATCCTATGATAAGAGGATAGGATGTATTAAAGAAGGAAGCACGGAATATGTTGCAATTTTAGAAGAATATGGAACTGACCGTCTTGATAAAGTAAAAACGGATTTGCCGGAGGTAGAAGAACGGTTAAAAGACATTGTTTCTTCTGTAGTTTTGTATGGGGATAATGATTATCCGCTTTATAAGCTGTTAAATCTGGAAACTGAAACTAACAGGCTGTTAAGTCCTAAAGTATGGCTTAAATCCGGCGGATTTTTAGTGATTGAGCCAACAGAAGCAATGGTAGTCATTGATGTGAATACCGGAAAATCCATTGGAAAGAAGAATAAGGATGGCCATATTCTTAAACTGAATCTTGAAGCAGCACAGGAGATAGTCAGACAACTCCGGTTGAGAAATTTGTCGGGTATTATTATGGTTGATTTTATCAATATGCACACGGAAGAAGACCGGCAGCAGGTAGTCAAATGTCTGGAACGGGGGTTAAAGAGGGACAAGATTCCGGGGTATTTTGTGGAAATCACCAAGCTGGGGGTCTTTGAATTGACCAGAAAAAAGGTTCGGAGACCTTTTCATGAAGTGATTCTAAATCATCACAAATTATAGACAGTTTTTGAATGCTTTTATTTTAACAAATAATTAGCCAAGCAGCCATACATGTATGTATATTTTACTATATGGTAAAATTTATAGACCAGGTTGCCGATATAATAAATATAGTATGTGTAATTGGTAAACGGAATTACCAGAACGACGGCATGAAAAGCTGCCTTATCAAGGAGGATGATGGCATGGGAATCAGTTTTAATTCAAATATGTATGATGTAAAGGAATATACAATCAAAAATCAGGACGGAAGCGTTGCAGGAACAATCAGGATTAAGAAGTCTGTCAAGAAAAAAACAAAACGGCTGAATTACAAGTTCAAATATATTTCAACTAAAATTTTATTGTCAAAGACATCGGATAGTGCAGGGAAAGCACTTGCAACAGCACAGTCGAATCTTGGAGTACTTTATCGAAAACTCAAAACAGGTCAATTCGATGAAAAAGAAGTGGAACTGGCAATTGCCCATGCCAAAAAACTGGAACGGGTGGCCCGAAAAAAACTGAAGCATCTGCACGAGGAAGAGCTTGCAAAACAGCGTGGTTCCTGTCAGGATAAAGCGGAAGACAATGGAATTTCTGACTTGAACGAATCAAAGGAAAAAAAGAAGGAAGAAAAGGTTCCTGAGATAAATGAAGAAGAGTTAAGAAAACTAATGAAAGAATTGCAGAAACTCATGGAAGAGACTATGAAAGAGAGCATGGAGGAAACCGCAGATGAACTAATGGGAAGCATACACAGGGATATGAATGATGATGACCTGGAACTTCTTAAGAAAAAACACCGGGCAAAAGAACTCCGGGAGATTATGGAAGCGGACTTAAAATATCTCAAGGCTTTTTTTAATAAGCTGCAAAAAGAAAAGGAAGAAGCAGCTAAAGGAAATTGCAGCAGTGAAGGAGTTTCTCTGGAAATTTCAGGAGCAGAGGTACCGATACAGACATCAGAGATGCCCGTTATGGCTGAGGGTGGAAGTATTGATTTAACCGTATGATATATATGATTTTAACTTTGTATAACATATAGGAGTATATATTTATAAAAAAACAATTGACAACTTTCTGCCTATTTGTTAATATATTCTAGTGTGCCGCACAAGGAGGTAGAAGTGTGTCTATTTACTGGTAACAGTATTTATCAGACACCACCGAACTTGGCGAGTAATGATAATAGGAGGTAACCGTATGTACGCAATTATTGCAACAGGTGGCAAGCAGTACAAGGTAGCTGAAGGTGATATCATTAAAGTAGAGAAGCTTAATGCAGAAGCTGGTTCTGAAGTAAAATTTGATGTTATTGCTATTAGCAACGACAAAGGTTTCTTATGTGGCGAGGACGTAGCAAAATCAAGTGTTTCTGCTAACGTGATCGGCAACGGTAAGGACAAAAAGGTTGTTGTTTACAAGTATAAGAGAAAAACCGGCTATCACAAAAAACAGGGTCATAGACAGCCATTTACAAAGGTTGAGATTAAAGCAATTAACGCTTAATATATCGTTATGATAACTGTAACTGTTTTCAACAAAAAAGAAGAGATAGTTGGTGTCCAGTTAGAAGGACATGCCGAATATGGCAAAAAAGGGAAGGATATTGTTTGTAGTGCAGTATCGATTTTATATATTAATTTGGTAAATTCCCTGGAAAGTTTCACGGATGACGAAAAAGAGATTAACGGTAGTGAGAAGATTAATTTCCAAAATGTCATTATGAAGAATATGCCGAGCAAAGAAGCTGAATTGTTATTTCAGTCCTTTATGCTTGGAATGACTACAATAGAACAAAAGTATGGTAAAAAGTACATTGTAATTTTGAATCAGGAGGTGTAAATCATGTTAAAACTTAACCTTCAGTTATTCGCTCATAAAAAAGGTATGGGTTCTACTAAGAACGGTAGAGATTCCGAATCTAAAAGACTTGGTGCGAAGAGAGCAGATGGTCAGTTCGTTAAAGCTGGTAATATTTTATATAGACAGCGTGGTACCAGAATTCATCCAGGTATTAATGTAGGTAGAGGTAAAGATGATACTTTATTTGCATTGGTTGATGGCGTTGTTCGCTATGAGAGAAAGGGTAGAGATAAGAAGCAGGTTTCTATCTATCCGGTATCCGTTAACGAATAAGATACATGTATGGTTAGGCTGGAGCAAAAAACTCCAGCCTTTTTTGCACGTAAGCATTGAGCATGCATGTAAGGATAGAAATATGGCTGTGGGAGCTTACTCACGATAAGCCATATTTCTATCCTTACATATACGGTGAATGCCGTGACCGAGATGAAGCGGAGCACAACGATGAGAACACTCGCACAGCGAGTTTCTCAATTTCATGGGTGGCGCCAAATCGAGGTGCATAGCTCAAAAAGAGCCACAAAACCAGATGAAGCAGGGTGGAATCGGTTTTTAACAAGAAAGATAGGAGACTGTTGTTTATGTTTGCAGACAGAGCAAAAATTTTTATTCGTTCCGGAAAAGGCGGAGATGGCCATGTCAGCTTTCGCAGAGAACTTTATGTACCGGCAGGAGGACCAGATGGCGGAGATGGCGGAGATGGCGGAGATGTCATTTTTGTTGTTGATGAAGGTCTTAATACGTTAAACGATTTCCGGAATGTACGAAAATATTGTGCAGAAGACGGAAAAGAGGGCAATAAAAAACGTCAGCATGGTGCTAATGGTGCTGATGTAATATGTAGGGTACCACCAGGAACAGTGATCAAAGATTTTGAAACCGGCAAAGTCATTATGGATATGTCTAATAAAACAGATCCGGTTGTCATTTTAAAAGGCGGACATGGCGGAAACGGTAATATGCATTATGCAACTTCAACCATGCAGGCACCTAAATATGCCCAGCCGGGGCAGCCAGCCCAGGAATTATATGTAACACTGGAATTAAAGGTAATTGCCGATGTAGGCCTTGTAGGATTTCCCAATGTAGGTAAATCTACATTTTTATCCAGAGTCACCAATGCAAAGCCAAAGATTGCTAATTATCATTTCACAACACTAAACCCGAACCTTGGCGTTGTAGACTTATCGGATGGTGCAGGTTTTGTTATTGCGGATATTCCAGGAATTATTGAAGGTGCCAGTGAGGGTGTTGGGCTTGGTTTACAATTTTTACGCCATATCGAAAGAACAAAAGTGCTTCTTCACATTATCGATGGTGCATCTGTCGAGGGAAGAGATCCTATTAATGATGTATATGCGATTATGGAAGAACTTAAAAAATATAATATAGAAATTTCAGAACGTCCCATGGTGATCGCTGCAAATAAAATGGATGCCATGAATGAAATGGAAAAGGAAACAGTTATCACTATGTTGAAAGAAGAATTTGAACCTCAGGGAATGGAGGTATTTCCAATTTCAGCAGTTTCAGGAGAAGGAATCAGGGAGCTTTTGTGGCACGTTTATGAATTGGTGAAGAATGCACCTGAAAAAATTATAGAATTTGAACAGGAATATGTTCCAACCTTTGATTTTTCTAACGAACCATTTACTGTGGAGGTGGATCCAAAGGATTCGCATATATTTATTGTGGAAGGACCCAAAATCGAAAAAATGCTTGGGTATACAAATCTGGATTCCGAAAAAGGCTTTGATTTCTTCCAGCGGTTTTTAAAAGAAAACGGAATCATTGATGAATTAAAAGCAAAAGGAATTGAAGAGGGTGATGTTGTCCGCATGTACTATTTAGAATTTGATTACTATGAATAAACGCAGATTTCAAAAGAATGCAGAGGCTGTATACGGTGCAAGTATTTGAAGCTATATGAGTGAAAGGAACAGTAATATTATGACAAGTAAACAGAGAGCTTATTTAAAAGGGTTGGCAATGACAATGGATCCTATTTTAAATGTTGGAAAATCCAGTGTCACACCAGAACTTATTACTTCCATTGATGAAGCAATTAAAAAAAGAGAATTGATCAAAATAGGAGTATTAAAAAACTGTATGGATGATCCTAAAATAATCGCAGAAACTATGGCAGAGCGTACACACTCTCAAGTAGTGCAGGTAATCGGAAAAAAAATCGTACTTTACCGCAAAAATAAAGAAAATCCTAAAATTCAATTGCCATAAATTTAAGAGAACACATAAATGATTCCAATTTTGTTTATAATAAATCACAATACAAAATAAGCACCAATAATATTTACCATAATTATATTATGTAAATTGCATATCAGGAGGCTATCATGGCAGCTATTGGCATTATGGGCGGAACCTTTAATCCCATTCATATTGGACATATAAAAATTGCAAAAGCAGCATACACACAATATTATTTAGATGAAATCTGGTTTATGCCTAATCACATTCCGACATATAAGTCAGAAGATATCATCATATCAGGAGAGGACCGCCTTGCCATGGTGGAACTTGCGATTAAAGATATTCCGAATTTCAGAGCTTCTGATTTTGAATTAAAAAGAGAAGGAAATACTTATACCGCAGAGACTTTGGAACTTTTAAAACAAAAATATCCGAAGGATACCTTTTATTTTATTATGGGTGCAGATTCCCTGTATCAGTTTGATAAATGGAAAAATGCCGAAAAGATTCCCGAATATGCAGTACTTTTGGTCGCTCCAAGGGATGGAAAATCTGTAACCGGAATAGAACAACAAATAAAAGAGTTAAATATTCGGTATGGTAAGGATTGTTTTCATCTTCTTCAATGTAAAGAAATCCCTTGTTCATCCAGTAATATAAGAGAAAATCTCTACCAAAATATTTCAGGCAGCAGAAAGATCTCTCAAAATGCTACTGATAACAAAAATGTCAATAGTAATGTTTCTTTACAGTATTTTTAAAAACAAATCCCACAACAGCAGACGGGGCGTGATGACGTATGCCG
>JAIDOW010000046.1 GCA_029063085.1 Lachnospiraceae bacterium
GTACCTCCTCTTGGTATTATATAATATTTTCAGGGGAATATCTCATTTTGTTTTGTACTAATTAGATGCTAACACTAATAAGAACATAAGATGTATTTGAATGGGTTCCAAGACCATTCACCCTAAAAATTCCTAAGAGATAAATAAGAACATAAGATGTATTTGAATATACCCATACAAGCGTTAATCCAAGGTTGTATCCCGATAAATAAGAACATAAGATGTATTTGAATAGAAGATTCTGCAAAATGCGCAAGGACAGGCTTCCGATAAATAAGAACATAAGATGTATTTGAATTTTCCTGATAAAGAAATAGGAAATATCGAAAATGGATAAATAAGAACATAAGATGTATTTGAATATCAGCATCCAGTTTTCGGCAATAAATCCAGCGGCAGATAAATAAGAACATAAGATGTATTTGAATGCATAACATCACCGCCTTACAATCCGAAATGCTCAAGATAAATAAGAACATAAGATGTATTTGAATCTTCTCGTATTGCTCCCTTGATTTTAGGGATTATGATAAATAAGAACATAAGATGTATTTGAATAGAATCAGTTCTAACAAACAGTCCTTTGAATCAGCGATAAATAAGAACATAAGATGTATTTGAATGAAGGTGCCGTATGTCCAATTTCTGACGGAAATCATGATAAATAAGAACATAAGATGTATTTGAATGTATCATAATATTTTCTATCAGAACAATCTTGATGATAAATAAGAACATAAGATGTATTTGAATAGCTGATAAATAGGGACGTCAATTGCAGAATCCTTGATAAATAAGAACATAAGATGTATTTGAATTGCAGTCGGCGACGTCGGCTACGACGTCTTGCCTTGATAAATAAGAACATAAGATGTATTTGAATATCTCTACATTCCCCATTGCCTTAAAGGTTTCTCCGATAAATAAGAACATAAGATGTATTTGAATGTACAGGGGAGAAAAGTACAGAAAAGGTCAAAGGATGATAAATAAGAACATAAGATGTATTTGAATGGACATATACGGAAATGACATCCCGTGGACAAACCTGATAAATAAGAACATAAGATGTATTTGAATGCTGTCATATAATTTCTCCTTTCCTTTTCCTAAAAGATAAATAAGAACATAAGATGTATTTGAATGATTATACCGTAACGGAGATAACAGATGTGAGGAAGATAAATAAGAACATAAGATGTATTTGAATGGAAGCAGAACAAACAGCAAAAAGTAATTATAACTCGATAAATAAGAACATAAGATGTATTTGAATGACACACAACCATTAATCAACAACGTCAAAGAAAAGATAAATAAGAACATAAGATGTATTTGATTTTTTTGATAGACCGGACAATAAAATATGTTTCTTAAAACCTTATTTTTATTATATTACTACACCCTATTTATGTGTACTGGTAATATCCAGATAATATGAAAGGATTTGAAAAAAATGGTAGAAGAGGAGAAGTTTGTTTCGGAAACAGTAAGTGAATTTTAGGGGGATTAAAGTTATCAGTAAATGAGAATTGTTTATGTATATGGGGAGTATTTTATCTAAATATGATATTGAGAATGTGGAATTTATATAGAGGTCCTGTAGGATTGGTGAATACAAAGAAAATAATTTTTTCGTTATGTGCAGGTAAAAAGGTTATGATAGATACAAGCATATTTTCTTGGGAAATAAGTAGCATAGCTCTTTTTAAATTGAAATATTTATGGAACGGAAATATTTAGTGGATTTGAGAGTGATCACAGTTTTTAGGCATGGTAGAAGGAACAAAGGTATGAATTTAAGAAGTATATGAACGAAGGGGAAAAATAGAAAATGTTATGACAAATGCCGTTGCTTGGAAATAAGAGTATTTTATGTCCAAAATATCGGGTTTTTACATAATCTGAAGATACTGAAGAAAGTGATTAAAATAATATTATACAATAAAGCACAGAATAAACGTTCGATTTGTTCTGTACTTTTTTTATATTGTCTGTTATAATCATTGTGCGAACTGAGGTTCGGTTTTATGCTCATCTGCTGTATTGGATTTTTTGCCGTAGCCATCGCTACGCCGTCAAAAATCCGCCTTGCAGATAAACATATATACTGCGTAGTTTTATTAAATATCAACAGGTCAGTACACTAGTGATTGAAAGCCAGGCAGAATGTGTATAATAATGGAAAAAGCCGGAAGCTATCAAATAAACCTTGCAAAAAATTTTATAATAATCAATAATGTAAATGGCTATTGAACATAACGATTATAATTTATAGAATATATTGCAACTATCCAGAGAAGCCTGAAGGCAGAAAGGAATGAACTAATGAAACATTATATTACAATTAAAGGTGCAAAAGAACATAATTTAAAGAATATTGACATTAAGATTCCAAGAGATGAATTGGTGGTGTTGACCGGATTATCCGGTTCCGGTAAGTCCTCTCTTGCATTTGATACGATATATGCGGAAGGGCAGCGGCGTTATATGGAATCGCTGTCTTCCTATGCCAGACAGTTTCTGGGGCAGGCAGAGAAGCCGGATGTAGAGAAGATAGAGGGACTTTCTCCTGCTATTTCCATAGACCAGAAGTCTACTAACCGGAATCCCCGTTCCACGGTGGGTACTGTAACAGAGATTTATGATTATTTCCGTTTGCTCTATGCGAGAATCGGGATTCCCCATTGTCCCAAATGCGGTAAGGAGATTAAGCGGCAGACAGTAGACCAGATGGTCGATGCAATCATGGAACTGCCGGAGGGGACTAAGTTCCAGCTCTTAGCACCGGTTGTCCGGGGCAGGAAGGGGCGGCATGAGAAGGTGCTTGCACAGGCAAAGAGAAGCGGTTACGTACGTGTGCTGGCGGACGGTTCCCTGTATGATTTATCAGAGGAGATTACGCTGGATAAGAATAAGAAACATGATATTTCCATTGTAGTAGACCGGCTTGTAGTGAAAAAAGGAATCGAACGCCGTTTAAATGATTCCATTGAAGCGGTCATGAAACTGGCAGAAGGTATTATGGTGGTAGACGTAATTGGCGGTAAGCCTATTAATATGAGTTCCAGTTTTTCCTGTCCCGATTGTAATATCAGTATAGAAGAGATTGAGCCGAGAAGCTTTTCCTTCAATAATCCTTTTGGAGCTTGTCCAACCTGCTTCGGACTTGGGTATAAAATGGAATTTGATGTGGATCTGATGATACCGGATCAGAGCATATCCATTGCTGATGGTGCTATTGCGGTAATCGGCTGGCAATCCTGTACCGATAAGAAATCATACACCAGAGCCATACTGGATGCCTTGTCAGAGGAATATGATTTCGACCTGAATACACCATTTAATGAATTGACAGAGCAGGCAAGGGATATCATCCTCCACGGTACAAACGGACATGAAGTGAAGGTGCATTATAAGGGGCAGAGGGGAGAAGGTGTTTATGATGTGGCATTTGAAGGGTTGATTCGTAATGTACAGAGACGTTATCGTGAGGCTGGTTCGGAATCCATGAAAGAGGAATACGAAAGCTTTATGACGATTACCCCTTGTGATGTTTGTGACGGACAGCGTCTTAAGCAGGAATCTCTTGCGGTTACCATTGCAGGTAAGAATATTTA
This sequence comes from Lachnospiraceae bacterium, assembly GCA_029063085.1. Lineage (GTDB taxonomy): Bacteria > Bacillota > Clostridia > Lachnospirales > Lachnospiraceae > CAG-590. The sequence continues at coordinate 3,621 of JAIDOW010000046.1, forward strand.
TGAGATTACTACCATGTCCATTGATAAATTAGTAGATTTTTTGGAGAATATGGAGATTACTGACCGCCAGCAGTTTATTGGCGGAGGAATTTTAAAGGAAATCAAGGCAAGACTGCATTTTCTTCTGGATGTAGGTCTTAATTATCTTGCACTTTATAGACCTACCGGAACCTTGTCCGGCGGCGAAGCACAAAGAATCCGGCTGGCAACCCAGATTGGTTCCGGTCTGGTAGGGGTTGCTTATATTTTGGACGAGCCAAGTATTGGTCTTCATCAGAGGGATAATGATAAGTTGATCGGTACCCTTAAGCATTTGAGAGATTTGGGGAATACCCTGATTGTAGTAGAGCATGATGAGGATACCATGCTGGCGGCTGACCATATAGTAGATATTGGTCCCGGAGCAGGGGAAAATGGCGGTGAGGTCATTGCACAGGGTACTGCGGCACAGATTATGAAGAATAAGAAGTCTATTACTGGGGCGTATTTGTCAGGCCGGATCAAGATACCGGTGCCGGCAGTGAGGAAAGAGCCTACCGGATGGATTACGGTAAAGGGTGCCAGACAGAATAATCTGAAAAATATAGATGCGGCATTTCCATTAGGGGTAATGACCTGCGTGACCGGTGTGTCCGGTTCGGGGAAGAGTTCCCTTGTCAATGAGATTTTATATAAGCATCTGGCAAAGGAGCTTAACCGGGCAAGAATGAAGGCAGGAGAACATGACAGTATTGAAGGTCTGGAACAGCTGGACAAGGTGATCAATATCGATCAGTCGCCTATTGGGAGAACCCCCCGTTCCAATCCGGCAACCTATACCGGAGTGTTTGATATGATCAGGGACTTATTTGCAGGAACCAAGGAATCTAAGGCAAAGGGCTATAAGAAAGGAAGATTTTCTTTTAATATTTCCGGTGGGCGTTGTGAAGCCTGCCGCGGAGACGGTATCATCAAGATTGAAATGCATTTTCTGCCAGATGTTTATGTACCCTGTGAAGTATGCGGGGGCAAACGTTACAACAGAGAGACATTGGAGGTTACTTATAAAGGTAAGAATATATATGATGTTTTGGATATGACAGTGGAGGAAGCCTGTGATTTCTTCCAGAATGTGCCGTCCATTTTAAGAAAGATTGAGACACTCAAGGAAGTGGGACTGGGATATATCCGTTTAGGACAGCCGTCAACCACCCTTAGCGGCGGAGAAGCACAGCGTGTAAAGCTGGCGACAGAGCTTTCCAGAAGAAGTACGGGCAAGACGATTTATATTCTGGACGAACCGACTACAGGTCTCCATTTTGCGGATGTGCATAAGCTGGTGGAGATTTTGCAGCGTCTGTCAGAAGGCGGGAATACGGTAATTGTGATCGAGCATAATCTGGAGGTTATTAAGACCGCAGACTATATTATTGATATTGGACCGGAAGGAGGAGACAAAGGAGGAACGATTGTTGTTGCAGGAACACCTGAAGAAGTAGTACAATGTAAGAAGAGTTATACAGGACAGTATCTGGAAAAACTGTTAGAATAATTCCTACGAGCAACGAGCCAAGAGTGGATATCCGCATGTACATTTGGCGGCTGCTGTGAGGGTCAGTAATTCCACCGAAGCGGGACTGCTGACTTCTAATATCTGATACAAGTGTGTTGTTCACAGGAATTTAACGGAAACGGTGTATATCTTTGTAGAAACGATTCATTGTTGCAGATATGGAGATTCAGATAAGCCAGACTGTCAATTATTTAGTATTTGTTGTATTAGATACTGTAGTACAGATAAAGGTGGAGGTTACGTATGATTACTAAGATGAAGAAACGCAGGACAATGTGGAAACTGATGAGGCTGGGGATTGCGTTTTTGGGATTGTTGCTTTTCGCAACACCTATCACAGCAGAGGCGGCAATAGATTTTAATGCGGTCGTAAACAGTCTTAAGGTAAAATTTCCGGATGGGATGTACTGGAATCATGTGGGAAGTACAGTGGATAATGTAGACGGTTATACGGCAAGACCCTGTACTCTGCATAAGACAGATGGAATTCATATTCAGGGAACCGGAGGGTGTACCTGCAATCATTTTGTGAACGGTAATCATGGCGGCAAGTCTACACAATGCATGGGGTTTGCATATAAGCTGGGATATGATGTATTTGGGGATGTGAAATGGACTGTGAGAACAGATAATCCTGTTGCCAATATTCGGATAGGGGATATTATCCGGATAGGTGGATATCATTCGGTTTTTGTGATTGCAAGGAACGGAAATGTAGTTACTGTAGGAGAAGCAAATTATACGGGGCCATGTCAGATTTCATGGACCCGTACCATAAATTTGACTGCGGTCACAATCAGCTATTATGAACGCGCCAATAATTATGATGCGATGATTGGTGCGGCAATACCGTCTCCGGATCCGGGAACTCCCCAGACACCAGTGGGGGAACAGCCTGTAACAGAACAGCCGGCGACACAGGCACCTGATACATATACGGGCTGGAGAAAGGCAGCTGACGGAGTCCATTATCAATATTTTGAGACGGGAAAAGTCTTGAAAAAGCAATGGATTACCATAAAAAAGAAAAAGTATTATCTGGATAAAAAGGGATATCGTGTAACAGGTCTTACTACAATCAGTAAGAAGCAGTATTATTTCAACCAAAAGGGTGTATTGCAGAAGAAAAAATGGGTTTCGGCGGATGGTGAGGATTATTATGCCGGCAGTGACGGGGCAGTCCTTAAATCCCAGTGGTTATATAAGGGAAATGTACTGGTCTATGTAACAGATGACGGAAGCGTGGCAAAGAATGAACTGGTTAAGATTGGAAGAGATACCTATTATTTTAATGCCAAGGGCAAACGTTCCAAGGGCTTTAAAAAATACAACGGAAAATATTATTACTGTAACAAATGGGGAATCATCCAGAAGAAGCAATGGATTACAAAGAGCGGTAAAAAGTACTATGTACAAAGTTCCGGTGTACGTGCACAGAATAAGTTAGTTAAGATTGGAAAATACAGATATTATTTTAGTGCTAAAGGGCAGATGCTCAAGAATCAGAAGATAACCTATAAGGGAAAGATTTACAAGGCTGATAAAGCGGGGCATTGTAAATTTCTTCAGGATGAAGAACCGGAAGAAACAACAGAATAAGGTGATTATAGGAAAGTATCCACGGGTTTTGTCGACTCCTGGTGTAATTCATCATAATTTTGGAGACGATACCTACTATCGTTCATACTCTCTCTTTTTTATAATGAATGCATAGCATGGGCATTTTCTGTATATGCGATGAAGGGGAATGTTCACAAAAATGAAAAAGTATCCTGCGATCAGAAACAGTAACTGAGGCAGGGACAAGCTAGGGAGGACATGACATGAAGGAAGAGTATTACATGATAAAAGAAGCCGCCGCCAAAGTCGGTGTGGAATCTCATGTATTGCGTTACTGGGAAGAGGAGCTTAAGATGGAGATTCATCGCAATGAGATGGGTCACAGATACTATACAGAAAAAGATATTGAGATACTTTCTAAGGTTCGGGATTTAAAGAATAAAGGTCTTCAGTTAAAAGCTATTCGGAATTATCTTGAAATGCGGAAAAAGCAGATTGCAAGAGAGGAAAAGAATAATCAGAAAAGTTTGGTGCGTGCCGGAGAAAAAGAAACCGATATCGCAGGTAAATCAGATACTGCTGCAATCGTACCGGTTAAAAGGAATAATCTGAGTAATGAGGAAAAAATGGAACAGTTCCAGCAGATTATGAACAGGATTCTTTCCACTGCCATTCAGGAGAATAATGAATTGATTGGAAAGACAGCAGGTGAACATGCCGCAACTGCGGTTGTGACACAGATTAGCGGCATGACTAAGGAACAGGAAGCCAGAGCGGAGGAGCGGTATCAGAAGTTGGATCAGACACTTAGAGAGATACAGCGTGCCAGAATGGAAGCGGCTGCCGCCAATATGCGTCCGGTGGACAAGCGCAAACAAAAAAGGTTAAAGCGCAAGAATAACCAGCAGACCCAGATCAATACAGCTGAACAGGATAATAATTCGCAGGATTTGCCGGAAAATGCATAAATATGGGTTGCATTTATGACAGCTCATTAATATAATAGGGAAATATAGATTGGATTTTAAAATATATTCCAATAGAAAGAAGGGTACCTAAGATGAAAAACATGATTAATTTTAGTAATTTTAGCAAGGAAGAGCTGAACAGCATTCTGGATTTGGCTTATGATATGAAGAAATCACCGGAAAAATATGCAGAAGCCTTAAAAGGGAAGAAATTATATACATTGTTTGAGAAAACTTCCACCAGAACATTTCTTTCTTTTACGACAGGAATTACAGAACTTGGCGGAACCTATTATAATCAGCTATGGGAGGATTCCAATTTTGTATTAGGCGAGCCGGTTTCAGAGATTAAATACGTTTGCCGCAATGTGGATATTATCATGGCACGTCTGATTAAGAATGAAACGGTTGAGCTGTTCAATAAAAATGTAACGGTTCCGTTTATTAACGGATGTGATTCTACTTATCATCCATGTCAGATTTTAGCCGATGCCCTTACCTTAAAGGAGCATTTTGGAGGATTGAATGTTAAGCTTTTCTATATCGGTGCCAAGAACAATGTATTCAATTCCCTGGTTGAGTTTTTTGCCAAGATGGAGGAAGGAACGATTTATGGTCTGACTCCTCTTGTGAACGATACTGCGGTTGAGGAAGATTTTTATGAGAAAGCCAAAGCCAGCGGACATTATGTTGAATTAGATCCGACTATGTCCATGGAAGAAGCCAAAAAGTATGCATCAGAGATGGATGTGCTTTATACGGATACATGGGTGGATATGGAGTTCTTTAATAATCCTGATTATCAGGAACAAAAAGAGGAGACACTTGCAAAAATGATGCCATACCAGATTAATAAGGATTTAATTTCCGGCGGTAGGGCAAAGGTTATGCATGATATGCCAATGCATGTGGGATTTGAAATCAGCCAGGAGGTTGTGGATGACAATCTGGAACTAATTTTAGATCAGGCAGAAAACCGCCGTCATGCAGAAAAGGCAGTTATGGTGACGCTGCTAAAGTAAGAAGGTTATCCGGGCAGTCATGGTCATATGAATGAAGAGAGAAGATCAGGTCTCCGCAGTAAGTGACGGGAATAATGGATAATATATATGCACAAACATATTATAGGAGTCAGAATGACAGCCGGATATGTCTGTGCATTTTCTTTTTTACTTTCACTGCTTTATGAGAAAAAAAGGTCGCCAAAATAGAATATATAGTATATAATTGGAAGATAGAAAAGGTATGATACCAAAGACCTGACTCAAGCCGCAGCGATACCGAAAGGGGAAAGGGTATGGAACAGCGTACAAAAGCCTGTGTTCCGGAGCTTCAGATGGATACAGAAGGGATGACAGCCAGATTAAAGCTTCATCCGAATGTCACCGGACAGCAGTTTACGGTAGATGAATTAAAGGACTGGCTTATCTATAAAAATGTTAAGACCGGAATTGTGGAGGATGCAATTCATGATATGGTAGTGCAGGGCATTTATGGTATTTTTATGGAGGTTGCCAGAGGAAAAGAGCCTGTAAAAGGAAAAGATGGGCATTTCATTTTTTATGTCAAAAATCCTGAGAATGAGAAGGGACCTAAGGAGCTGGACAACGGTGAAGTCGAGTATGTACATACAAAGGAATATACCATTGTGGAAGAGGGAGATTTGCTGGCGGAATATGTTCCTGCTACAAATGGGGAATACGGTTATACCATAGATAATACCATGCGGGTTCCCATGAGGGGAAAGGAACTTCCAAGACTCAAGGGAAGGGGCTTCCGGATAGAGGAAGGGAAGTATTATGCTGTCTCTCATGGTAAGGTGGAGATCACGGAAAGAGGTATGCAGGTTACCAATCTGCTGGAGATTCCCGGTGATGTGGATATTAATTACGGACATGTCAAATTTGATGGAGATGTATATATCCGGGGTGATGTCAAATCAGGAATGGAGATAAAGGCGGCAGGCAATGTTGATATAAAAGGTCATGTAGGTAATTGTGTTATAGAAGCGGGGAAAAATATAACAATTAATAACGGTATGCAGGGTAAATTTTCCGGAAGGCTGAAAGCGGGAGGGAATATTACCTGTAAATTTTTTGAAAATTCCAAGGCGGTGGCAGGTGGGGACATAACAGTTCGCTCGGTATTACATTCCAATCTGGCCGCGGAAGGAAAGATAAAGGTAGAGGGCAGGGAGTCCATTGTGCTGGGAGGTTCCGTTTATGCAGTCTGCGGGATGGAAATCAGTGAAGCGGGGAATCAGATGGAGGTTCCCACAAAGCTTGCAGCGGGAGTGCTTCCCGCAATGATGAAGAGAAATGCAGAACTGCTTGCCATGATCAAGAAGGTGGAAGAGGAAGTGGAATTGCTGGACAAGTCTGCAAGAATTATGGAACGAATCACGCAGACGAAGGTTGCAAAGGAAACGGCAAACCGCAGAAGGAAGATTATCCAGGCAAAGATTATTAAGACGACAGAACTCAAAAAATATAAAGAAGAAAAGCTCCGCAGTGAGGAACTGATCAACAGCGGGAAAAAAGCCAGGATAACGGTAGAAAAAATTATTTTCCCGGGATGTATGGTTGAAATATCGGGGAACAGAATAGAAATTAAGGAACAGATAAAGCATGTTAAATTTGTTCTGAAAGATGGAAATATAGAAGCAGCTTTGTTATACTAAAAAGCTGTGGTTGGAGTGAAGGATTTGAAAGTAGATATAGATATTTGGCTGAATGTGTTAGCTGTGATCCTTTTTCTGGGATTTGGTACAGCAGGTATGATCGCATTTTCAACAATCGATAAACAAAAAGAGATAACGGTCAGCAGCAGGTATGGGAGACAGACAGGTCCGTTGGAGATTTTATATGTCAATATTGCCCTGTTGTTGATAGCATTTATGCTGTATCATCACAGCTACCGTTTTATGCCGGCGCTGATGGTATTTATTCTGCTGATATTTTTTAACAGCAGAATGCAGAGCGGAATTGCACCGATTGGGATTTTTATCGGGACGACTTATCTGGAATGGGGTAAGATTAAGTCCTATCTAGTTGTAAATGATGAGATTAGTACGATACAGATTCGTGTATATGCTAATAAGAAGCAATATGTACTGCGCTGTGATAAGGAATGCAGAACAAAGGCAGAGACATATTTTAAGGAGCATGATATTCCATATAATACAGAGATTATAATACAGGAGGACGGAAATGAGACATTTAATTGACCCAATGGATTTGAGTGTGCAGGAGATTGATGATTTGCTGGATTTGGCAGATGATATTATTGCACACAAGGAAAAATATGCAAAGGTTTGTGAAGGAAAGAAGCTGGCAACCTTATTTTTTGAACCAAGTACGCGTACCCGTTTAAGCTTTGAGGCAGCAATGATGGAGTTAGGAGGGAATGTGCTTGGTTTTTCTTCGTCCGATTCTTCCTCTTCTTCCAAAGGTGAAAGCGTGGCAGATACCGTGAAGGTAGTATCCTGTTATGCAGATATCATTGCTATGCGTCATCCAAAAGAGGGAGCTCCGTTACTGGCTTCTATGAAGTCAGATTCACCGATTATCAATGCAGGAGACGGCGGGCATAATCATCCGACTCAGACTTTGACGGATTTGCTGACTATTCGGAGGGAAAAAGGGCGTCTTAACAATATTACCATTGGTTTTTGCGGAGATCTTAAGTTTGGACGGACGGTTCATTCTTTGATCAAGGCACTTTCACGTTATGACAATATCCATTATGTTATGATATCACCGGAGGAGCTGGAAATACCCAAGTACATTAAGGAAGAAGTTTTTGAAAAAGAAGGTATTACTTATGATCAGGTGAGAACCATTGATGAAGTGATTGATAAGCTGGATATTTTGTATATGACAAGAGTGCAGAGGGAACGGTTTTTTAATGAGGCAGATTATATCCGTTTGAAGGATACGTATATTCTGGATATGCCAAAGCTTAAAAGTGCGAAAGAGGATTTGAGTATTTTGCATCCGCTGCCAAGAGTAAATGAGATTGCCGTCGAAGTAGATGATGACCCCCGTGCCTGTTATTTCCGTCAGGCGTTAAATGGAAAATATGTAAGGATGGCACTGATTATGAAGATGCTGGAAATCGATTAAATTGGTATAAATACCGGAGGTAGAATATGAAAATAGATAGTATTCAAAATGGAATTGTGTTAGACCATATTACGGCAGGAAAGGCGATGCTGATATATAAGTATCTGGGATTGGACAAGCTGGATTGTTCAGTAGCCATCATAAAAAATGCTTCCAGTCATAAAATGGGTAGAAAGGATATTTTAAAGATTGACCATTCGGATTATGATATTAATCTGGATGTTTTAGGATACGTAGACCCTGGGATTTCCGTTAGTGTCATCAAAGACGGAGTAACAGTTGAAAAGAAAAAGGTTGGTCTTCCTGAAAAGATTGTCAATATTGTAAAATGCAAAAATCCCAGATGTATCTCGACTACGGAACAGGGAATCAAGCAGATTTTTAAGCTGACGGATCAGGAAAAGAGGATTTACCGATGCATTTACTGTGAGGCTGAAAATCAGGGGGAAGAGATTGGCTGGTAAACCGAAGAGCTCTAGTACATCATAAACTAAGTATCTTGCAGTTTGACTTGTCTAAACGTTCATCTGCTGCGTTGCATTTTCTAGCCGTAGCCACCCCTGCGCCGTCGAAAATTCGCCTTGCAGAGTGAAAGTTTATCCTTCGTCAAACTATCAAGAACTTAATTTACGATGTACTAGGAATAAGTATCCACATATTTTCAGGAAACAAATTTGATAAAAATATTAAGAAAATATTAATTTTTGTGTAAAGAAAAAGAAAAACAGTTTACAAATTTTCTATTCATGCTATAATTAAGACGATTACGTCTATGAAAAGTATTCAACGACACATAGTAAGAGGTGCATTATGGAGCAATATGTAATAAAGGGAGGCAGCCCGCTGGTTGGAGAGGTTTCTATAGCAGGTGCGAAGAATGCCGCACTTGGAATTCTGGCTGCTGCAATTATGACAGATGAAGAGGTTATAATTGAGAATGTTCCCAATGTTAGAGATACAAGAGTACTATTGCAGGCAATTCAGGGTATTGGTGCGAGAGTAAAATATATAGATGAACATACGGTTAAAATTTGTGGCGGAGCGATTAATCCTAATGGAAATAATTGTGTAGATGATGAATTTATTCGCAAGATACGTGCTTCCTATTATTTATTAGGTGCTATGTTAGGAAAGTACAGGAAATCCAGTGTAGCATTACCGGGAGGCTGTAATATCGGAAGCCGTCCTATTGATTTGCATATTAAGGGATTTAAGGCATTAGGTGCGGATGTTGATATTCACAGCAGCATGATTCATGTGGAAGCAGAGCGTTTAATTGGCAGTCATATATATATGGACGTGGTTTCCGTTGGTGCTACGATTAACGTTATGATGGCGGCTGTTTTGGCAGAGGGGAAAACAACGATTGAGAATGCTGCAAAGGAACCGCATATTGTGGATGTAGCCAATTTTTTGAATAGCATGGGTGCTAATATCAAAGGTGCTGGTACGGATGTGATTCGAATCAGAGGAGTTGAAAAATTAAAAGGTACGGAATATTCCATTATTCCGGATCAGATAGAAGCAGGTACCTTTATGGTTGCTGCGGCTGCCACTAAGGGCGATATTACCATCAGGAACGTGATTCCGAAGCATTTAGAGGCGATTTCCTCCAAGTTGAAGGAAATTGGGGCTGTGGTTATGGAATATGATGATGCAGTCAGGGTTGTAAGCAATCACAGGTTGAAGGCTACGAATATCAAGACATTGCCATATCCAGGTTTTCCGACGGATATGCAGCCACAGATGGCAGTTGTTCTGGCATTGTCGGAAGGAACCTCTATCATTACCGAGAGTATTTTTGAAAACAGGTTTAAGTATGTAGATGAGCTGTTCCGCATGGGTGGACAGATTAAAGTAGAAGGTAATACAGCGATTATCGACGGTGTGGAAGAATTTGAGGGTGCCAGTGTTGTGGCACCGGATTTAAGAGCAGGTGCTGCGTTAGTGATTGCAGGTCTTTCAGCGGGAGGATTTACCGTAGTAGAGGATATTAAGTATATCCAGAGAGGCTATGAAGCCTTTGATGAGAAAATCCGTGCATTGGGCGGACAGATTGCAATTGTTGAGACGGATAAAGAGATTCAAAAGTTCAAATTAAAGGTCGGATGAGAATAATTCAGATTCATAAGCTGTGAAACCAATCGGTTTCCAGCTTCTGGATAAACAGGTTTCCCCATTATCAGGGAAAGGAATTTGTTTATGTCATGTTAAGGGTATCCTGTCAGGATACCTGTTCTTAGAACTGTTTCGGTTCAAGATTTCATTTTTACTACAAAAGAGAGGGGAGTATTTTTGGTGTACCATATTTTACTGTTACACGAAATGCAGAAAGGGCCTTGTAAATTAAAGGACTATCTACAGCTGAGTGGCTATGACGTGATGGAGGGAGGGCTGAACAGTCTGGCGGAATATGAGAAACTTATTCAAAAGGCAGATGTTATTTTGTTGTACTGTGAACAGGTACAGTCTTATTTTGTGCTTTGCGAAAAAATACGGATGCAGACACAGATACCCATTATCATTCTGTCAAAAGAAGATGATGAGTGGGAAAAGATTAAAATGTTTCAATCAGGTGCGGATGACTATTTGGTAGAGCCTTTTAAACAGGGAGAGATTATCGCCAGAGTGCAGGCCCATATCGCACGTTATCGAAGGCTCACCCGCCCTTTTGGATATATCCGGGTAAGGGGGCTGTGCATTGAAGTCTTAAGCCGGCGCGTGCTTCTGGATAATGAAGAGGTGTTTTTTACAGCGAGGGAATTTGATGTGCTTCTTTATCTGGCACAGCGTGCGGATGAGGTAGTAAGCAAACAGGACTTGTATATTGCCGTCTGGGAGGATCAGCTGGGAGATGGATATTACAATTCCGTTTCAGCATATATTAAAAAGATTCGAAAGAAAATAGAGAGAGATCCGGAAAATCCCCAGTATATCGAAACCATCTGGGGAATTGGCTACCGGTTCCGAACCTAATGCAGCCTGTCACGTGTTTTGTTTCCAGTCCGTTATATGGTGGTCGACCATATCTTATTTTATCTCCAAATCCCAAAAACTTAATTGTCTGGCAAGGTCTTTTTCCTCAAAGGTATGCAAATACTGGAATATCTGCTCGTTATTATGGACAATTCCGTTGTTTTTGCATTTCTGATAAAATAATTTCATTAAGCGGCTGCTGTCCGGGCTGTCAATCATGTACTGATTTCCGTATGTCCGCATATATTTTTCTTTTAACTGTGGAAACAGGTGGTCTAACTGTTTATAAAAATACTCTCTGTTTCCTTCCCGCAGTGTCAGTCCCATGCCGAAACAAATAACACCATAGACTTTTGCTTCTATGCACATATCTAAAATACCGGAAATATTATCCTCCGTATCATTGATAAACGGCAAAATCGGTGTTAACCATACAATGGTGGGGATTCCCGCATCCCGCAATTGTTTCAATACCCCAAAGCGTTCTTTTGTCGTACTCACATTCGGCTCAATTTTTTTGCATAAATCTTCATCGAGGGTAGTTAAAGTCATTTGTACAACGCATTTTGTCTTTTCGTTTATTTTTCGTAAAAGGTCTAAATCCCGCAAAATGCGGTCTGACTTTGTGATAACTGTAAATCCAAACCCATACTTATATATCAAGTGCAGAGCTTTTCTGACATTTCCGATTTCCAGTTCCAGCGGGATATAGGGGTCAGTCATGGAGCCTGTGCCGATCATACATTTTTTTCGTTTATGTTTAAGGGCATACTCTAACAGGTTAATTGCATTTTCCTTGACTTCAATATCTTCAAAGGCGTGTTCCATATGGTAGCACCTGCTTCTGGAGTCACAATAAATGCATCCGTGGGAGCATCCACGATATAAATTCATTCCATTTTTAGAAGATAATATTCCTTTTGCTTTCACAAAGTGCATTGCCTGCCTCCTCATTTCTGCCTAATTTTTCTTGTTTTTCAATAATATAGATGAGAAGAACTCACTACTTTAATAACAGAATAGCATTTATATCCTGACACGTTATGTCAGGATTTATTATACCTGCATATTTTTTTAATATCAACTGTTCAAATGCAGGTAAGGGTGACAGGGTTTCAGCAAGCTGTTAATTTTATCTTTATGCGGTTTCATATTTCATCTGATAGGTTGAATTGACGATTTTTATATTTAATGCTAAACTCACTGTAAAAGCGGTGGGGCGGTTCAAATTAGATACCCTGCTGTCTGTGACGGAGTTTTTGATTTGATAGGAGAATGTAGAGATGAAAGTGGATATTTTATTTGAAGATGAAGATATTATTGTATGTGTGAAACCGTATGGTATGCCGGTTCAGGAAGACAAGAGCAGGGACATAGATTTACTGAGTTATCTGAAAAATCACTTATTTGAAGAGGGGGAAATGGAGGAGGAACCTTATCTGGCGATGGTACACAGACTTGACCGGCCGGTTGGAGGTATTATGGTTTTTGCGAAGAACCAGCAGGCAGCAGCAAATTTGTCCGATCAGATTCAGGACGGAATCATGCTGAAGTTTTATCAGGCAGTCTTAACGGGAGAGCTTCCGGATGAATATGGCATGATGGAAGATTATCTGTTAAGAGACGGAAGAACGAATACTTCCAAAGTTGTAAAAGCGGGAACAAAAGGGGCGAAAAAGGCAAGATTAGGATATGAACTGCTGGATGTGATGGAAACGGATGAAGGAGTTCTTTCTTATGTTTTGATTGAATTGATTACCGGAAGACACCATCAGATCCGGGTGCAGATGGCAGCAAGAGGAGCTGGGATTTATGGTGATATAAAGTATAATCCGATGTTTGCAAAGACAAAGAAGAAATATCAGCAGATTGCATTATACGCAACAAGACTGGAATTTGACCATCCATCTACAGGAGAACATATGGTGTTTAAGAGAGAGCCGGAAGGGGACGTGTTTGATGTGATTGAAATGGAGGATTATTAATATTCATTAGAAAAACGGGCAAGCTAATAAGGAGCTTGCAGCCGTTTGGCTCATTGCTCGCAGGAATCAGATTGGCAGTGCACAGAGAGGAGCCGGGAGATGGAAAAAACAAAAATTCAGATAAATAACAGGATGAAAAATATACTTGTATTACTTATACTGACAGTAAGTATTTATCTGGTGTTCCGGTATATACTGCCCCTTGGGGTTCCTTTTATAATTGCGGGGGTGGTATCGGTTTTATATTATCCTTTTCTTAGAAAGATAGGAAAGAAGACCGGATTGTGGTCGGGGAAGGGAAAAAAATGGTTTCTTGTCTTTGCGGTGGTTATTTTATACCTTTTACTATTTCTGTTGGCTGGGCTGTTTGGGGGCTATCTGCTAGGACAGGGACAGAGTATTCTGCTGAATTTTCCGTTTTATCAGGCAAAAATAGTATACTTGATCAAAAACTGCTGCTGTGAAGTGGATGAACTGTTGCATGTTACAGATGGAGTGAGCTTTTCCTATATGGCGAGCATGATGGACAACGTGAAGCTGGACTCATTATCAGGAATGCTTCCTAAGGTTACGTCTTATTCCGTGCAGGTAGCGGAGAAGGCATTTCAAGTGCTGTTTTGCTTGATCATCACGATTATTGCCACATTTTTTATGATTCAGGATTATGACGGGATTAGGGGAAAGATGCTGGAATCCGAGCCGGGCAGAGGCGTGTGCAGGGTGATCGGAAAATGTAAGGATACCCTTAAAGCATATGTGAAAGCACAGGGGCTTATCATGCTGTTGGATGGTATACTCTGTACCGGTGCATTTTTACTGATCAAACAGCCGTATGCACTGGTGCTGGGACCTTTGGTGGCGGTTGTTGATGCATTGCCGATACTGGGGGCAGGCTTGATCTTAATTCCTGCCATGATTATTTTTTTACTGATGAAAAATTTTTTCGGTGCAGAGATTATGCTGCTCGCTTATCTGGGCTGCCTGCTAATCCGGCAGCTCACCGAACCCAGAATGATAAGCGGTAAGGTGGGAATGAAACCGCTTTATACGATCATCAGTATGTATGCAGGGTTTAAGCTGTTTGGTGTATGCGGGTTTTTACTGGGACCAGTAGGGATGCTGATTGGTAAAGAAATTTACGGAGTATATCAGAAAAACGGTTTTCAACAATAGTAATAGATTCCGGAATCTGGAATCAGGATGGTAGAGAAAAGTTTGGATATGGAATGCTTGCAAATCATAAGGAATGAAGGTATAATGCTTTTGTTTGGATTTTGTTAATAAGGGAACTAAAATTAAGGAGAAATAAAATGGCGAAAGACAAGAAATTAGTAGAGCAGATTACCTCTATGGAAGAAGACTTTGCACAATGGTATACGGATATCGTGCGGAAGGCAGATTTGATTGATTATACAAGCGTCAAGGGATGCATGGTGATTAAGCCCGCAGGTTATGCAATCTGGGAATTGATTCAGAAACAGCTGGATGAACGGTTTAAGGAAACAGGTGTGGAGAATGTTTATTTACCGATGTTTATTCCGGAAAGTCTTTTGCAAAAAGAAAAGGATCATGTAGAAGGATTTGCACCAGAGGTTGCCTGGGTGACCCATGGCGGAATGAATGAGCTTCAGGAAAGACTCTGTGTCAGACCTACCTCAGAGACATTATTCTGTGATTTTTATAAAAATGAGGTGGAATCTTACCGGGATTTGCCAAAAGTGTATAACCAGTGGTGTTCTGTTGTCCGGTGGGAAAAGGAGACAAGACCGTTTCTCCGTTCCAGGGAATTTTTGTGGCAGGAGGGACATACTGCCCATGCAACCGCAGAGGAAGCAGAAGAGAGGACAATCCAGATGCTGAACGTTTATGCCGATTTCTGTGAGCAGGTACTTGCAATACCGGTTGTCCGCGGTCAGAAAACCGAGAAGGAGAAGTTTGCCGGCGCAGAAGCAACCTATACGATTGAAGCACTGATGCATGACGGGAAGGCTTTGCAGTCAGGAACAAGCCATAATTTTGGGGATGGATTTGCAAAGGCATTTGGCATTCAGTATACAAGCAAGGACAACAAATTAGAGTATGTACATCAGACCTCATGGGGAATGACGACAAGGCTGATTGGAGCGATTATCATGGTACATGGTGATGATTCGGGTCTGGTACTTCCGCCAAAGGTAGCACCTGTTCAGGTTATGATCGTGCCGATCATGCAGAAAAAGGAAGGTGTACTGGAAAAGGCAGCAGAATTAAAAGAGATGCTTAAGAGTTACCGTGTCAAAGTGGATGATTCCGATAAGAATCCGGGCTGGAAGTTTGCGGAACAGGAGATGCGGGGAATTCCGCTTCGTGTAGAGATTGGTCCAAGAGATATTGAGGCGAATAAAGCATTGATTGTCCGCCGTGATACTGGTGAGAAGATAGAGGTTTCTTTGGATGAGATTGACAGTAAGGTTGGAGAATTGCTTGAGTCGATCCAGCAGGATATGTATGATAAAGCACTTGCCCATCGTGAGGAGAATACTCATACTGCGGTTACATGGGAGGAGTTTACTGATATCATTGAGAACAGACAGGGATTTATAAAAGCCATGTGGTGTGGGGAAACCGAGTGTGAAGAAGCCATCAAGGATAAGACAGGGGCATCTACACGCTGTATGCCGTTTGCACAGGAAACATTGGGAGATGTATGCGTACATTGCGGTAAACCGGCAAAGAAGATGGTATATTTTGGAAGAGCGTATTAAATATAGTTAAAAATAAATAGGAATAAGCAGAAGGACTCGATTCATTTTGGTGGATTTGGGTCCTTTTAATTTTATGCCAGAAATTTAGAGTTTTATCTGAATGCAGGGCTGAACTGTTATAGGTTGTATAAAAATCATTAAAATCATTAAAAGCATCTTGACAGAATATTGTTACAGGTGTATATATAACATATAAAC
>JAIDOW010000047.1 GCA_029063085.1 Lachnospiraceae bacterium
TCTTAATTGCTTCTCTATTTTTTCCTTAGAAATGCTTTCACTTTTCAATTCAATATTTAAAACTATTTTATCTTTACTAATTTTTAACAAATCAAATTCTTTTCCAATATGTTTCATTTTATATGAAAAAAAGAATCCATCTAATTGAACTACATCAATATCATGTTTTACTAATTCATCAACTAATCCTTTTAAGCTTTCGAACTCATAATCCTTTATTGTTAAAATTTCTTCCCTTTGAGAAAGAATATTCTCATAGTTTGAATAAGTCCCCTTTTCATCAACATCTATTCTTGTCAAAGTATATATATTTATTGCCTGCATACCATTCCCTCCATATATTTTTTATAATCTCATCTTACTTTTATTTGAACAAACAGTGCTGACAGCATTGTACATCTTTCCTAAATATAAATCTTTAACTCATCTCTCTTCTTCTGTTTATTACCCAATCACAGCATCTATATATTCGTTATATAGTTTACCACATCTTGTCATAAAATGCAAAATAAAATCTAAATCCGTCGTAAAATATTCTATTCTATTTCCCTACACCTACCCACTTCTATTTTAAAATCGCACATAAAAGTTTTCTAAATACATGAAGACAGCAGAAGCACTCTTCACAAATCTCCTTTTTGTAAGTAGTGTTAAGCCAAAACATCAGCTTCCAGTCTGACTTATCCATCCAATCGATTAGGAAGGAAATTTAAATAAATTTCCCGACCTCTCTCCGTAATAAGCTGTTGACCATGCAAACTTCTTGTTAATCCCAAGTTTCATCAAGTTCTTTGCTCTGTTCTGTGGAGTTTTCCATTGTTTCCATATACACATTCGTAAGCGGAATCTTATTCGGGAATCCAGTTCCTTACAGAGTGTCCTCATACTTCCTATCTTGAAGTAGTTAATCCACCCTCTAATAAGCTGATTGAGTTTCTCTACCTTACAGCTGTTGCTGATGCCCCAACTACGGCAAGTGAGTTCTTTCATTCTCTTCTTGAACTTAGCTACCGGCTTTGCATGTGGTTTCGCCTTATACTGATGTGCTCCTGTGTCATAGTAGAATCCGAATCCAAGATATTTAAGTCCGCTTGGTCTGTCTACTTTGCTCTTAGTCATGTTGACCTTAAGCCCTAGTTTCTCATCAATGAATCGTGAAATATTTCTCATGACTCTGTTCGCAGACATTTCACTTCTGACCATAATGATACAGTCATCCGCATATCGTACAAAGTTAAGCCCTCTCTTTTCCATTTCTTTATCAAGTTCATTGAGCATAATGTTTGCTAACAGTGGTGAGAGATTTCCCCCTTGCGGTGTTCCCACAATAGAATCCTCGTATTCATCATCTATCATGATTCCACTGACGAGATACTTTCTTATGATGGAAATAACATCCCCATCTTTGATTGTTCTTCCAATAATAGTTATCAGTTTCTCATGATTCACTGTGTCAAAGAACTTTTCCATGTCAATGTCTACAATCCAGTCATTTCCGTCATTCATCAAATCCAGTGCCATTAGGATTGCCTGCTGTGCACATCTATTCGGTCTGAATCCGTAACTATGGTCATGAAACTGTTCCTCGTAGATTGGTGTTAATACCTGTGCAATGGCTTGTTGTATAAATCTGTCTGTTACTGTTGGTACTCCCAGGTTTCTGACACCGCCATCAGGCTTTGGTATCTCCACTCTTCGTACTGGTTGAGGTTTGTATTTCCTTGTCCTCAACTGTTCCTTGATGTTTTCGCCGTTCCTTTCAAGATGTTCTTTGAGTTCTGTGTACTTCATTCCGTCCACTCCCTCTGCACCTTTATTCCGTACGGCTTGCAGATATGCTCTATTGAGGCTATCGCTAGATAGTATCTGCTCCATTAGATTACTTGTGTCCATGCGTTCTTTCCTTTCCGTCTCGCTTGATTTGACCATCTTTTTACCCGATTGGTTACGGCAGATGTTGCCATCTCTGCAATACGAGACATACTCAAACTTATTGATTGTTCGCCCCTTTGCTCCATCTCCATTACAGAGACTTCCTCACTACTATGGGCTCGGCTGACTTCTCACAGTTCGTTGTTATTAGGTTAATGAAACCTCTGTGAGACCTCCACGCTTAAGGTGCACGCTCTTTCTCTCCATATATCCGCCGCATTTACTCTGCTACTACAAATGTGGTAGTTGTTAGACTTCGTTGCTTTTGGCCAACTTATCTCTCGCAGCCTAGCCTTATATGCGGTTTCTGTTCGTCGGACCAGAGATTTGCTTACAGCTTCCTTCAGATTCCACCTCGCGATGAACACCCTTGCTGTTCAGCTATACACTTCCCACTACCTGGGCATGTTCGGGACTCACACCCGCTAGAGCGCGCCCATGGCGCGCAAACCAAAAAATGCAGACTGCAATATGCAGCCTGCATTTCCTAATGATTATTTCATTTTCAAATCCATTTTTACTATATTTATCCCAACACCTTATCGCTCCACTCAGTCTCTTTAAATCCGACTAAAACCAAGTCTTCTGCCACAAGAATAGGTCGCTTTACCAGCATTCCGTCTGTTGCCAGCAGTGCATACTGCTCCTCCTCGCTCATAGATGGCAGCTTGTCCTTCAAGCCCATTTCTTTATACAGATTCCCACTGGTGTTAAAAAAACGTTTTAACGGAAGACCGCTTCTGGTATGCCATTCCTTCAGTTCTTCAGCTGTCGGATTATCTTCTTTGATATGACGGTCCGTATAAGAAATATGATTATCATCCAGCCATTTTTTTGCCTTCTTACAGGTTGTGCACCTTGGATATTCAACAAATAACATATGCTCCTCCTAATTCATTATGATGACCAAAGCCTGAAAACAGCTTGCTCTGGCACTAACATATTATAAACAGTTCTCTCATCAAAATACTTATATCAATGTGAGAATTCCCAATGACTTAAGCAGTAAAATAACCAGTAAAATTGGTGCAATATATCGAATCATCACAATATAAAGCTTTTTCCTGCCAAATTTACAGCCGCTCTTTTCTGCCTCTTCAATCACTGTGGCAGGTTTCACAATCCAGCCGATCAAAATACAACTTCCAATTGCCACCAATGGCATGAATGCATTATTACTGATATAATCCATAATGTCCAAAATCTGTGCATGGGCACCATTTGGCAGGGTAATATCAAAGTACAGCTTATTATATCCCAGACATACGAAAACGCCTCCCACCAAAGCAATGGACGTTTCAATTATAGTTGCCTTTGCTCTTGACAAATGGAACCGGTCCATCAGACTGGAAACCACTGCTTCCATAACGGAAACCGCACTGGTCAATGCTGCAAATAGTACCATGGCAAAAAACAGACAGCCCACAATATTACCTACTTTTCCCATCGCATCAAACACTTTCGGCAAAGATACAAACATCAGGCTTGGCCCAGATGCCGCCATACCTTCTCTTCCCATAAAGGTATACACTGCCGGAATAATCATCACACCTGCTAAAAATGCTACTACGGTATCAAATATCTCAATCTGATTAATCGACTTTACCAGATTGGCATCATCCTTTACATAAGAACCATATGCTATCATGATTCCCATGGCAACACTAAGACTGAAGAACAACTGTCCCATGGCATCCAGCAGTACAGTAAAAAATCCCTTAACCGTCAGCCCCTCCAAATCCGGAATGACATAAATTCCAAGTCCTTCCAGACCGCTTCTTGCCACACCGTCAGCATCTGTATGGTGAATGGTCAATGAAAAAACTGCAATCCCAATTACCAGCAGCAGCAAAAGCGGCATAATGACTTTTGAAGATGATTCAATACCCTTATTGACTCCTCTGTATATAATAACCGCTACCACACCCAGGAAAATAACCATCAGCAAAATAGGCTGAACCATTTCTGTAATATAGCCGGTAAAATAACCGTCACCCGCAGCCTTCGTTCCTTCTCCTGTTAAGTATGCAAGAAAATATTTTACAACCCAGCCACCGATTACACAATAATACGGCATAATAATCACCGGCACCAGACATGCCAGTACACCAAGGAATCCCCATTTTTTTCTAATCTTACTATATGCAGTGAGCGGGCTCTGCTTGGTCTTTCTTCCGATAGCAACCTCTGTAGTAAGCAGGGTAAAGCCGAAGGTAAGTGCCAATACCAGATAGATTACCAGGAAAAGTCCCCCTCCGTCCTTTGCCGCCAGATAAGGAAATCTCCAAATATTTCCTAATCCCACTGCACTTCCGGCAGCTGCCAGAACAAAACCAATTGAACCTGAAAATGAATTTCTATTTTTCTCTTTTTTCATTGTAGTCTCCGGATGTTTCCATCCAACCCCCTGTCTTTCATATTTATTCGCATATCATAACACATTTGGAAGTAAATTCCTATAGAAATTTTAATTTGTTCATACCTCCTATGATTCATCATGACTTTCTTAACAAAAATCGTTTGAATCCGTCTCCGACGGAAGCAGCATTTCCACATAAAATCCCCCATGTACACTATGCTCGATCACAGTCCCTCCGCCATGGGAATCCATTATCTGCTTTACGATCAGCAGACCCAGACCATGCCGCTGGGTAGTGATATTCTCATCGCAGACCATATAATGTGGTGCATGGTTCAATTGTTCTATCTGTTCATCCGAAACTCCCACACCATCATCCTCCACACAGATTGCACATTCCCCCTGCTCTTTTTTTACCGTGACATAAATGGTACATCCGTTTTTGTTATGGTTCATGCAATTCTGAATCAGGTTACAGACCGCCCTTTTCAGCAATTCCCTGTCCACATTCGCGATACATCCGGTAATCGTATCCTCTGTCATCCATTCTATCGGATACCTGTTTTCGATATCCATATTGATAAAATCCACAACCACCTGCCTTACCAGTGCGACTACATTTTCCCGACTGATTTTGGCAGGCTGCATATTATACTCCAGCTTAGAAGCCAGATTCAGGTCACTGATCAGCTTTTTCATTTTTTCACTCTGCTTTAAAATAACCGCTGCCGTGTTCCGTTCCTCTTCCGTCAGCCTGCAATCCTGCTCCAACTGACTGGCATACCCCATAACCATAGATAAAGGAGTCCTGATATCGTGAGAAACGCCAGCAATCCAGTTTGCCCTGGCTGTATCTTTTTTCTTTAACTGATGCTTCTGGGACTGAAGTATTTCTGATGTCCTGTTAATCTTTGATGCAAGTTCAGACAGCAGTCCTTTTTCCTTTACATGAACCCTGTCCCCCATAGGCAGTGCCTGTATTCCCTCTGCAATGGGCTTTACTGTTTTTAAAATCCCCATATTGGTCACCATATATATTAAAAAAATCAAAGCAATATTACAAACCAATACAATAAATATCGTTTGCGGCAGATATTTGATAAAATAATAATCCCAGCTGGGATACATGTCCTTCCAATATCTGTCCTTGGGATATCCTAAAACTACCAGACCGTCTTTCGCCCCTCCTGTAAATGTGGGATAATCCTTTACATATCCCCGGGTAAGAAATGCGATTTCCGAAATAGAATATTCCAAGGGGATATCATCTGGGAGATTCTCGGTATGCCAGACAACTTTATGAGTATCATCATCAATATAAATTGCCCATATCTCTTCCTTTCTTAGTTCTAGTGCCATATCCTCAGATAACGTATATCCATTTTCTGTTTTTTGCAGTTTTTCTGCTGTTTCAACTGCTGTTGTCCATGGAGATCGCCCCGTTGCCTGGTCAGAAGCAATCTTGACCACTGCAATGATATTTAGGATTATGACTAATATAATACTAACCAGCAAAATCCCTGCAAACCGCCCTATCAGTTTCAAAATACTTTTCATATCCGGCTCCATCCTCTTTCATTCAACATTATTGTAACCTGATGCCATCGACTCTATTTTTCTTCCACTATCAATTTATATCCCAATCCCTTTACCGTAATCAAAGAAACCGGTTTCGAAGGATTTTCTTCAATCTTTTCACGAATCCGGCGTATATGTGCCATCAAAGAATTTTCGTATCCATAAGGATTATCCCCCCATGCAGCCTCACAAAGAGCATCTATCGTCACAATACGTCCGGCATTGCGGTAAAGTGCGGACAAAAGGGCATATTCCTTTGCCGTCAGGGTGATATGCTCGCCATCTTTCACAATCTCTGCACGTAAAAAATCAATCTCACTTCCCTTAAGCCTTACCAGCGGATTCTCCTCCTTATAACTCCGGCGCAGAATTGCCATGATCCGGAACAGTAACTCCTTTGGAAGAAACGGCTTTACCACATAATCATCCGCTCCTAAGCCAAATCCCTTAAATTTATCCTCGTCCTCTCCCCTGGCAGTCAGGAACAGTACCGGATAATCTCTTCTGTCTTTCAGCTGCTGCATCAGGGAAAAACCATCTCCGTCAGGGAGCATGACATCCAAAACTGCCAGTTCCGGTTCAAATTCATCGGCTACTGCAAGAGCCTCACTAACATTCCCTGCGGTCTTTATATTTATAAATCCGTCTTCTTTTAAAATGGATGCCACCATATCCAGAAGCTCCTCTTCATCATCTACAAGCAGAATTTTCTTTCTCTTTAAATATTCATTTTCCATCATATCCCTTCCCTTCTTCCGAAGTCTGTGTCCGTGCTTATACGTACGTTATTCTATAATTTTTTCTATAAGCACTCACTTTGAAACCTTCGGTTCAGCTTTATATGCCCTCAAACCAGATTCACTTCATTCACCAAGGTTTCAGGCATCAGTGTTCGTTATATTATGAGCGCTGCTCATGATCAGCATTCAGAAAAACCACCCTTGCAAGCAAGTGATTTTTCTTCATTATATCATATGTCACCAACTTTCGAAGAAGATTGATGACCTGCTTGTGCATCATCGCAATTCATTATATCACAAACATATGGCAGCATCCCTTTTCTTAAAAAAATGTAAGGTAAATGTAAGGTTAAAAAAATGTTATCGCAAGGTTCATGGTATAAACTAAAGAAAAGTGAACGAAAGGAGAACAAGCAAATGAATATTATCGATACTGAGAATCTGACAAAAAACTATTCCGGTTTTACTGCGGTTTCCGACTTAAATCTGCATATTCCGCAAGGAACAGTATACGGTTTTCTCGGACCGAATGGTGCGGGAAAATCCACTACGATGAAAATGTTTTTAGGACTTACCACTCCTACTGGTGGTAAATTCCATATTAATGGCAAACGATATCCCCTTAACCGGGTTTCCATATTAAAGGAGGTGGGCTCCTTTATTGAATCTCCTGCTTTCTATGGAAATTTAACTGGTGAAGAAAATCTGGAAATCATCCGTAAAATTTTAGGACTGCCAAAATCTTCTGTAGCAGAAGCATTAGAACTCGTGGGATTGACAAAATTTAAGGACCGTCTTGCCAAAAAGTATTCTCTGGGCATGAAACAGCGCCTGGGGCTTGCCAGTGCGCTGATCGGTCATCCTCCCATTTTAATTCTGGATGAACCCACTAATGGACTGGATCCTGTAGGTATCCACGAAATCCGTACTCTTATCCGCACTTTACCGGAAAAATACAACTGTACGGTTTTGGTATCTTCCCATCTGTTATCGGAGATAGAGTTGATGGCTGACAACATCGGGATTCTCAACCACGGTCATCTGCTGTTTGAGGGTACTCTGGAAGAACTCAGGGAACATGCTGCATTTCTGGGATATCCTACTGATAATCTGGAAGAAACCTTCCTTGCTATGATTCATGATGATAACCGGCAAAGGAGTGATGTGGGATGAATATCATTTTAGAATGTAAAAAAATGAGGCGGACTGGATTTTATCCTGCATTTATTGCCGGAGGCATCCTTGCCTCCTGTCTGCCTGTTATGAATATGACTGTCCGCCCTGACACTTTTAAGAACCTGCCCCAGCCCCCGCTTACGATACTGCTTGATGCGAACTGGACCATGATGGCTATGCTCAATGTCCTGCTTATCGTGTCCGCAGCCTGCATTATGTATCATACGGAACATGACGACAATGCCATACAGAAAATGCAGACACTTCCCCTGCGGGAAAGCGGCATATTTTTTGCCAAGTTTGTACTGATGACATGTATGAGTATCGTGACCCTAACCATTGAAGCACTGGCTTTTCTATTTTGTTCTCTTCAATGGTTTGATAAGTATGATGGTCTGTACCCTGATCTATTAAAAAGCTTTGGATATTTTCTGATACTGATGCTGCCTGCCGTTTTACTGGCTCTGGCAATTGCCTCTGCATGTAATAATATGTGGATTTCTCTCGGTATCGGCGTCATATGTGTTTTTACCGCAAGCATGATTGTATCCACGGATCATTTTATTTTGCAGATATTTCCGTTTGCTCTGCCATTCCGTATACTTGCAGGAGCTGCATCTTTAACCGTAAAAAAATTCCTGACCACTATTATTTCCGAGATAATGGTCATCGGATTGGCAGAACTTATATTTTTACGAATCAGGAGGGCTCTAGTTTGAATCATCTTATATTTTATAAATACTTATGCCGTACAAACCGGCTAAAAGGAGGTACCGTATGAATATCTTATCTTTAACGGGCATTGAGTTTGGCAAGATACGACGCTCTAAAATACTATTGATTTTACTGACTGCGGCAGTCATTCTCTGGATACCCTCTATCCTCAATGCAGATTTGAACTTTGGAATGCAGGCAGAAGGCATTTCGCCTGAAAACAATTTTCTGATACAGGGATTTCTCGGTATGGCATGGTTTATGTATCCTGCAAGCATGGTGGTCAGCACTGTATTACTTACGCAGACAGAACGCAGTAACAGAGGTATCCTGAAAATGCTTTCACTGCCCGTGGGCACATTTAAGCTATGTACAGCAAAATTTATTGTACTCCTTGTTCTGGCGGCTTCACAGATTCTTATGATAACCGGTATATACTTTGCCAGTGCTGCCATTGCGGGTCAGATACAGCATTATGATTTTATGCTACCGCCGCTATTCGTATTGAAGGAAGCCGTATACATATACCTTTCTTCCATTCCAATGCTGGCATTTTTCTGGATGGTATCTGTATGTATAAAGACACCAATTTTTTCCGTCGGTATCGGACTTGCCTCTATCGTGCCATCTGTTTTGATCATTAATACAAAGGCATGGTGGATCTATCCAATGGCTTATCCGCTTTATGTGATCACAGCTGAATACGGAAAGCTGGCTTCCCATCTATCTACATGTGAAGTATCACTTGTTCCATGGATACCGCTTGCTATTATATTTACCTGTTTTTGTTTTATGATAACCTGTCTGTCTTTCGGACAGCATGAAAGGAGATGAATACAATGAAAAAAGCATTTTTTACAATTATCACATTTGCCGGTCTGCTTATACTGTTTTCCCGCCGGCTTGCCAGACAAACCAGAAGAAATAAATAAGTTGAAAGGTGTGCTATGAAGAACAAAATATTAACCATAATTAGTTTTATCATGATATTTATACCATGGACTATCCTGCCATTAAGAGAAAATGCCTGGGCATTAGAATCTCCTACGGCGGAAATTATGATTGCCTGTTATGCTGTATTCATGATATTCAGTGGAGTTTTTACGATTATCACCTATGTTAAGGCAAAAGTACAGAATAATCTTATAAAAATCTGCCTGATCATTAATGGAGTCTATCTGGCAGGCGGCATTGCTGCTCTTGGTATGATGATACTGCCAAAAATCATGTAAAGAGTGCAGATAAGGAATGAGAAGTACTATTTTCTCATTCCTTATAAGCATCCAGTCTTTTACAGATATGTTCCCTAAACCATGTTACGAGCGGACCGGTAAAAAATGCAGTTATTATCGTTGCTATACCTACTATATTCCCGGCAATAAAACCAATCAGTACACTGATGGTATCTGTCAGAATCCTGGCCCATTTAAATTTCACTTTGCCATGTGTTAACTGTTCTATAATCTGTCCCAATGCATCATATGGGGCAATCCCCAAATCACACTCCATATATAGTGCAACTCCAAAACAGATAGTCAATACTCCCAGACACAATAACAAAAATCTGGCAGGTATCACAGATTCCAAGCCCTGAACAGTAATACCTGCTGTCCCAAACAGCCAGATACAAAAATCCGCAATATATCCAAGCCCCGCCATATTGACCAGCGTACCAAGTCCCAGACCATTCCGGAACCAGTATATCATCGGAATAAACAGAACCAGGTTAAATAACAGCTGATAAGTTCCGTAGCTGATGGGCAGATGATTACTCACTCCTATATTCATACAGGAAAAGGGATCTGTTCCAAAACCCGCCAGACGAAGCAGACAGACACCTAGACCAATGAAAAAATTCCCCAAAATCATATACAAACATATTTTCCAATTTAATTTTGCCAGATAATCCTTCATATTTACTCCATTCTTAAACATCCCTTATTTTTCCGTATTGTATCATCCCCGCTATGAACTTTCAATCATATTTTAAAGCGGTTGAAAACCAGAAGCTTACATGATATTCTTATATAGTGGACATTATATTAGTCTTAGCAATTATTTGAAAAAAGGAAGTGAAATAAAAATGCAGTTTATTCGAGATAAATACTCGGTGCAGTTGTAAAAACTGATAACAGGTTGCATCGAGGTAAATATAATTATTATGTTATCAGGTAACTGCACCGAATCGTAAAGAATTTTAAATACGAAAAGGAGTAGTTAATATGAACAAAGAATCATTATCAAAACTATGGTTACATGAAGAGACAATTGCACATATTCATGGTTGGGATTTCTCTCATATCGAAGGAAGATACGAGGCAGAACATGATCTGCCCTGGAATTATGAAAAGATCGTCAGATATTATTTACAACCTGAAATGAAACTGCTTGACATGGATACAGGTGGAGGGGAATTTCTATTATCTCTCAATCATCCATATCAAAATCTGTCTGCAACCGAAAACTATCCACCAAACGTAGAACTTTGTAAAAGAATTTTATCTCCGTTAGGGATTCATTTCCAACAGGTAGATGCCCGTAAAGCATTGCCATTTGATGACCAGAGCTTTGATATCATTATAAATCGGCATGGAAGTTTCAATCCAAATGAAATCCGAAGGGTGCTAAAACCCCATGGAATATTCATCACAGAACAAGTCGGTGCAGAAAATGACAGAGAACTTGTAGAACTATTATTAAATGATATACCAGCTCTGCCATTTCCTAAGCAATACTTAAAGATTGCCCAAAGCACATTTGAAAATGCAGGCTTTTCTACAATAAAAGCTTGCGAAGCATTCCGACCAATCCGGTTTTGGGACGTCAGTGCACTTATCTGGTTTGCACATATCATTGAATGGGAATTTCCCGGTTTCAATGTAAAGGATTGCCTTGGAAACCTTTACCATGCCCAAAGTATATTAGAACAACACGGTGTCATAGAAGGACAAATCCACCGTTTTCTATTAGTTGCCAAAAAATGTTAACATTACCTTCCTGGACTATGGAAATATAGTCCAGGAATTATTTTATATAAAAATTACATCAAAAAGCTGATATCCTCATATTCTCCCCTCACCTCATAATTTACACTATTCTCCATCACAGACACACCAATGTACATATTTCCTATTATCTAAATATTACAATCAGATTGTTGAATTTCGTTTCTTATTGTGTTACAGTATTATTTATGATAACTTCCCGTTATCATTAGGAGGTAAACATATGACCCGCGAATACACAAAACAGAATGTATATGAAGCACTTCAAGAACGGATGGATTACATTTTTAAAGAATTTGACAATATCTATATATCCTTTTCCGGAGGAAAAGACAGTGGGCTTTTGCTCAATCTTGTGTTGGACTTTCAGGAGCAATTTTATCCTGACAAAACAATCGGTGTTTTTCATCAGGACTTTGAAGCACAGTACACGGTAACTACCGAGTATATTGAACGAACCTTCGATAACATCAAAGATAAAGTAGAACCCTACTGGGTATGCCTGCCGATGGCAACCAGAACCGCTCTAAGCAGTTATGAAATGTTCTGGTATCCATGGGATGATGAAAAAGAAGAAGCCTGGATTCGGAAAATGCCGGATAAAGAATATGTTATCAATCTTTCCAATAACCCAATCAGCACTTACAAATACAAGATGCATCAGGAAGACCTTGCAAAGCAGTTTGGCAGATGGTACCGTTTATCACACGGCAATAAAAAAACCGTATGTCTTCTGGGACTACGGGCAGATGAGTCTTTGCAACGGTACAGCGGTTTTTTAAACAAAAAATACGGATATAAAGGAGAATGCTGGATCAGCCAGCAGTTTAAAGATGTCTGGTGTGCTTCCCCGTTATATGACTGGGCAGTAAATGATATCTGGCACGCACATTACAAATTCAACTATGACTACAACCGTTTATACGACCTTTATTATATGGCCGGTCTTACCGTCTCACAAATGCGGGTAGCTTCTCCATTTAATGATTACTCCAAAGACTCCCTCAATCTTTACCGGGTAATCGACCCTGAAATCTGGGTTAAACTCGTAGGAAGGGTTCAGGGAGCTAATTTTGCATGTATCTATGGGAAGACCAAGGCAATGGGATATCGCAATGTGACCCTGCCGGAAGGGCACACATGGGAATCTTTCACCAAATTCCTTCTAAATACACTGCCTATCAATTTACGCAGGAATTACATAAAAAAATTTAATACCTCTATCATATTCTGGCACAAAACCGGAGGAGGATTAGATGAGGACACCATTCAGGAACTTATTGATCATGGATACCGCATCAAAAGAAACGGTGTATCCAATTACACTCTGAACAAGAAATCCCGAATCGTTTTTATAGGGAATATTCCTGATGATACAGACGATATCAAATCTTCAAAAGATGTTCCCAGCTGGAAAAGAATGTGTTACTGCATATTAAAAAATGACCATATCTGCCGTTTTATGGGCTTTGGATTAAACCGCGAACAACAACGGCGTATTGATACTATACGAAAAGAATACAAAAACATTGAGGAGATAAATTATGAAATATAAAAGTCCCGTTTACAACATAACTGCCGTGCCAATTGATAAAATACAGGCCAACAACTACAATCCAAACTCCGTAGCACCTCCGGAAATGAAACTGTTATATGAAAGTATCAAAAATGACGGATATACCATGCCCATCGTCTGTTACTACGATGCAGAACAGGATATCTATATCATTGTAGACGGTTTTCACCGTTATCGGATTATGCGGGAATATCCTGACATTTATGAACGGGAAGGCGGTATGCTTCCCGTTTCTGTCATTAACAAATCAATAGATGAACGAATGGCCAGCACCATCCGCCATAACCGTGCAAGGGGTACGCATGATGTGGAACTGATGAGCAATATTGTCAAGGATCTCCATGAACTCGGAAGATCGGATGCCTGGATATCCAAACATCTTGGCATGGATAGGGATGAAATCCTACGGCTAAAACAGATAACAGGTCTGGCCTCTCTGTTTAAGGATATCAATTTCGGGAAAGCCTGGAAACCTGTCGAAGATGAATAATCATAGTTTCATTTTCAGCGTTATTCCTCTAGCGACTCTCATTTATATAAGTTGTAATACGGTTCTGAATGATATCCACCGTTTGTTCCATATCTTTTATACCTGAAAAATATGCCTCTGCCTCTTCAAGTATAATATTCTTCATCTGCCTATTTATCATTCTTCTCTGTGTTGTTCCTGTAACAATTTCCCTAAAAATGCGTTCCTGCCTGGAGTCCATCGGAACCACCGTATATTCAAATACATCGGTAGCTACGGTCCCGCTTATCGGTTCAATCCATTCCCCATCTTTTTCATAGACTTCTGTCGCCGTAAATCGTTTTACAAAATCTTCAAAACAGTCCTTTCTGACCGGAATTCCATTGTCTGCCATCCCAAAAAGAATCACGTTCCTGCTTAAATCCTGATATTCCCTTGTCAGATAAGTTCTTACAAACTGCCATGCCCCTTCCTTACAGGTACTGCCTGTCATAATTCCACATTGTATTTCATCAGTCCAGAAGGTGCTCCCAGTCTCTTTCCCGAAAGGAAATCCTACCACCGCAAAATCATTTTCCAATGCCTTATCATATAATTCCAACTCAAAGGGATTCATAACCGTATCAAAAAACAGCAACTTTTCTTCTCTTAAATTCCGGATCACTTCTTCTGGCAAAATCTCTCCCTGTACTTTTCCGTATTTTTTTGCAATATCCAACATATTATAAAACTCCCGTGAATATAAATCATCACTCTCCTTCCATAAATCTGACGGAAATCCCCCCATTCCTTCCAAAAACTTATTTAAAATCTCCCTGCTGGATAAATCATTAAACAATGCCGCATCTGGATGTGCTTCTAACACCTGTTCAAACACTTTCTGATTCCAGTACTCCCCTGCTTCCAGATAAGACTTTTTTGTCACCCATCCGGCTATATTTACTCTGGAAACGGTTTGATATAATTTTCCATCTCTCTCAAAAGCACGTAATACATTGGGCAGGTAATCTTCCCTGCTAAGCTCTCCATCTTTCTCAATAAATGGATATAAATCTTCCAGCATCTCCTTTTCCACAAGCATTTCTTCAATTGAGGAATGAACTACAACAATATCACATTCTTTTCCCGCTGCTAAATCCGCTAAAAAAGACTGATACGGAACTTCCTGTTCATCATAAGATACCATTTCTATGTAATACTCTTCATTTTGTTTATTGAATTCTGCCACCTGTTTTTGCAGTTCGGAATCTGCATATAAACATCCCAGCAAAAGTTTTTGTTTTTGCTGTATTGCATCAGAGTTCTCTTTTTCAAGATATACAGGAATATATGGTACAGCCTTCTCTAGTGCCAGCCATTTATCTTCTGATAACGCAGATATTTTTCCAACTGTATCAAATGCAAAATCATTCTGTTCCCAACGCATTACTGGTACCAGATTCTTCTCCTCCATCGAATAACCGCTTATATACTTATAACTTCTCAGATAAAAATCATATTCTCCCGTTCCGTTCACCAGGATATCTTCACCGTAAAGTTCTTCTTCTAATTTTACAACAAGTGTAGTTTTTCCTTCTTTTATCCGATATACATTTAAATTTTCCTTATCTCCCGAATATCGGACTGAAACAAAAATCACACTGCCGTCCTGCATACGGTTTGCCTCTAAAATGTTTTCGCATTCATGTTCCGTTATATCGTACTGCCTTTCCCCTGCTTCATTTAAAACACAGATTTTTCCTGACTCACAAAACAGGTAAATTTCCTCCCCAGTCTGTATTGTTTTTATGGCATCATTTTTATCCAGCCAGGCACTTATGGAAATTTCTTTTTCTGCCATGCCCTTCTCATTTAATATACACAATTTGTCTATGCTCTCATTGTCTCTGTATTGTGACTTTAGTAAATAAATTGTCCCATCTGCCCCTGCATCAAATGCAGTAATCTCTGCTTCCTCCTGAGCTTTCAGGCATGCCATTTCATTGAATATATCTCCCTGCATCTCGTAAATTATATATTCTTTTTCATCTTTAACATATCCTTCCAGCAAAAGAAAAGCTTTTTCGTTCCTATTGACCACTCCCTTTATCTCATAAGCATCATATTCCTTTGTTTTTATTAAAGCGGAAATTTCCTTTATTTCTGTCTTTTGAAGCGGCTCTGTCCTAATCTCATTTTTTTTACTGCATCCAGAAAGCAAAAGAACAAACATAATGATTCCAATAAGAAGCTTTCTTTGAAAGACCATAAAGTCCATATAAACAATAAAATTTTCTCCTGCTTTATCCATGACCGTCTCCCTCATGAAGCAATCTTCCATCTTCCATGTACAGGATTCTCTGTGCCCTATCCGCTACTGTATGATCATGAGTGACCACAATGATAGTCTTTCCCTGCCGGTTCAAATCCTCCAAAATGTCCATAATCTCCATACTGGTATGCCCATCCAATGCACCTGTCGGCTCATCTGCCAGAATCAAATCATTCTGTGATACCAGTGCTCTTGCAATAGCACAGCGCTGCTGTTGTCCACCTGAGAGTTTAGATGGCATTCTCTTAGCCATTTTTTCAATTCCCATTTGTTCTAATACCTGAAATACCCGTTTTCTTCTCTCCTTATAAGGAACATTTTGTATACTAAGGGGTAACTCCACGTTCTCGTACACAGTATACTGGTTCATAAGGGCAAACTGCTGAAAAACAAAACTAATATGCTCTTTCCGAAACTGATGCATCCGGTGTCTGCCAAGCAGATGCAGTGCGTTTTCGTCATAGTAATACTCACCGGAATCAAAGCGATCCATGCATCCAATCATATTTAGTAAAGTAGACTTTCCGGAACCAGAGGAACCCATAATCGCTACCATCTCACCCGCTTCAATAAATAGTGATACCTCTTTCAGGGCAGTAACCGCGTTTTCTCCTTCACCATAAGTCTTTGTAATATTTTTTAATGTAATCACATCATATCTCCTTTGTTTCTCTATTTCTAATCCTATAATGCCCTTGTTCCCTCTGCCGGACTGATCGTGGCTACTGTGTACAACGGACGTATCATGGTGATGACCAGTACTATCCCAATGGAAACTCCTATAAATTGAATATTTTGTATCATATACATCCCTGAAAGCCAATTCTCTCCTGTAATCAGCATCTGCAAAATTAGCAGGATAAAATCAAAGAGCATGGATATCACTACCATGATCCCAATATCCTTTAATATAACGCTGATCACTTTAAAAAAACTGCTCCCCAATGCCTTCCGAATCACCAGTTCTTTCCGTCTTCTTTTTACCCATACGGAAGAAACCACAAAACAGGCACACATGCAAAATCCAAACATTAAATATAATGTATATTTATTGTATTCTCTCATCATCCGTGCTTCTTCATATCCATAATTATTTTCCTCTTCTTCATTTTCAATAACAGAAAAATATCTCTTATCTGTAATCTGGTATAACCAGCTTTCCAATGCCAGAATCTCGTCCAGTTCCCCTTCATTGCTTCCATATAATATTTTAAAATCTATCGTGCCTGTGCTACTGAGCCTCTGGTCTATCGACCTCTTTGTTTTTTCTGCAAGGCAGTCATAAAATAATATAATCCGGTTATCCATCTCATATCCTGTCATATCTTCCAAAACTCCCAATACATCGTACTCCCTACCATCAATAGAAAGAATTCTTTCCTTTCCCTGTTTTTTTGTATGTTTCAGCAGTTCTGTTCCAATAACCACACAATTGCGGTGATGCTTCTGCTCCGAATCAGTGGGATAACGTCCTTCCAGCAGTTCTTCTACAAGAGGTTCATTAAATTTCAGCACAATACTGGCAGATGCATAAATATTCGCATCACTTACCGGATAGTAAACTCCTGTCAATATCACATTCCCATTTTCTATTGTTAATTTATCTGCATTCAATTCCGGTCTCTGGTCAAAAATCTCATCTTCATAATCTGTATAATAGCCATGATATAGCAGCTGATGATCATATTTTTCACTCTCTTGCTGATTCTCACCCAGCCTTTGTTCATTTTGCAGCCGTACAACACTGAGCACGATAAAAAATGATAAACTGAGTGTGATAACCATTAATATACCTGCAAGCTTATCATGTATAAAATAATGATTTCTCTCTTTCATATCTGTTCTTCCTTTCGCCCTGTATCATACTTCATAACCTCCTATCAGCTCCATCGGACTCTTTTTCTTAAGCCACAGAATCGGAATCATGGTCGCTAGTACTGATAATATACTTCCCAACAAAAATGCTGTTCCTATCGTCTGTTTACAATATATTTCCACTGCATCTTTCCATTTTTCCACTCCCGGCTGATATAACCCCCACGCATGTTTTATCGCAAAATATACCGCAATGGCCGCCAGAAAAAACGAAACCAATATCTTTAAAAAATTCTCTCCCAGTAAAATAAAGGCTAAATCCCTTGTAGATGCCCCGTTTGCATAAAAAATTCCGAAATACTGCATATCTTCCAGCATCTCTGCCAATTGTGTGCAAAGTAATAATATAAAAACAGTGAAAATAATGACCATCAACATTTTTTTCAAGGTCTGAAAAATATATGATTGCCTAGATTCCTTCTCCCTTAATATATCCTCTAATACTCCAAACTGTACATTTAATCCATGTTGTTCAGCCAAACTCCGCAGCTTTTCCTCTGCCTCTTTTACGCTATATCCCTGCTTTACCGTATAGGTCATCCGAAAAGAACAAATATAATCTATGATTTCTATAACCTGATGATCCATATTTACCACATAATGGGCATCTGCTATGGAGTCATCCAGATATATTTCTTCAACAATCCAGTTAGTTCCTTTTTCCAGTATTCCTGCCACATAATTTGTATGAATAACCTTTCCACTGTCATCTTTTTCCTCATATGTCGTTCCCACTGGAATATCGGTAAACCCACTTCCCAGATAGATCAATGAGCTTCCTTCCTCTGGTTCATATTCCTCTGGCCATTTTCCCGATTGCAGCTTCATATTACATATATTTGCCGCTTCACGATTCATACAAAAAACACTTAATCCATCACTGTTTTTCTTTTCCAGCTGCATCTGTTTTTCCCGAAGCTGCACTAAAGATGCCTCTTCGGAATCATAAAAAGCTGTACTTCCAATCCCCATAATGGCTTCCGACTGTGAAGCCTCCTGTACAAAAGAATAGACTGCATCTTCATACTCTTCACTAAAATCGACTATTTCGATTAATCCTGCCTGCCGTATTCCCCCATTCAGTGATTTGTCACAGGCTGTCCTGGCCTGCTTTGCAAACCTCCATGCAAAAATGGAAATCAAAAACAGCGCAAATGTCATAAAACACAAAAAAACAGTTATAAGGTAAAGAAGCAATTTATGTAAAGTCCTGCTGGCGGAATATTTGTAAATCATTTTTATATGCATTACGCTCTCCTATATCTTTAGCATTTCCGGATTGCTACAGACTCCGCATCCGCAGCAATCCAAATTACAAAACAACTTTATTTACTCTTTATTATGGCAGATTTTTTACTGGCACCATTTAATTTTACCGATAATTTCAGTCCTGCTCTGTCCCTTTTTGTCGCACATCTGGTGGTATCAGGAATTCTTATACATTTATTATATCCTAGTCCCTTTAATAATCTATTACATATTACTTTTGACCCGTCTGTACGCTGTAATGTAAATTGTCCGGATGCTGCATCTTTATAATTTCCTACCAGTCCTCCTCCATAGCTGTATGCAGCAGAATTAATATTGGCACTTCCCCAGACTCCTGCATCACCATATCCGCCGGATATCAGGTTTGTATAAGAAGCAGCCTGTGAAGTAAAAGCTGCTGCCCCAGTAAACAACACTATTCCCGCCATAATCATTTTTTTCTTTGATTTTAAATTCATATTTTATCTCCTTTTGTATCAATGTATTATTGCGTACGCTTTTTATAGTTTATCATGCATTTTCTGGTATTGCCAGAATTTCATTTCGCATTTTTCGACAAAATATTATATTTTCGCCATGGTTTATGTCTGGCTCTTAGACACATCTCCGCGCCCACGAGCCCGCGGCTGCTCTCGTCTGCCGGCTTCTGCTGG
>JAIDOW010000048.1 GCA_029063085.1 Lachnospiraceae bacterium
CACAATATATAGTGCTATTCATTTTATTGCCATACACTCGATGCATTTTGATAAATTCCAATACATTTTTTACACAATATTTTCCTATTCTCAATAAAAATATAATTAATCTGCATAATTATATAGATTCCCAATTCTTCACTCCGCTTTGGTGGTGCTAAACATGTGTCACTGGACATACTTCCCTTCACAGCAGCCGTCAGGGACATACAGGTACGACTTTGGCTCGCTGCCACAGAAATAAAGCGGCATCCGCCCAAAACACCAAGGCATAGATACCGCTATAAAATACTGATATTCTTTTGCAAATTTATCCATAAAGGCTATATCAGTTCTGCCTCAAAGCCTCTATCGGGCTTAATTTTGCTGCCTTTCTTGCAGGATAGATTCCAAAAAACAGTCCTACAAAAGACGAAAATGCAGATGCCAGTAATATCGTATCTAATTTAAGGGCAGGTGCAAACCTCATCTGCGGCACCATCATTCCAATGATTCCTGCAATAATCCATGCACCCAGAACCCCAAGAATAATTCCGATCAGTCCTCCGATCAAAGTAATAAATGCAGACTCTGCCAAAAACTGAAATGTAATGGAACCGGTTTTTGCGCCAAGTGCCTTCCTGATACCGATTTCCCTTGTTCGTTCTGTTACAGACACCAACATGATATTCATAACGCCAATTCCTCCAACTAACAATGATACGGAAGCAACAAATGCAACAAAAATAGTAATCAGATTAATAATTGAATTTACCTGTTTCATCATATCATCAAAACTCTGATAGATATACACATGATCTCCTCTGCAATGATGTCTGGTTTCCAGATAATCTACGATATCATCGCAAAGCTTCTGGGAATCAACATCATCTTCTTTTAAAATAAAGAAATCCGTAATATCTTTGTTTAAATCAATACCCAGCATGGTCGAGAATGCCTCTGGAGGCATAATCAGCTGTATTGATGGATCGGAATACATAGATGTAATGGTATTATCCTCCTCAGATTGAGCGATACCGATAATCGTAACCGTAATATCATACTGCCCAAATAACGTAATATCAACATCCATCCCCAGCACATTTGTAGAACCAAACAGCTTCATTGCATCATTCTCACTTATAACGCAGACTGGTTTCCCATTCTCTGCCTCTTTTTCGGTATACGGCCCCCCTTGTACATATGTATTATCCAAAAAAGCAAAACCATCTGGATTAATCGCCACCACATTTGTCTTAAATTCATCCTTTTTGGTCTTAGTCGTGCCTTCAAAAAAACTCTGGGTGGCTGCTGCTTTTACACCCTCCATGCCCCTGATATGCTCAATTTCATCGCTTGTCAGGTAATATTTGTCCTGATAATCCGTTAAATAAAATTGAATCTGTCCTTTACCAAGCTCTCCTAATTCCGAGGTAATCATATCTGTTGCTCCATTTCCTACAGATATGATCAAAATAACCGAAGAAATACCTATAATAATTCCAAGCATGGTAAGAAACGTCCTTACTTTATTTGCCCATATATTTTTAAGGGCCATTTTCACATATTCACCAAGCTGTGCCATATGCGCCTCCTGTTTTCCGCAGCTGCTTACCGCAGGCATAATTTAATAACAATGTTTATTCTTTACCTGACAGCTGCTTTTATCTGCTATACTCCACTTCACATTTAAGGTGTTACCATACCGGCAGTATTCACGTACAAATCTCCCGGTTTCATTTCCTTTGTCACATTGGTGATTACCCTGTCACCTTCCTTAACGCCGTCAAGAACTTCGTAATATTCATCCGAATAAATTCCAACAGTAACATTTTTGCGTTCAATCAGATTTTCCTTATTTACAACATAAACAAAATCTCCATCTATATCTGTATTCAGGGCTTCGTAAGGAATCACCAGTGCCTGCTCGGATTTTCCCACAAAAATATATGCTTTAGCCGATACTCCGATATAAATATTGTCATCCGGATTATCAATCAGGATTCTCCCTTTAATCGTTCCCCCTGAACTTGTATTATTTCCTGCCATGGACATATCCGTAACCGCTACCCGGCTGACATAGTCAATTGTCCCTTCATATTCATTGCCTGCAATGACTACTCTTGCTTTCTGCCCCTTTGTAATGGAGCCCAGATCATCCTTTGAAATCGAGAATTCCACACCAATACACTCTGAATCAATAATGGTTATCAGTGTCTGTGTCTCATTGGCATAAGCACCTTTTACGATATCTATGGATTCCACAATGCCGTCAGAAGCAGCAGTAATTCCTGCTTCAGCTGCATTCAGTGATTCCTGTGCATCATCTATATTCATATCTGATAATTGATTACTCGCACTAATCTGTGCCTTGGTACTTTCGGACACTGTCACATCCTCATTTGCAGCAACAATAGATTCCTGCTCTGCCAACTCTGACTGTTTTGCAGCAAGTGTCTCATTTTTCTTTTTTAGCTCTGAAACAGCTTTTTTGTATGCCTTACTGTCTACGGTTCCGGCTGCTGTCGAATCCCCATTCTCCTCATCCTTTGAGGCCACTCCTTCCTCTGCTGCTTTCATTTGGCTTTCATAAGCTTCTACCTGATTTGACAAAGAAGATATCTTTTTCTTCAAATCCTTAATATCATCCTTCAAACTTTTTATTTTTTTCTTTGCTTCGCTTACTTTTCCGGCAGCCTTATTTGCAGCCTCGAAACTCTCATTACCCGCAGCACGTTCAGACTGCGCCTGAATCTTAACTTTAGCTAAATTATCACCCAGCTCTGAAGCATCATATGTAAGCAGAATATCGCCTTTTCTGACAATCTGTCCAACCTCAACTTTAACATCCTCAACCTTCGCAGTAACAGGTGAAGTATATGCATTTTTTAAAGTTCCTATCACCATCCCGGAAGTAGTAATCTCCTGTTCCACATCTTTCTTCACTACTTCAAAAGTATCCTCACTATCCGATGCCATATTTTCCATGGCTTCCTGCATACCCTTCGAAATATTGCTGATGACACTTCCCAAGATGACGATCAAGAGAAGTACTGCCACTACCACAATAGTGATCACTATCTTCGCTTTTGACTTCTTCTTTCCTGCCTGCACTTTTTTTCTCTCTGCTCTCCTGTTTCCCATATCTTTTTCTCCCTGCGTTTCCGTTACTAATTCTGCCATGGTTTCTGTAACTTCTACCATCTGCCGTTCTTCATTCTGGTCTTCCATATCCTGACTACTCATACAATCCTCCATTCTGTTTTTCTTTTACTGCTGATCCTCTTTCTTTACTGTATCTGACTCAATCTTTCCGTCCATAATTCTTACTACCCGTTTTGCATTTGCCGCAATTCCGTCATCATGGGTAATCAGCACAATTGTATTCCCCTGCTCATTTAATCCATCCAGAATCTTCATGATATCCTTTGTAGATTTTGAATCCAGATTACCTGTAGGTTCATCTGCCAGAATAAGCGGCGGTGCCGCTGCTATGGCTCTCGCAATCGCTACACGCTGCTGCTGCCCGCCGGACATTTCTGCCGGCTTATGCTTCATCCGCTGCTCTAATCCCACTTTTTTCAATGCCTCTACAGCCAGCTGCCTCCTTCTGCTCCTGTCCACCTTGCGATAAATAAGTGGCAATTCCACATTTTCAAGCGCCGTCAGGTTCTGTATCAGATTAAAGCCCTGAAAAATAAATCCAATATAATTATTCCTAACCTCGGATAATTCGTTGTCACTCAGACAGGAAACATCTTCCCCGTTCAATATGTATGTTCCCTCCGTCGGAACA
This sequence comes from Lachnospiraceae bacterium, assembly GCA_029063085.1. GTDB lineage: Bacteria > Bacillota > Clostridia > Lachnospirales > Lachnospiraceae > CAG-590. Next base: position 3,776 of record JAIDOW010000048.1, read on the forward strand.
TCCAGACAGCCCAGCATATTCATAAGGGTGGATTTGCCGGAACCGGAATGGCCAATGATTGCCACAAACTCTCCTTCATTAACGGTCAGGCTCACACCGTCTAATGCCCGTACTTCATTCTCACCGGGATTGTATATTTTATACATATCCTCAACCTTTATTAAAGTATTCATATATCCCTCTTTGATTCTCCCTTTCTTATTTTTGCATTATGTAAACTTATCTGTAATCATCAAACCTATCAGCAAAAGCCTTCAGCATATATCACATCAGCCAAAAATTCCACCACAAACAAGGAAGCATTAAATTAATACCACGACAAAAAGTGGAATATTATGTCTATCTGGTTCGTTGCCCGTAAACATAAATAATTGTTAAGTCTTATTGTACTGTTGTAATAATACAACAGTGTTTTTCATCTTGCAAGATGAAAAAGTCGATTTTTTCTTAAGACTTTCTTAAATTAATAATATCTACTATAATTTTTACTATTGTGCGCTATTTCTCAATATAAAATAAATGACACAAAAACAGCACACTTACTATATATAAGTAAATGTGCCGCTTCCCTATATATTCTATTTTACCGTTATTTTTATCGCTTTGGCATATCCGTTTCTGGCATAGATATAGACAATGCAGGTGCCTTTTCCTACTGCCTTAATCTTGCCGTTTTTTGATACTGTTGCAATTTTTTTATCACTGCTGGCATAACGGAACTGTCTGGCATGAGCATTAGAAAGCTGTTTTTTACCCCTGCTTACCAGTACAACCTTTGCCTGTATCATTATCGTACCGCCCTGTTTCAGTGTATAAGAATTTTTATTCACCCTGATTTTTTTGACATTCGTGTATTTTTTATTGTTCTTCCCAACAATGTGGGCAGTGATGGATTTCCCCAGTATTTTCTTTTTTCCGTCTGACAGATTATACGCTTCTACATAAATCTTATAATTCTTCTTAAGGTCCAGTTTCTTTCCGTTTACCTTTTTTACAGTAATGCTTGTATTGTTTCCTCCTATTACCTGATTGAGTGATTTATCATTGAATTTCATACCACAATACTGCACATATACATGATAGCCGTCAGCATCAGACAATCTTCCCCATGATATATTAATTTTTCTGCCAGTCTGACTTACTTTCAGTTTGGCATTTAATGCCAATTCCCTCTGTTCCTGCTGCTCTTTCTCTGTTCTATCTTCTTTATCCGGTTTCTCTTCTTCAACTTCCGGTGGTAATGGATGTACACAGCCTGTTACAGGAATGATGACCGTTACCGTGCCAAATTCCGATGTGTATTTCTGTGAGCCGGTCTCAGTCTCAGTAGGCTCTTTCCGTTCACCCAGTGTCCACACATCTGTATCCGTCAGTACAGGAAGTTCCTTTATCTCCTTATGGGTTCCATCTATTTGGCAGACACGCTTTGCTTCCCCCTTTGCCTCTAGTGTCGGGGCAGTGGTTATCTCCCACTTGCCATAACTGTGACCTTTTGCTGCCTCCCCTGCCGGAACATCTGCAATTTCTACCGTACCGTTTTCGTCACCGAACATCTTTCCACAGCTCCCTGTTCCCTCACATTTCCAATATTCTCCTGTGCCAGGCTCTGTACAGGTCGCTGCTACACTATCATGATGTATCAGCTTATGTATATGACCGATTGCAGGAATAATGACCGTCACCATACCAAATTCCGATGTGTATTTCTGTGAGCCGGTCTCAGTCTCGGTTGGCTCTTTCCTCTCACCCAGTGTCCACACATCTGTATCCGTCAGCATGGGAAGCTCCTTTACTTCCTTATGGGTTTCATCATTTTGGCAGACACGCACTGCTTCCCCTTTTGCTTCCAGTGTCGGAGAAATAGTTATCTCCCACTTACTATAGCTGTGGCCTTTTGCCTCCTCTCCTGCCGGAACATCTGTAATTTCCATCGTACCGTTTTCATCACCGAACATCTTTCCACAGCTCTCTGTTCCCTCACATTTCCAATATTCTCCTGTGCCAGACTCTGTACAGGTCGCTGCTACGCCATCATAATGTGTCAGCGTGTGTGTATGAGAAATTTCGCCCATTAGCAGATAGGGGGTATCAGCAGCCCCGTCACCTGTTGGGAACACGGTATCTTCTTTAATATAAAAAGCGGGGCGGACTCCTATACTTTCTGCATCGATAACACTGCATCCAATTTGACCGTTTCTGGACACATGTCGGACAGAACCCTGATTGCCCTCATCATTTACATAAGGTGAACGCAGCCAGTTATACCAGTCACTGCCCGCTTGAATCAGGGCATCTTTATAATCGCTGTTTGCTACAGCTTTTTCAGTAAGCGTTCCAATATGATACCAAAGTCCTAATTGAGGGGTATGATTAAATACATTTTGTATCTGCCATACATCCAGCAGGAATACTCTGTCCTCTACCTCTTCAAAATACGCCTCATCATAATTCTCCAGTATACTTTCATATACCAGCTTACCATCACTTACAGAATAAATAGTATCATTATATTTATGTAATTCACTACCTTTTGCACCTGCAATATCCTTGTCAGCATAAGCCAACAGTGATTTCTGCATAACAGATTTTATCACTCCTTTTTCCAAATCAGTGAATGCATTTAAGAACCCTGCCTCATCAGCATATGCATTATATGGAACGTTCTCTGCACTCGGCGGATTACCACAAGACCACACGATATCGCCTGCCGCCGCATCAGAATTAAGCCACAAACGGATATTGCTGTCCTTCCAATAATTGGACCCAACCTGTTCTCTACCCTGATATCTGCCATGGGAACCCGACACATTGCTACCGGGTGCATCCCAAGGTTTTAAGCACAAAATTCTATCTGACAGCATAAGCGGTCCGTTTTCATCAATATCCACACACCGCCATAATATTGGCTCATCATAGTAGGAACCCATTTGCACATAGTCACCTATTTGTAATTCTGCTGCACTTGCACTTCCTTCAGAGTCTCCCTCTGCTGTCCGATTAGCATGATATTCTGCCCTGACCGGCATAGTGAAAATCAAAGAGAGCAGCATAACCATAGCCATAAAAAATGACAACCCTTTCCTTTTCTTTCGTATCATAAGACTTCCTCCTTCATAATTATCTGCCACACCTATATTAATATTTTATTTTTATATACCATAATAGGCAAAAAGGAAATCTCTGAAAAGTATTTCAGTATCAATCGCACTTTTTTCGGTATCATTTGCCTGTTTTTGCAACTTTTCCTGAGATTGTTCTCGTTTTTCTATGGTTCATCATAAAGGCTATAGTCTGTTGTCAACCCGTTGTACCACCGGCTCATTCTCCACTCGCTGTTTTCATTATATAAAAGGTATTCCATTTCTTCCTCTGAACATTCATCACTTCTGGTCATTTCTTCACCATTTACTGTCAAAACTGTAACAAAATCATCCGAACTCCCTTCTTCGTATGCGCACAGTTCTCTATACAAAACATATGTATCATCCTGAAATTTAAATTCTGCCCAGCTATGGGAAGCAGCCGAATTGCGCCAGTAACTGAGTATCAATTTATTATTCCCATCAACCGAAGGATTTGGAATATCTGACCTCTGTCAGATCCGTTTCCTGTATTTTTACAGATGACAAAAAATCTTCCTTGTCTTCAAAGCCGCAGCCACTTAATACAAATATACATATCAGCATAATTGCCTATCCTTCATCATACAGTATGCTTTGCCTCTGCCACAATTTCCTCCCTCATGGCCGGACGAAAAACACCTTCGCGTATCATGGCAATTTCATGTTTATACGGCTCATAGGATTTCTTCGGATTCTCCGGGTCCGGAATATATGGTGTCTCTAAAATTTTCGGAATTTCCGTAAAATCCTTATGAGTCATAATATACATCAAAGCATCAAAACCAATCTTTCCAAATCCAAAATTCTCATGCCTGTCCTTTGCCGCTCCCGGTATATTTTTACTGTCATTCATATGAAAAACTGCTATCTGTTCTTTACCAATCAGTCTGTCGAACCGTTCCATTACACCATCAAAATCATGGATAATATCATAGCCTGCATCACTGGTATGGCAGGTATCAAAGCATACACGAAGCTTGTCATTATAGAGCACCTTATCATAAATCATGGCAAGTTCTTCAAAACTCCTTCCAATCTCACTTCCCTTTCCTGCCATGGTCTCTAATGCAATATACACTTTTGTATCCCTTGTGAGAACTTCATTAATCCCCTTTGCAATCTGCTCTACTCCTGCTTTTACACCTTCCCCTACATGGGAACCCGGATGCAGCACCAATGTTGCAGAACCCATTGCTTTTGTTCTTGCAAGCTCCAATTCCAGAAATTCCACAGCAATCTCAAAGGTCTCTGCCTTCACGCTGTTGGCAAGATTGATGATATATGGTGCGTGCACCACAAATTCTTCAATCCCATGCTCTTTCATCAATTCCTGTGCTTCTTTAATTCTCAGTTCCGAAATATCCTTTCTCCTGGTGTTTTGCGGTGCACCCGTGTATAACATAAATGTATTCGCCCCAAAACGAACAGCATCCTTTACGGAGCCTAGCATCATTTCCTTTCCGCTCATGCCCACATGACAACCTAGTTTCAACATAATCCTCACCATTCCCTTCCATCAGTTTTGCCCTCCCATCATTTCCATTATGTACCTTCATGCAAGACACTATACCGGAACGCAGATAGGGCTGTCACAAAATGAAAAATTAACCTTAATGCAACAGCCCCATCATTATAACACTATTTCTTTATTTTTGCCTTGGAATTAACTCCCCGTTTTTTCAACGTCTTCTTGTATGCCTTAAGCTTACTCTTCGGAACCTTCACAACCATTTTCTTATAGTTGCTGCTTCCTGCTTTTGTAAATGCTTTACTTCCCACATTCTTTGTTGTCAGCTTTGTTGTTTTGATTGTAATATTCAGCAGCTTTTTACATCCATAGAATGCCTTGCTTCCGATTTTTACCACAGTCTTTGGAATTACAATCTTTTTAAGTGCTATACAATTGTAAAAAGCATTCTTACCAATCGTTGTAACATTGGCACCCATGGTTACAGTCGCCAGCTTCTTACATCCTGAGAAAGCCGCATTGCCGATGGTCAGAATCTTGGAAGAAATCACAACCTTTTTCAGCTTCTTATTATTTTTAAATGCATTGTCAGCAATCGCAGTCACATCATAACTGATATTATCTATTATCACAATAGCCGGAATATTCACTGTGGCTGCTGCTTTATCGGTAGTCGCCATATACATTACTGTTCTGGAACCTTCTTCGGTTCCTGTCACCTTATACTTTGCCTTTGTAACACTGTCATTTAAAATCGTTCCCGCTGCCGGAATATTGGTATTTCCTCCCGAATTCTCATTTCCGCCTGGGGTAGTTCCTTCCAGTGCGGCAATCATTTCAGTTTTTATCTTCTTACATACCGTACAGGTTATGATTTTTTCACCTTTCTCGGTGGCTGTCGGCTGTTTTATTACAACTCCTGCATCCCATGTATGAACAGCTTCTTCTGCTTTTTCCCCACATTCACATTCCTTCCAGTGCTTATCTGCATCCGTCTTCCATGTATTTAAGTATGTGTGTTCATGTGGGTTCTCTCCTGTTGCCGGCTCCGATACAACCTTTTTCATCCCGCACACTGTACACGTTAGGGTTCTCTCCCCTGCTTCTGTAGCTGTCGGCTGTTTGGTCACAACTCCTGCATCCCATATATGAGCAGCTTCTTCCGCTTTCTCTCCACATTCACATTCCTTCCAGTGCTTATCTGCATCCGTCTTCCATGTATCTGAGTACGTATGTTCATGCGGATTCTCTCCTGTCGCAGGCTCTTCCACAATCTTTGTTGCTTCACATACAGTACAGGTCAGCGTTCTCTCTCCTGCTTCTGTGGCTGTCGGCTGTTGGGTTACAACTCCTGCATCCCATGTATGGGCTGCTTCTTCTGCCTTTTCTCCACATCCGCATTCCTTCCAGTGCTTATCTGCATCCGACTTCCATGTATCACCATATCTGTGTATATGGATAACCTTAACGGAAACCTGTAACTGTGCTGGCATAATCTCATAGCAGTCAGGATCTTCCGGCACATAGGTGACAAAATAAACCGCTTCCTCACCCTCTAATGCATCAACTACAATATCTGCGTCTTCCCATACAAAAGCCCCATCCGGCAGATCTTCAGCCGAAACGGTCGGATTTTCAATCTCCTCCCCGCCAAGATACCACACTCCGTTCTTGTTATATGGAAGCTCTATTTCTGACAATATATTTCCATACTCAGCAGCTAATTCTACTGGCAAACCGTCAATCGGCACCTCCACCTTAACCAACTCTGATTCTCCCTGTTGTACCACGATATTCAGTGTAAGATCTGCTTTCGTTCCATTCTTACCTGTTATGTGGATGATGGTTGTTTTACCGTCCTCGTACACTCTCGCTGGCGTTCCATATATTTTTCCATTTTTTAGTCTGAGTCCCGTTGGTAATCCATATTCTTCATCTACCTCATAGGATACCGTTCCTTCTTCTGCATCATTAATGATTTCAATATTTGCCATATCATACAGCGGACTTTCTGCAGTCGTAGCTATATTAAATTCTGCTTCCAAGCCTAATTCCGTTTTATCCAGTGTAATCTGTGTCGCAGCAAAGGCAGCATTGATGTTAACTGGCTCTTTTGGCATTGTAAAACTGTATTTACCCGCCGTGGTCTCATCCTCTGTTATGTCACTCAGACTCTCACCTGTTAATTTCTTTATTTCCACACTGGTTGATTCATAACCTTTCTTTGCTTTGCAGGTAACGGACATAGGATGTCCCACCCTGCCAAATAAAAGCTCCGGACACAAAGACGTCCCATTTACATTTCCACCTGCTGTTACTGTACCCATTTCTTCCAAATAATCCAGCGTAATCGGATAATACAGGTAACTGATATTATCCGTGGGCGTGTCCAGTTCTCCTCCATTTACATAGTATGAACTAACCTTATAGCCATTATCCTGACAGACTGCACCTCTCAATGTCCCCTCTATTAAAAACTGGGTTCCGTCTTGTGCATAAATCATCCCATTGTCTTCTACAGAGATGGTGATTCCTTCTGGAATCTTCATAATCGCACCATTGCTTAAATAGATACTTCCAGCTGCTACATTTTCCGTAATCGGATAAGAACCTGTAAAATAGTAATCCCCTCCAATCGCAAGCATATTGCCACCTTTATTCGGAGAAACAGTAGGTTTATTCTCTACATAATAATTTCCATTTACTGTACAGGTATCTTTTATATCAAAAACCGCATATGTATCTTTCGCTGCTGGATTCGTAAGATTTATCGTATTCCCATCCTTACCAAGAACCGCTCCGTCTACCACCAACGTTATATTATCTTTGGTATTCGATTCATAACATGGTTCAATCTTGCTGATATAATTTCCACCGTTTATGTGCATAGCTACCGTTCCGCCAATCTCACTCACAGTATAGAGACCATAAAAATACTTGTATTGACAATCCGTTATCTCTGCTGTTACACTTCCTTCTGCCTTCCCCATTTTCAATCCGTAAAAGTATCCCCCGCTTGATACGGATGCAGTATCGCCACTGCACTGAAGAGTCACATTTCCTGTTACCTCCGCATTCGATACCCCTTCAAAGGATGTAAACTGATTATCTTTTGTTGTGATCTCCACATTCTGTTTGCAGACTGCATCTTTTATCATATAAGCACATCCATAACTATTGGATGAATCATCCACTTCCTGTAATGTTATGTTGACATTTCCCTCCACTTCTATGCTATGCACACCATACAATTTATCATATTCTCTTACACCTTTTATAGTAAGTGTATAATCACCAGCAACCTTTGGTCTTGAATTTGAAGACGTGCTATTATAATTGAGCCCACTATAATAACCTCCCACCTCCGTAATGATTACATCCCCGCCAATTTCAGTTGGTCCATAATTAAACGGATATAAATATGTATAATTTTGAGCCATAGTATTTGCATTATATATGCTAAACTCAAAATTTCCGTTTACCGTCCCGCGACAGCCATAGATATACCCCCCGCCAGTAAACTCTACCGTTTCTCCGGTTGTTAATCTGAAATCTCCACCAACAGTTGCATCCTGCATCCCAGTCAGACTCTTGAAATTTCCCTCTTCAATAGAAACCGTCACATTTCCATTCACGTTTGCATCTTCTTCAACACAATACAGCTGTTCCCAATGTCCGGTCATCTGAATTACGGTCAGATCCCCGCCAATCGTATAATTCTTTGAAGCTGCCTTTGATCTCACGATATGAGCTTGATTTGGCATACTACTATACTGACTTCCACACATCTGCACGGTTACATCCTTGTCTACAGAAGCATTTTCTAAAACATAGAATTGATAAATACTGGCATTCTCCCCTAAAACAACAGACATATCCTCTGTAATTATTACATTATTCTGTGCTATAAAAACAGGACCTGATGACATATTATCTGCCATCACTGTTAAAGAACCATCAATAGTTATATTATTACGAACTGCATATAGAGCACTTACAGATAGACTGCCACTCACCTGTCGCCCTGAACCATCTATATTAATATCTACCGCTCCCGTAATCTCAGTCGCTTCTGCATTTAAACCTGCATCGCCAGAAACGACATATAATTCTTTACTAACCGCTGCATCCTGCAGGATATCAACATCCAATGCTGTTTTAGCGTTAGATGCCATAGCCACATCACTGCATTGGTCTACATAACAACTGCTCACTGTTCCCCCCGTCATTTCAAGAGCAATTCCTGTATTTACATTTTCCCCCGCTATAACCGTACAATCTTGCACACCATAAAGAGCACTGATATTACCGTCCACCATACGAACAGCAATCGCTTTCTCTACTGTTCCTGATACCGTAACCGTACTTGACTTGGCAGCATAACATTCGCCGATGCTACCACAATCAATATCCATAAGGACTGCCGTCCCTTCACTTGTCACCAGTTCCCCTTGATTTACACCAATAACCGTTCCGTAACCACTGCCCTCCAATGTTATCCTGATTGGTGTGGTGGATTTTGCCTGATAAATACCATAGATCGGTATAGTGGCAGGAACATCGGAATTATCCGAACCTCCCATATACATATCCAAAACCACCTTCTCTTCTCCCTCATCTACAATTCCATTCTGGTTTTCATCGATATAAATATTGTGATATTTTACTGTCTCGCCTTCCCCTACCGGAACATCTTTAATAATAACAGAATTCCCGTTTAGATTAACAAACTGTGGCATTCCCTGTTCATTACATTCATAGGTAATACCATCCGCAAGATTCACCATCTCCAGTGTACTTTCTTCAGCATGTACAAAACCTGTCATTCCATGAAATACATTTCCCGCTGTCATACATGCCAAAAGTCCAAATGCAGCCAATATCTTTCGTTTCCTCATACCTTACCTCCTCCATTTTTTGCAAATAGTATTCCACATCTACATTGAAACTCATTATGCCTTAATGATATATCATTTAGTCACTCTGTACAATTTATTTTTTATCAACATAAAATTTTCATCATTTTGCACAACTCCAGTTGTGAATTTCTATAAGAATACTATCCCAAACTTGATCTACATAAAGTAAACCATTAGTAGAATGGCCTATTTTATAAAAATCCCAAACAATTTCTGCACGCAAACAGAACCGGAAACAACGATCTGTTCCCGGTTCTGCTATCCATACGCTTATATTATTTTATGCCTTCATTTTCACCCATGTCTGAATCCGACAGGGTTATCATCACATTATTTTAAGTCTGCAATATCCAGCTCCACCGGACAATGATCAGAACCCATAACTTCTGTCAGTATTTTTGCATCCTTCAACTTATCCTCTAATCCCTCTGACACCAGAAAATAGTCAATCCGCCATCCGGCATTCTTCTCCCTTGCCTTAAACCTGTAAGACCACCATGAATAAATGCCCTCCTGCTCAGGATAAAAATAACGGTATGTGTCAATAAAACCATTTTCCAGCAGGATACTGAATTTCTCCCTCTCTTCATCCGTAAAACCGGCATTTTTCCGGTTCGTCTTGGGATTTTTTAAATCAATCTCTTTATGTGCCACATTCATATCCCCGCAGACAATCACCGGCTTCACCTCTTCCAGTTTTTTCAAGTAGGCACAAAATGCATCTTCCCATGCCATCCGGTAATCCAGACGTGCCAGTTCATTCTGGGAATTTGGTGTATACACTGTTACCATATAAAAATCTTCAAATTCCAGTGTAATAACACGCCCTTCTTTGTCGTGCTCCTCTATCCCGATTCCATTTACCGCAGATAAAGGTTCTTTTTTTGTAAAGACCGCAGTTCCCGAATATCCCTTTTTTTCTGCATAATTCCAGTACTGATGATAGCCCGGCAAATCCAAATCCAGCTGTCCTGCCTGCATTTTTGATTCCTGTATACAGAATATATCTGCATCAATTCCCTTAAAAAACTCCTGAAATCCTTTTCCTACACAGGCACGAATTCCATTTACATTCCAAGATATTAATTTCATCGCATTCTCCTTATTTGTAACCGATTACAAAGAATTGGTTGCCTGCTTACTGCTATATGCTATTACCAGACAAACATTTTCCATACACATGATATTTATATCCAGCAGCATCCCTATTTATCCGTTGCCGCCATAAGATAAATAAGCGGTGAGTTCCAATAAATGGTTACCTCATTACATGAAAAGCTCTGTGCATTATCTACATAACATTTTGCAGCAGGAGTATTTAAGAATACCGCCTTTGCATATGGGTCTTCCAGAGCGTTGTCCGGACCACCTACCAGCATACCCGGCATACATTTCTCCAACACCTGGGACGGTCTGTGATGCGGATTCTCCGGACACAGTGTACCGCTTCCGGTAATAAAACAATATCCTGTTGCATTGATACCCATCAGATAATTCAAATGTGCCTTTGCGTATGTCATATATTCTTCATTAGGCTTAATGTCATTTGCGAGACAAAGCAGCATTCCGCTGTTTGCAATAGACATATTGGAACCCCATTCATAACTCTTTGCCCTGTCAACCTGATATTCATTTTCTTTACTTTTCTTCAGGCTTTCCTCTACAATCTCAAAAAAGATTGTTTGGATATCTTTTCGTAAATTACTGCTGTCAGTAAGCAGAATATCTGTCGTCAATGCCGCATATGCACCAAATACTCCTACATCTGCCCATCCAAGCCCCTGAAGATTCTTTTTATCCCCAACCAGTTCTGCCATCGCTTCTTTATAAGATGCATCTTCTGTAGCCTTATAAAGTTCAGCAGCAGCCCAGAAATATTCATCTTCATCTTTGCTGTCAGGATATTCACCGGTTACAATTTCTTCTGGGTTTTTATATCCCTTTTCTTCCTTATGTCCTTCCAGATAAGACCATGCCTTCTTTGCTGCTTCCAGACAGGTATTTGCATAGGCAGAGTCCACATCTTTATAAATGCGGGATGCCATTGCCATTACTGCCGCAAAATCTCCTGTTGCCGTATTGGAAATCGGACTTACAATCAATTCATCCGTCTCATCCTGCGGCATGACCGTTTCTGGAAATACTGCACAGGTAACCTTATGATAAACTCCACCACTGGCACTATCCTGCATCTTCAACATCCAGTCCAATTCATATTTTACCTCATCCAAAGCGTCACTGATTCCGTTTCCGCTTTCTGGTATCCCCATATCATCAGAAAATGCTTCCGGGTTCTTCTCATATGCCAGTAAAATATCCGCAACAGCCTTTGCTCCCGAAACAACATATCTTCCGTAATCTCCCGCATCATGCCAGCCGCCGCTTACATCTATTTTATTATTTGTTCCATAAATCACTGCCTGGGTGTCATGGCATACCGGATGTGCATAATCTCCCGCCAGTTCACTTGACAGTTCCATTCCACAGCGCTGTAAATATAACATCTTTACAACATTAGAAAAAGTCTCATCATATATATTCTCACCAATGGTAAATGGGAAGGATTCTTCTCCCTTTCCGCTTACTACTTTATAAGTCCCTTCATCCTTTAACTCGGAAAAATCACCTATATTATTCCATTCATCCGCTACTACATTTAAATCCCTCTCGGAAAGCTCACCTTCAAAAACAGTCTCATTGGTATCTGCATTTACCACAGTAAATGTAGTATCGTCTTTATCCAAATCAGCAAAAATAGCAACCTTCTTGTCATCCTTTTTATAACCCAGCTGATTTACCTTTGCCTTTGGTACATATACCGGGTCCGGATCCTTAATCATGTTGGTATCATCCACCACGGTTAAAGAAAGATTATCCAGCATAATGGAATGCTCACCTACACTGTCCGCATCAATTCCTGCATCCTCCATGGAATGCACAAGTCCCATATTAAAACATAGCCTTGGTGCCGGATCCGTCTCTTCCTCCATTGTAAACTGCCCTGACACATGCTGTACCTCGTCCGTAACTTTTACCGTATCCATAATATACGCATGATAATCACCGCCATTTACCTGAATTCTCCAGTCTACATCACGCTCCAATGTTCCATATATGTCAAAAGAAAACTCATAAACACCGCCCTGGCGGATTGCAAAACCGTCGTAATATATCTGTACACCATGTTCTACCTTTCCAATCTTGGCAATGTCGATCTGAAGCTCCTCTTTGTCATTCACAGCCATTGTCATCTGACCACCGTTGGTATAATTTGAAAAACTGCCAATCCCATTAGAGAAATCACCATTCCGAATCATATTTCCCTGTCCGTAAGGAACACTTTCTTCCGTTGTTTCCTCCGTATCCTCTTTCTCACTTTCCGTACTCTGCTTTTCTACAGTTTCTGTAGTCTCTTCCTGCTTTTTGTCATTGCAGCCAACCAGACTAAAAACCATTGTTGCCGCAAGCAGTAATGCTGCCGCCTTTTTAAACTTTCGCATATAAAATCTCCTCCTTTATTATCTCCACCGTTGCAGACGTCCCAAGCCTGTCCGCTCCGGCTGCTATCATTGCCTTTGCTGTTTTCAAATCCCGGATGCCCCCTGATGCCTTTACAAAAACCCTCTTCCAGGTCTTCCCTGTCTCTTTTTCAAGTGCAGCCGTTTTGGCATCAACCGTCTTCCGCATCAGTGCCACATCTTCCACAACAGCACCTCCGGTACTAAAACCAGTAGAGGTTTTTACAAAATCAGCACCGGCCTCTACTGATATCTCGCACGCCATCACCTTTTCTTCCTGTGTCAAAAGGCAGGTTTCTATAATAACCTTTAATATAACTTCTCTCCCCATAGTATTATGGGTACAGACTTCTTTTACTTCTTCTATATCTTTTTTCACAAATTCCCAATCACCATCTTTTACGGCACCTACATTGATTACCATATCAATCTCTCCGGCCCCGTCTTCAATAGCCGTTAAAGTCTCTATTTTTTTTGCCATTGTACTCATGGCACCAAGTGGAAATCCAACAACTGTGCAGACTTCAACATCAGTATCCAGCAATAGATTGGACACCTGTCTGGTTCTTGCACCATTGACACATACTGATGCAAAATGGTGTAAAACTGCTTCCCGACAGACAGCATTTACCTCCTCTTCACTGGCATCCGCCTTTAAAATCGTGTGGTCAAAATATTTACTAAATTCCATGTCTTCCCCCTTCTTATAAATTTCATAATCTGCCCTGCACCGTCAGACCAAGCGCTTCTTTTGCCAGCCGGTCCGCCAATTCGTTATATTCTACTCCGGTATGAGCAGCCACTTTTTCAAAGAAAATATCAATTTCTTCCCTCTTCTGTGCAATAAACGCCTGATACCGTTGCGTTCCGGTCTTATTAGCTTTCCAGATTCCGTTCGCCCATTTTTCAATGCCTTCATAATCATAATAAATGGTAACTGCCTGATACCCGTGTTCCACTGCCCAGTTCACTGCCTGTTCACTCCCAAGAATCTCTCCTGCCACATTTCTCATTGCAACATATTCTTCCTTATTATCACGACCATTCAGTGTGACAACCTCATCCGCCAACACCAGCACACAGCCATAGGCATAGCTGTACTGGCTATGATCATAACTCCCATCCACATACGCAATCAGATGATCCGGCGTACTTATTTTCTCCATAACGGACTCCGTATGGCTGCCATCATTTACAGAAATCCCTCGTCCTCCTGCCGCTTTTTTAATAAATTCCTCTGCTTCTGCTATCGTTGAAAAGCTTTTGTAAACTGCTCCTGAAAATTGCTGTACCTGTGCCTTACAGTCCTCCCATGTAAAATAAATACCCGGTGTTCTTCCTTTCGCAACTGCATAATACTTTTTTCCCATTATACACTCCGCATTCTCGAAAATATCTGCTATCCTTCAAGTTACTTTTCACATTATTCATACGTGTTTTTCTCAATATGGTTAGTTTAACAACAAATACTATATTTGTAAACAAAAAAGAAAAACAATTATCAACATAAAAGAAGCTGCTACACAAAGAAAATCCTTCCAGTGCAGCAGCCTCTTTTATGGAGTGCCAGCTATATGTTAATAATAGGAACATGCGCCTATTTTGTCTTTTAAAATATGAGGCAACAGATGAACGTATATTCACAAGGGGGGGGAGAGAGTAAATCCACTCACCTGTGCCTCATACCAACAAAAATGTATCCATCTTTCTTGTATAGAATACTGCATTTTTCTTGTGTTTTCTATCAATTTTAAGTATAATTATATAACAATCTTATATTTCGCCCCTAAAACTAACACATAATGCTATAAAACATTTAATTTGTCAAGATATATGGAGGGAAAAACTATGAATGAGCAAGCTATAATTATTAATGATAATCTGTTAGAAACTATTCAATACAATTCCCCTACCACCCCAATTAAAGCTTCCCATACCCACCTTTCTGATTTTCCAAACGGAGTCACACCCTGCCACTGGCATAACGAATTAGAATGTATTGTCATGTTAAAGGGTGGATTAAACTATTATGTAAATAACGAAACATATATTTTAAAAGAAGGTGACGGTATCATCATCAATACAAACCGGCTTCATCTATGTGGTCCCTCGGATACAGAAACTAAATCTTCTAAAGAACATTGTCATACCTATCTGCCGGACGACGAAGACAATAACCATTACGCCGTTTTATTGCTCCACCCAGATACTCTCCGCTTTAACCGTAAAATGGAAGAAAAATATATCAACCCTTTCCTCTTTGATAACAACAGCGATGTTATTTTACTCGACCATAGTCATAACTGGCACAAAGAAGCTATTTCAGGTATTCTGGATATTTTTTATGCTGTCACCGAGAAAATCCCATGTTTTGAGCTGATTGCCCAAAGCCGGTTCTTCCAGCTTTGGAGTATACTGTATCAGAATACGATTGCGAAAAACGGTTATGAATTAGTAGAGACAGACCCCATGAATCCTCTAAAAACCATGATTTCTTATATTCAGAATAATTACCAGAATAAAGTTACCCTAAATGATGTCGCAGAAGCGGGAATGATGTGTCAGTCCAAATGCTGTAGATTATTCAGGGAAGCACTCAGACAATCCCCTATTGAATATCTGCAAAATTACCGGATACAGCGCGGCATTTACCTGTTAGACCATACCAGTATGAGTATCACGGAAATTGCTTTGGAATGTGGTTTTCATGGTGCCAGTTATTTTACAGAAACTTTTCGTAAAATTAATGGCATCACTCCCAAAGAATATCGCAGAAATCAATTTTAATGCTTTGCACGGACTGCTTCCCATTCATCATATCTTGTTTCGTATTGTTCATTTAACCAGGCAATCATCTGTTCCTTTCCGTCCATATCAAAAGGAAAGGTCTTTGTCACCTTTTGGTCGTTTGGCGTTACCTCATAACAAAACGGTTCCGGCCAGACAACTGCCTCAAACACTGCATCTCCTTTTTGATCCTGGGGTTTCAAAGCAACATCCTCCATCGGATTTCTTGACAAGCGGAAACGCATCCCTCTATGACTTCCCAAATACGCCTGTCCATGTTCATAATATGTGATTCCATAGGAATCCTTATTTTGAATTTTTATGATTTCCTTTTCCATATGTACCTCCAGCCTAACTGGCTTTTAAGTCAACAACCTGTTAACAATCATGATATCCCGGCTATTCAGAAAATAAAACTTTAACTCCAAATTTGAATGAACCGCCAGTTCTATTCCAATTTCCAGCATTCTGTCATTCAGTCTATGGTACATGATATTTCCATGCCACGGAATGCCTAAAATATACTCCTTCTCTCTGCCGGTGAGACAAGACAGCTGTTCCATATATTCTGTTTGATTCTCCTTAATCCACTTTCCAAACGGACACTGCATATAAGCATTATCTTCACCGTTTTTTTGAATCTTCTCCCTTAATCTTTGAGAAATGATAGGACGTGAAACATTCTTTAAGTAAGACACCTTCATGACCTCCTCTTCTACAGGTAATGTCTCAAGCAATATGCCAGACTCCACCATATATTGATATACGGTCTTCTCCACTCGCTTTCTTGGTGTCGGATAATCCAGCTGCTCCATAATCCGGTCAACAGAATATCCCATATCTACCAGATGGCGGATTGCACCTCCACTTGCCATATCATGCACAAAATTAGATAACGCATCTTCAAAGTATCTTGGCCTTTCTTCCATAAAAAAATATCCTCAATTTCCAGATTTAACAGTCAAAGTTTCTTACTTTCCCTGTAGCCCACGGGCTTCCTACATCACAACGTCCATGATGATACACTTCTTTTACGGAATCCTCTCTTTCTGAGACATCTACTTTAATCCGGCTAACACCCGCAGACACCTTTTCATCCAGCAGCCTAATAATATTTTCAATATCCTGATCTTCCATGATATTTCCCTCCTGAATTTGTAACCAATTTTACCCTGTAGAATTTTGTAAACTGCACCTTTACCGCCCTCTTTTTCATTCTAAATTAGGAATAATTTTATTGTATCGGACCAGAAGAAAAATGACAAGAATTTTATTTAAAAACATCTTTACAAAATTCATCTGCTTTTATACCACTTAACAGCAAATCTACTCTTTCCTCCACTGTCAATTCCTTATTGCCAATAATCTCAATTAAAACCCGCTCCGTATCCTCTTCTTCCGGCAATTCCAAATAGGAACTATGAACATGATTGCGAATCACCTCATAGGTGCCGCCAATATTGTTAAAAGCTCCTTCTTGATATCCCATACCCGTTAATCTTTTCATCACCTTATTCATTTCCCATAGTTCATCTTCTACCTCTATTAACAGCATCATATCTTCCCGTGTCATAATTTTCCTCCTAAATTAGTATTATCAACAATCTTTTTCAATTCTGCATGTCACAATAAATTAAGAACAATGCATATCATTAGTTATAACTAAATATATTTTATTTTGCATTATTATCCTGATAGGAATAGTACATTAATATAAGAAATATACTATATTAAAAAGAGGTACTATCATGGCAGACTTGGATTTCAAGGCAATCGGCATAAAAATCAAAGAACGTAGACAATCGCAAGGCATTACACAGGAATATATCGCTAATCAGTTAGATGTAAATCCTTCACATATCAGCAATATCGAATGCGGTCGTGCTAATCCGTCTCTTACTGCTCTTGTTAAAATTGCAAATATCCTAGAATGCAGCGTTGACTATTTTATCAGTAGCGAATATACCTACAAAGCTGACAAAGACACGCAAATGACATTGGATGATAAAATCATAGATAAATTAAAATATTGCGATATTGATAAGAAAAATAGAGTCTTAAAAATAATCGATTTACTCTAGTCAAAATTATCGTTCTCCATACACATGATAAAAATCCTCTTCATAATAATCCTATAAATCAATTTAATCCCTTTTTCCTTCCAATAATAAATTTGCTCTTTCCCCTACTGATAAATCCTCATTATCAAGAATTTCCATCAAGACCTTGTTTATTTCCTCTTCTGTCAATTCTTTATAAGAACTATGAATATTATGTTTTATAACTTTATAAATATTATCCAGTCGAACAAATTCACCAGTCGAATGTCCTTTACCTGTTAACCTTATTAATTCTGAATCCATTTCCCGCAGACTATCTGCTACTTCCACCATTATAATCATATCTTCTTTTGTCATTTTGCTCCTCCTTAGAATTCTCATTCTATTGCACCTATATTGTGACATTATTTATATCGGCACCATCCTACAATTCTTTAGTTATAGATAATTATATTTTGTATTATAACATCCCTCAATAAATTCAAAAGAAAATTTACTTTAAAACATTGAACATATCAATTTCATTACAAAGCGTATGCTATTTTCAAATCCTGACTGTTCCGCCGTCAATGTTACAGCTACTAACAAATCTTTTAACTCTTCCACATCATTAGTATCCAGCCGTTCCGCATAATCATGAACAAGTTGATTAATTTCTTTCGTCAACTTGCTCATTAAGTCTAATAACTTCCTTCTCATATACAAGTATATCATTATAAATTCTTTAAAAAACTATCCATATTTTCATCCTCATTTACAATTATAAAATATTTAAATACATGGTAATTCTGTTTTGAATTATAATATTTTTATGTCTATAATAAAATAAGCCACATAAGTAAAATATACCTATATAATATTCCCTATAAGAAGATGAAAAACTTTTATACACAAAAAAACGGTATAGCCACAAGGACTATACCATAATTTAATACCCCCTCACTTTCTCACGTGATGAGATTAAATGTTATGGTGGTTTTCCTACTTCTTCTCTGCAATCTGCTTCACTTTCTCCAATGGGACATCTGTCAGAACGGATACCTCCTCACAAGTCATATCCTTATTTAACATAGACAATAAAATAATTGCTTCGCCTTGTTTAATCCCCTCTGCTTTTCCTTCTGCTCTACCTTCCGCTCTACCTTCTGCTTTCCCCTTATCTTCTGACATTTTTTTAATCTCTTCTAAAGCTTTACACATATCAACTTCACCATCCCTTTCCCCTTCTTCCCTATTTTCCGGAAAATCCATATCAATAAATAAGGATAACAACCTTCCTGTTGCTTCATTCAGCTTGGAATATATATTTTTATTCTTCTGAATAAAGCATAGCCACAAGGACTATACCATAATTTAATAAACTCCCTCACTTTCGTGATAAGAAGGAATGTTATGGTGGTTTTCCTACTTCATCTCTGCAATCCGCTTCACTTTCTCCAATGGGACATCTGTCAGAACGGATACCTCCTCACAAGTCATACCCTTATTTAACATAGATAATAAAATAATTGCTTCGCCTTGTCTAATCCCCTCTGCTTTTCCTTCCTCTTTTCCTTCTGCTCTACCTTCTTCTCTGCCTTCCGCTCTGCCTTCTGCTCTACCTTCCTCTCTGCCTTCTGCTCTACCTTCTTCTTTCCCCTTATCTTCTGACATTTTTTTAATCTCTTCTAAAGCTTTACACATATCAACTTCACCATCCTTTTCCCCTTCTTCCTTATTTTCCGGAAAATCCATATCAATAAGTAAGGATAACAACCTTCCTGTAGCTTCATTCAGCTTGGAATATGTATTTTTATTCTTCTGAACAAACTCCAACATAGCCGTTCCATCATCCACATATTTTAAAAGCTCAAAAATGTCCTTAAGGCTTCCCTGATACTTTAACGTATCCTCCACCTCATACACACTGATGAGATTCAGTGGAGACGAAACCATAAATGGCAGCATTTCTTCCACATAGGATACATCGCCAAATAATCCCTTCAAATCCCTGGCAGCATCCCACTTCTCTTTTCCCGTATAAAAAACAATGGTAATCGTCGGAATCAATATGTCTTCTTTTTTAAAATGAGATAAAAACTCTCTGCCTCGGACATCCTTTTTCCGTTTATGTTCCTGTTCAATCATCCTTGCCTGTTTCAAATATTCCAGGGTATCATAAACCAATGTTCGCAAAGCCATAGAATAGTCTATCTCACTTTGCTGTTCAACACCTAACACGGCTAAATGTATCCTGTTTCCATCAAGCGTTACTTCCCGGACAATATCCCGTTCTTTTTTGATCACCTCATAAGTATCTTTTCTTCCTTTCACCATCCCGTCTGTCAAAAGGAATCGGTATCTTCCTTCTACCTCCCTTAAAATCTCTGGTTTAACAATCTGTTTTCCTCCAAATACAAATCCATTAAAGAGAGAGGCAAACACTTCCGGCTGCGATAAATAGTCAATAATAATATTTTCCTTTTTTCCCATATCAAACTCCTTTCATTTATCCTTTTCCAATGAAAAAAGTATGCTACGGTTTATGGAGAGTTCTGTCGGTCATATGACCTCCTTCCCTCTCCAAGTATGAACAATCTTATTTTATCGGATTTTAGAGAATATAACAACAAAATAATTGTGAAAAATATATACAAATCATTGAAAGCTGTCTTTAGAATAAACATTTAAGTAACAGATTTGAAAAAACATGTATTTAAGTGCTTTACTAGCATAATTATTTTTGATATAATTAAGCCATTCAAGCTACAGAATAAACAGAGTTTCTAGTCATAGTGTACACTTATACAAAATCATGTAAACAATCAAAAACTATACGGAAGAGGTGGTGCATCATGAAAAATGTATTAATGCAAGGTACAGGGGTTTATATTCCAAGTAATAAGGTATACAATGAAGAAATTGATAAACATTTTGAAGTATTAGGATTAAATGCTCATAATCTGATGGAACATTTGGGGCGACGAAAAAGATATTTTATTTCCGAGGGTGAAAATGCTATCACCATGTGTATGAACGCTATTAATAACTGTGTAACAAAAAACAACATTGATCTTGAAGAAATCGAAATGTTGATATTTTGCTCGGACACTCCAGAATATCTGTCACCTTCAAACGCTCTTAAACTGGTGGGGTTATTTGGAGACAAATTAAAAAATGTAAATATTGCATTTGATATAAACTCTAATTGTACAGGCATGATACAGGGATTAGACATCATTCACAAGTACATGCTAAATAGTAACGTAAAAAACGCTTTAATTATAGGCAGCTTTTGCATATCTCCCATTGCATTATGGTCCGATACCGTTGTATATGCAAATTTTGCAGATGCAGCAGCATGTATTGCCGTTTCAGCAAAAGATGAGAATCAGAAACGGGGATTCATAGATACAGAAGTATACATTGATGCCGCCTATTATAATAATGTCACATATCCGAAATGTGGAATGTCAAAGGTCCCATTAAAATCAATTGAACCGAATGAAAAAAGATTAGAATGGATTCCCTTTTCCATGGATTTTATACCTGAATACTGGGCAAGGGAAATCAGAAAAATATTGAAACGAAATTCATTAAAGCCCACAGATATAGATTATTATATCTTTTCCCAATTAAGTGATGCTTACAATATGAAAACATTGGAGCTTCTGGGAATATCAGAGGGCAAATATCATTTTCTCGGCAAAGAATACGGTTACACCGGAAATACCTGCCCAATTTTATGTCTAAATCGTATGTGGGATACATATTCTCAAACAGGAAATAAAATAGTGTTTTGTACAATCGGTGCAGGATATACCATCATCGTACAATTATATGAATTCTAAGGAGGATTAGTGAGTATGGAGTCTAAAACTTTAACTGCATTAGAAGACTATATCAATAAAGTATACACTATTGTTTTACTGGTGGTTCCGGGTGCCTGTCAGGCCGCGGGAATCCTGTACACGCTTGAAAAAATACTTGGTTTATTCCCAACCGTAAACTGGCCACTGCTAATTGTGTTTGACCTTACCTGCTTGTTATATCTTGCAATCGGTATTTTTTTCGTCAAGACAGGTTTTGAGAACAAAGTAGTGATACAAAAAAAATTAAAACAAGGTAAATTATTTCTCATTATTATCATGTTTACACAGTTTAATTTTATTCTGTATTTGATTCCATCAACAGAATTTTGGGCATTTGCCTTTTTATTTACCGTTGCCACCGCATTGTTTCTAGATTGCAAAATGGTACTCGCCACAAGTATGGAAATAACAATATCCTTAATCGTATCATGGATTTTGCGAAGCAATACATTACTGCCTGTCAAAGACGAATTATTTATACCAAATATGGTAAACAGATGTGTCTGTGTTATCTTATCCCTGCTGTTTATATGGCTGCTCACCTGGCTTGTGGAACGTTTTTTAGTAAATGCAAAGAAGGATGAAATGGAAAAAAATAACGAAAGAGTACAAAATATGTTAGTTTCTGTTTCCGAATTGTCTGAAAAGTTAGGCAGTGCAGGCAGTACGTTATCAAGCATTTCAGAAAATGAAAGTGCTTCCGCAGAAGAGCTTGCTGCAACAAGCGAAGGTCTGCTTTCAAATAATACTGCTTTAAGCAGAAAAAGTGATGACAGCATTGAAAATCTTAATGAATTACAGCAATGGGAATCTGTGATGAGTGACTATGTAGATAAGGTAGAGAACAACTCCAAAGAATTATTAGAGCATTCCAAAGAAAACGAAGAGCATTTACATGCGCTAAAAGCAATTAATCAGGAAGTTTCTCTGTCTATGGAAAATACAAATCAGGTTGCTGCGAAATTATCAGCAGCTGTTGAAGAGATTGGCGTAACATTAAATATCATTAGCGACATATCTTCTTCCACAAATCTATTAGCACTAAATGCTTCTATTGAAGCTGCAAGAGCCGGCGAAGCAGGACGGGGATTTGCGGTTGTTGCAACAGAAGTTGGAAATTTGGCCAATGATACAAAAGAATCTTTAGAACAAGTAACCTCTGTTATCGCAAAGGTTCAGCAAAATGTATCCGATATGACAAAATATGTAGAACAAAATACGAAGAAGCTTAAACAGCAAAATGAATACTTCAATATAGTATTTATTGGAATACAGAATATGATTCATATTCTGCACACTTCTATCGAAAATATCAATGCAATGGGTGATGCCCATAGCAAACAATCCGAAGTAATCAAAAATACGGTTGAGATTAATGAAAATATTGCAGATAGTATCAAACAGGAAAATGCGGAATTTTCCAACATTAATGACATGGTCGAAAATAACACCAGAGATATTACAATAATAACAGAGCAGGTTGCTGTTTTAAATCAAATGGTGGAACAAATTAACTATCTGCTCTCTCAGTAATATAGAGCTTTGCGAGAAGATGCTTCATCAGCTTTGCATACCTTCGAATCAGGCTCACTTCGTTCCCCAAGGTCTCTGGTATCGGTCACTGGCTTCGACTTTCCCGCCTTGCACCTCGATTTCGCTTTGCTACATCTCGGTCACTGGCTTCGACTTTCCGCCTTGCACCTCGATTTCGCTTCGCTACATCTCGGTCACTGGCTTCGCCATATACGAATAAATGAGAATACCGCTATTAGTGAGCAAGCTCCCAAAGCGGTATTCTCATTTATTCGTGCAAGGCTCATTGCCTACTGAACATTTATATGATATACTTCTAATTCGCTCTTTACCTGAGACCTTAAATCAGGATTTTGTTTTAACATCTCTTGGATATCTTTAAGTCCGGATAGCCTTAATTCATCATTATATGCTATCTGCTCTCTTAATTTCTGCCTTCTCACATTAAGAGAATGCTTTACCTCCACCATTTCCCTATCATCAATAAGCGCCAACGACTGTTTAGACCAGATATCAGGATCTTTAATTCCATGCGCAAATAATAATTTAGACAGTGCTTCCGAAAATTCCCGTAAATCCCCTGTTGTCTTTTGGTATTTTCTCACTTCATCTACCATAATCAGATACTGATCATGCAGATATTCCAGTTCGCGAAGACTCTTAATATTATACTTGCTGTAAAGATAGTCAAGAGTTGACGTATTATTAACACATTTAATCTTAACCTTATTCATCAAATTAATGGCACGGTTTTCTTTCGCTTCAGACATCTTGAATTCATAAGACAACTTCCGATAGGTTATAACAGTAAGAGCAGCCATGCCCGCTATCACTAATAATATCAAAAGAATCAACACCATCAAATTGGTATCTGTCAGAATTGCAACAACTGCCAATATCAAAACCAAAACAGTTGAAGCACTGCCAAACCCCATCAGAAACATCCGAAGCTTTGCCTGTCTCTCTTCTATGGATTCCTGTAAATATTCCTGAGTATTTTTCTCTGCTTCCAAGTTCTTCAGATCACGCTTAATCTTAAGATCCATATCTTCCAAATCTTTCAGCTGTTTAAAAATATCTGTCAGATCTTTTTCCATTCCCTGAATCATCCTGAAATTTTCATCACTGATCCGGTCATCTGAATGCAGAAATTCTGAAGTTTCATTCTCTAATAAAGCAATCTTTTTTGCTATATCGGTTATTTCTTTTCTGACATCTTGGGGCAGTTCCTCAATTGTCTGAATATCCGTGAAATAAGATGTTACCATCTCATATTCCACCCGCAAATCCTCCATCTGATAAGTTGCATCTACAATCTGGTCACATTTAAAAGCAACCTCATTCTCCGGTGTCCTGTTTTCTTTCTCTGTCTCCCCTGACAGGAAGCTGTCAATGCTCTCATATTCAAACGACTCCTCGGTAATCTCTGTTTTTGTAAAAATATTCTTTACTGTATTTAGTAAACCCATTCTATTCTGCTCCCTGCTAACCTTTTTTCTCTTTCTTTATCAACCAGTCTGTGCACGAAAATCTGTTTTCAGACGTTCAATCACTATATCCATTCTCTTATTAAAATCTGTCAGGTTATTCTTCTCATAATGGAACATTGCTTTTTCCATGCTATGATAAATTGGCGATCCTGTTACATCTGCTTCTGCATCCTGAATAGCACCATAAATCGGTTCTACCATTTCTTCCACATCATAGTGCTTCGCAAGCACTTCAATATCAGAACGCTCCTTCATAGTCGCCATTATCAGAAGATACTCATAAATAGAACTGTTGTTTTTTGTATATCCGTATGCTTTGAGATAAGACTCTGCTGCATCCTTTAACTCAAAGTTATTTGCTAAAGCAACTGCCCGGTTATGATAAATTGCACCTAACAGCTTATCATTCTGCAAATCCGGATACTGTTCTAATATTTCATCATAAATAGCTGCTGCTTTCAGATATTTGCGGTAACGCAAAAAACCATCTGCCTGAAGCTTGCGATACTGGGGCGGTGTCAGCCCTTTCATTCGTTCAATCTGCAAAATAAATCCTTTTATCTCCGGAATCGTATAATATTCCTTGAATGTAAGAATCGTTGTCAGAAGATCCGTTAAATCCGTCGTATCCTTCTGCTTTATCTCTCTAAGCTTTTGTGCAAGTTCCGGCAGTTTTAATTCAGTCTCAATCCAGTGAAATATCGTTACCCCAATATGTTCCTCCGAAATCAGGGCTATATTATTGTAAACATAAAAGCAAAGTTCTTCATAAGAAAATACCTCTATCTTTGTATTTGGAAATATATATGAAGTTTTCGCCGGTATTGTTTCGCATAATATTACTCTGCCCATTTTACTACCTCGCTCATTTAATATAGAAGGAGTCTTGCACCTCGATTTCGCTTCGCTTCATCAGTTTTGCATACCTTCGAACTAGGATCACTTCGTTCCCCAAGGTCTCTGGCATCGGTCAACGGCTTCGCCGTATATGAATAAATCTAAATACAGCTTTACGTAAGCAAGCTCCCGACAGCTGTATTTAAATTTATTCATGCAAGGCTCATTACCCAATTGAAAATTCTTTGCGGTATATTTTGTTTGTGGTAGGATATATTTTTCCAAATCCTACATCACGGATTACGATCGCCCCTAATTTTTCGTCGTATAATTCTACTTCAAGGGATATCTTTGTTGTCTTTGGCGGACGTTTTGGCAAACCATGAATTTCTATAATTTCTTTTTGCACTTCCTTTGTCACTTTATCCCTATAGACCATATCTATCCGGTTCGTATCATCCAGGATCAGCGTAACTTTTCCTCGCATATTATACCATTCTCTGCCGCCAATAGCTATTGGATAAAATTGATTTCTACCCTCCATATCGCCAATACTGACACCTATATCAAACGGTATACTTCCCTCTGTACACAGAATACAGTCTTTGTCTGCTTCATAGGCTCCCAGCTTTGCATGGTAACAGGCTCCTTTGGTATAAATATTTTGCCCCATAAAAACCCTTCTTCCATCACAAAGAACCTTTGTAGACTCCTCAATCCATTTATCATTAAAACCCGGCCCCGTCAAATATACGGTAGAAATATAAGTTTCCTTCATTTTTTTCCTTGCTATTTCCGTAAAATGCCTGTCCAGTTTTTCCACATCTTCAAACAACATGGCATAAGTCACATCCGCCTTCATATCCTGATGACCTAAATAAAAAATTTTGGCATTCCCCTGATGTTTCTTATCTATTCTGTAGTATTCCATTCCCTCAGTTCCATATTCAAACATTGCTACACTGTTAGTGCGCAGTCTTTCATCCTGATTCATCACATACTGAAAAAATGCATTTTCATGGCTCATGATATAAAAGGAATCCTTAGAAAGTTCCAGTTCATCCTTTAACTTTCCAACAACATCATAAATTTTAGGATGATATGTTTCCAATGTAACAGTAAGTCCGCATAATTGATATTCCTCAGAACGTTCCAGAAACTCTTCTATAAGAGTTTTAAGAAGAATCAATAATAAAACATCGTAAGTATAAGCACCACCCTCAACAACCACGTGTTCAGAAGAGTCAATATTTCCGACAATATCCTCCACCATAACGCCCTCTTTTTGAAAACGGATGGCACTGACATTATTCCCCGCATACCACTTTTTTTCTTCTTTGGTATAAAACATAACATTCGGAAGCTGATAGGTCTCTGTATTATTCATCTGATAAATGGATTCCGGTTCCTGCTTATCTTCCCTGAAATAACTCATCTGTATATTTTTCTTACATAAATCAAGACCTAAATATATCTCCTTCATATGGTACTCCTCTTATACTTGTAACCAATTTTGTAAAACAAAATTGATTGCCTGCTTGCCCGCCATCACGGAGTGATCTTTAATGCGGGCAATTCCCGTTTCGTAAATTCTCATAATCCACTTTACACTACTTGTTTGTAACTAATCTCCTACTCCAATAATTCCAGATTTTCTTCTATAACTGCTGCCAGCTTTAAGTATTTATCAATCTTATTTATCAACATTTGATTCTCGCCAATCTCCTGATTCAGCAGCATGGCATTTAACATCTCAAAACGGTTCTCATACTCCTCCGTTTCGCCTTTTGCTTTCATGCCCTCACTCTCGTATACCCGGGTATTGCCTGCATTTTCTTCTGCCATTTCATAAAGTAAATTTTCACCATGAAATAATACAAATTCTTTCATGTAATATCCGGGCAGTACTTCCATCATTCTTGCTTCCCTGTTACATTCCGGCTTTTCCACACCAAACTGAATACCATACCGAAAGGAAATCTGTCTGCCCGCCTTATCTCTAGTCACCACATAAGTCATTAAAAACAAATCCTTTGGAAGCTTTAAATATTTTTTAAAATTCCTGAAAAACGGCAGTAAGATTCCGCGTTTTATAAAATACTCCACCTGCTTTTTGAGCCACGCAATTTCCTGTCCCTCCAGTTTGGCTTTTCGGCTCAGGAACAAAAGCATGGCAGCACGGCACATATCATCCGATAATTCACCTGTTTCCATCTGCTGCAAAAGGTCGTCAAAAAAAGTTCCGGGAAACTCCTCTTCTTCTATCAGATAGGCAAAAGAAGCCCGTTTAAAAAATGCTTTTATGACCATTCCCCGCCGTTTTTTCCGCATATAAGACTCAAACACCATAAAAATATCACTATGCCACTGCTCCGTATATAACAATTCACAAATGATATTTTCTTCTAACAAATCCAGCCTCGCTAACCGTCTGTGTGCACGTTTCCAAAGACGCAGCATATCCTTCAATCCACTTTGATAATAATCTGCCAGATAGCTTAAGACTTCCGGCGTATCCTGTCCCATCCTGTATAAATGGACAGCAACCGAAATCAGGCTGTCTTCTTTGGCATACTGGGAAAACTCCTTCACTGCTTCTACAAGCTTTATGAGATGCTCTGCCAAAACTCCCTGATGACCAAAACGTTTTATTGCCTCATATGCTTTATCATAAAGACCACAGGTAATCAGATCGTCAATAAATTCCACACCATTTTGAGGTGAAACATAATCCATATCTATCCGATCCAGATAACTCCTTAAAATATCCATATCCAGATGTTCATGATAATACCGGACAATCCCATACATAGCCTGTTGCTTTGTCTCTTTGCTGATCTCCCGAAATGCCAGTATATCCCTTGCTATATTTACTTCTCTTGCATTCGTTGCATCGTATGCGCCCAAAACATCATACTGATACAAAACATAACGAAAATCATCTCCTGCATATTGTGCCAGAATATCTATATATTCGGACTCATCCACCAGCTTCTGCAATTTATAAGGAATGGTACTGATAAAACGATTCTGGTCTTTATCCACCAGAGAAATAACTGCTGACTCTGTGATCATATCTACATAGGCAGCATGGTTTACCACCGGAATCACCGTCTCTTCTTCCAGTTCCTTATGGGATACTACAACAGCTGAAATATTATCATTGACTACGGTTAATTTTCGTTTAAATATAACATTGACGATACTTGCTGCAAAATGAGGGGTTACTGCCTGTGGCTTTAAAAACTCACTGTATATAACCGAAAGATCATCGCTCATATTGCCTTTTACTATCTGACCTTCCATAAATGCAGCCATATTTGGTAGATATTCTTCATACTGCCCCAGATACTGGCGTTTATTCGAGATAACATTCGCATATAAATATGCAAATTCACTATCAGTCAGAAAACTTTTATAATTAAAATATCTAAGGACGGATTCAGGAATCAGGTCATAATGGCTTTTATCCATACTCCGCAGATAATTTTCCTGTATTCCCACGATCTTATATCCACACCGTATTCCCTCCAAATAATATGAGTGGTAACGGTGCTCCAATCTGCCTCCTTTAATCAGCAGACCACATATAATTCTGATTATATCCGGTTTCTTTTCAATATCATAAATCATTGCAAGCAAAGAAAAGACCTGTGGAGAAAAATCCTTTTCTCTTGATGCCAGCTGCAAAAATTCTGCTTCTGCTTCTTTACTTAAACAATGATTCTTCAGCCCGAATCTTATTGCCGCAAGTTCCAGCGGTGATAACTTTTTAAGCAGCAACGGTTCCTGATTGATCAAATCACAAATCTCAAGAGCAAGAACCGGACTCGCATATCCTCCCATAAACAGACCTTCAATCTGGGAAAACAGCCATTGTTTGTCCTTTTGATATCTCTCATCCAAATAAATCAAAAGCCAAAAATAAAACAGCTTATCCTTTTCCTTTGCCAATGCTCTCTCTATCTCCTCACAGGCATTTACAATCTGCCTTGCATCCTTCGAAAGAAGTGCCTTCAAATAGAGATAGTAGCAATGTTCTCTTGGTCCTTCCATTGCCTTATCCATATCAGCTTCCATACGGCGGATTTCCTGTCTTACATTCTCTTCCTTCCCCCCAAGAATCCCCATATGCAAAAGCCCCAGCTTATATATTCCCACATCAGGTTCAAAGCCGATCAGATTTTGAAGGGCTACCTTTGTCTTATCGATAAATGCTGAAAGCGGAAGCATTCCAATCCGGTAATCCAGATAATTATGAATCAGTGCCGTTATCTCCAGCTTCTTTAATTTCGCTTCGGACTTATGCTGCACTAAAACCCTTGGCTCCAGTTCAGGCTTTTTTATCATCACATTTACTACTATTTTCTGATATGTATTTTCTAAAATAATATGCCCGGCAGCAGATTCCTTTTCATCCAGCATCTCCGGGTCCAAAGTGTAACTTAAAGTACAGTTATTTTCTGCAAAATCCATACTACAGATTTCTGATTGATGTACAGTAATGAATTTGGCATCCGTATACACCTTCATGCTGCAATAGCCCCATGTATTCTTACGAAGTACCAACTGATGTTCTTCCCTCATTTTAGGAAAATTAAATTGAAAACGGTCATGCTCCACTTGTAAAGCAAGTGCCCGCTTTTTATGTACATACACCAAAAATTCCTCTAATGCCTGATTCTTATTCAGCGAATCTCTCAGACTTCTATATGCCGCCAGATAATCCTCATGATTCCCCAGCAGTGTATGTGCAAATTCATCTGAATAAAATACCTGTAATGCTTTATTCCAGTCAGCCTCTGCAAGTGCGGAAAACTTCATCAGATCTTCTAATGCCACACCGTTCACATCAATAAATGGTGCCACAATTTCTATATTGTAGGGAATTTCCTTTTCCATTCCGTTACCTATCACATGGATAGCACCTTCAAAAACACTGCCTCTTTTTTTACTGGTTCCATCAAAAGAAAATGCGATTTCGCCCTTGCGCCCAATCAGGCTATGGTCATTCAGGCTCAACAAATAAGCATCGTCATACACCATCATTTTCATCGGAATGTCGTTTTCAGAAACAACTGTAATGGTTCCTGTATAGACGCTGCCTGCCTCTATTTTTAGTTGTAAGTAGCTTTTTGAAAGCTTAATCTTCGGGTACTCTATATAAAAGTCCCCTTTTGCATACTGTTCAACTTTACTCTTCATAAGTTTCTCGCATTTTATTTTTCTTGATGTTTTATATCTTTGAATGTTATAATATGAAACATATATGTAATGATTATATCAAATTTTACTACATAATGAAAGAAAAAATGGAAAGAAGGTTATTTTTATGGCTATATTACAGGATTCCTTTCACGGAAGTGACTTAGAAGTAATTGCAAAGCGCTATCATATGGAACAGGACTCCATTATTCCATATGGATCAAATGTAAATCCCCTTGGCATCTCCCCATTGGCAAGGCAGGCACTTTTAGATAATATTGATGCAATCAAAGCATATCCAGACAGAGACTACGTCTCTCTGAAAACTTCTATTTCCAATTATTGCGGGGCATCCCCAGATCATCTGATTCTTGGCAACGGCACTTCCAATTTAATCAGGCTTACTCTGGAAACCCTTTCTCCAAAAAGGACCCTGATCGTAGCTCCAACTTATTCGGAATACAGCAGGGCTGCAAAGCTGGTGGGCAGTGAGGTGGATACCTATATGCTCAAAAACCTTGATGATTTTGAGGTTGATATCGACATGTTTTTAAAAGCGTTAAATGAGTCCTATGAACTTCTGATCATCTGTAACCCAAATAATCCGACCAGCAAAGCCCTGACCAGAGAACAGATGGACACTATTTTGGAACGCTGTCTTGAACTTGATATTTTTGTTATGGTGGATGAAACTTATGTAGAATTTGTAAAAGATATTCATCATATTTCTTCTGTCATTCTCGCAAAAAAATATGAGAACCTGATTATACTTCGCAGTGTTTCCAAATTCTTTGCCGCACCGGGAATCCGCCTCGGTTATGCAATTACAAGCAACAAAGACTTTTTAGAAGCAACCTCCAATGGCAAAGTCCCATGGAATATCAATACTTATGCTTCCATCGCCGGTGTTATGTTTGAAGATGAACATTACATCAATCTGACAAAAAGCTTAATCCAGACAGAGCGAAACCTGATTTATTCCGCACTGTCCAGCCGCAAGACCATTAAGGTATTCAAACCGGAAGCAAACTTTGTACTAATCAAATTATTAAAAGAAGAACAGACTGCATCAGAGGTGTTTGATTATTGTATTGAAAGAGGTTTTATGATTCGCGACTGTACTGATTACGAAGGGCTGGGTGAAAAATATATACGTTTCTGCTTTATGAAACCCGAACAAAACGATAACATTGTAAATACGATCTTAGAAATTGTATAAAATACTTACTAAAAAACGGAACCGCTCCATCTAATCATCTTAGAGGAGCGGTTCCGTTTTCAATTTCACCGAGCAATCCATCAGTTGTATTATATA
Organism: Lachnospiraceae bacterium; assembly: GCA_029063085.1. Taxonomy (GTDB): domain Bacteria; phylum Bacillota; class Clostridia; order Lachnospirales; family Lachnospiraceae; genus CAG-590. The sequence continues at coordinate 35,881 of JAIDOW010000048.1, forward strand.
TATTCTACATCATTTTATCAATCATGGCAAGTACTTCTTCACCTAATTCTTTAGATAATTTTTGGGCATCCTCCAGGGAAGTCCCTTTCACTCCATAATAGAATTTAACTTTTGGCTCTGTTCCGGAAGGTCTTACACAGATCCATGCATCATCAGACAGGTCATAGTAAAGCACATTAGAACTCGGAAGTCCCGTTGCCGTCACTGCACCGGTTGCAAGATTCTTAATAGTATCCTTTTTATAATCCCTTGCAGATAAGACGTCATACTTACCAATCTTAGCTGGTGTATTCTCCCTTAAGGTATTCATTATTTCCTGAATCTTTTCCAACCCTTCAATCCCCTTTAAGGAAATCGACTGAATCGCATCAATACAGTATCCATACTTATCATACATGTCCACCATGGCATCCCATAAGGTTTTACCCTGGCTCTTAAAATAAGCGGCAGCTTCACAAAGTGCCATTGTAGCGACAATTGCATCTTTATCTCTGGCATGTGTACCGATCAGGCATCCATAGCTTTCCTCAAAACCGAATAAATAAGTTCCTTTACCGGTAGTTTCAAAATTCAGTATCTGCTGACCGATATATTTGAATCCTGTCAGTACCTCAATTAATCTGATATCATATGCTTTGGCAATCTCATCTGCCAGATTCGAGGTTACGATCGTCTTAATCAGAGCACCATCCTCTGGAAGGGAGCCATTGATCGCCTTCATCTGGCTGATCTCATAATCTGCCAGCAAACAGCCCGACATATTACCAGTTAAAGTAATATATTCTCCTGACTTGGTATCCTTTACATAAACACCCAGACGATCTGCATCCGGATCTGTTGCAAGTACCAAATCTGCATCCTTTTCCTTTGCAAGCTTAAGTGCCAGTTCAAATGCTTCCGCTGCTTCAGGATTCGGATAGCTTACAGTCGGAAATTCACCATCCGGCAATTCCTGTTCCGGTACAACATAAACATTCTCAAATCCGATTTCTTTCAATACCCTTCTTGCCGGTATATTTCCAGTTCCATGAAGCGGTGTATAAACAATCTTGATATCTTTGCCATATTTATCAATACAATCCTGATGAAGTACCAGTTTCTTAAGCTCTGCTATATAAGCATCATCCACTTTTTCCCCTATCGTCTCGTAAAGACCAGCCTTCACGGCTTCTTCCTTATCCATTGTCTTACAGACAGATAAATCAGTAATCGCTTTTACTTCAGCCATGATACCGTTATCATGCGGTGGTGTAATCTGTGCGCCATCTTCCCAATACACTTTATATCCGTTGTATTCCGGAGGATTATGACTTGCTGTTACATTGATTCCAGCAATACAGCCCAAATGACGGACTGCAAAGGATAATTCCGGCGTCGGTCTTAAAGATTCAAAACGATATGCTTTAATTCCATTCGCCGCCAGACAAAGTGCAGCTTCCTCTGAGAACTCCGGTGACATTCTGCGGGAATCATATGCGATCGCTACCCCTTTGTTCTCTCCTCCCTGCTTCTTAATATAATTAGCAAGTCCCTGTGTTGCACGACGTACCACATAAATATTCATGCGGTTAATACCTGCACCGATAATACCTCTTAAACCTGCGGTACCAAATTCCAAATCAGCATAAAATCTTTCCTTCTTCTCATCTTCATTATCCGCAATTGCTGCAAGTTCCTTCTTAGTATCCTCATCAAAATACGGATTGTTCATCCATTCCTCATAAATCTGCTTATATTCCATAATAAACCCCTTTCTTTCATAAAATATAATTTATATATATAAAGAATTTTATAAATTACTCTATCAAGCTGGTTATTGATATCAAATCATCATATTTAAGAGAGACATCTTTGCTGTCATCTACAAAAGTAACTGTATAACTCTTGGATAAATATCCCAATTTACTAAATGTAATTATATGACTTCCCGTTACTTTTGTAAAGGATATCGGGGCAATTCCTAAATATTCACCGTCAAAATAGACACTGGCCCCAACCGGTGCTGAAATTGTAACTTTATTGGAAGTCTTTGTTCCGGTTGTCGTTGAAACATCCTTCACATTATCATTTTCTGATGTACTGCTTTGCGTTGTCCCATCCTGAGTAGAATCTTCCGTACTTGTATTCTTTTCTGTAGTCTGATTCGAATTATTCTGTTTTCTTGTCGTACCGGAAGAGGATTGGCCTTCCGTAGTTCCATCCTCTGACTGCAAGGTATATTCCTTAATCTTATATGCATAATTCACATTGAACGAAGCACTGTAACTCTGATAACCCTCTGCAATAATATTAATCTTGTGTTTTCCATATATGATATCCACTGCGCCTTCCGTATTGACCCGTTTCCCGTCAATATAAACAGCAGCATCCGACGGTGTCACCTTAAATAAAACAGAACCTATCTGCTTCGGCTCTATGGCTATATCCGCTAATGACACATCTATTTCCTGATTTTTCAAGACCTCTACTGTCTTTGTCCCTACATCATTATCTTTTGCGATACGAAGTGTATACTCTCCTTCCCTTACAGTAAGCAGCATATCCTCCGTCACCGGAACGATCACATCATATCCAATCTCTACCATCCCTCCAATGTAAGACGCATAATCAGAAAGTCTCACATATCCATGTCCCAGTTCCACATACATGGAACAGACCACATCATTACACAGCCAGATGGTAAGCTGATCCTCCGAACAGATTTCATTCAATCCAATTTCATTATTATCGGAAAATGCACTGATATTATCATTCATACGATAGCTTGTCCCGTTAATCCTGACCGTTCTTTCCAGATTGTCAATCACAGCCCCTGAAATTCCCTCCATTTTGCGAATACTCCCATCCTCGCTCATATGCAGGGAGATCAGCTTATCCCGGTTTGCATCATATACCACATCTACAATACTTCCAAGCCCCACTTGGGACATAGACAAAATATCACCATACTTATCCCTGACATCCGCCCCGCCATTAAAGGTAAGTGTAATCTCCGTCTCATAATTAACTGCCCGGAGCGTAATTTTTTCATTTACGTCATCCAGATTGCAGATAATGGCAAACATAGATACCTCTTCGGCCGGTATCACCTCATCATCATAGGAAGGAACTGTAATTTCCTTTCCACATCCGGTCATAACAAAGCCCAGACACCAAAACAGCATAAGCATAGTGATACATTGTTTTATTATTTGATTGTTAAATCTTTTCATTTGTCTTTTCATTATTTTCTCCAATATTAAATCTTATCTTTATCCAAAACAATCTTATTAAATACACGGTAAAACCTGTCTATGTGCATACAAAAAATA
>JAIDOW010000049.1 GCA_029063085.1 Lachnospiraceae bacterium
GTGCTTGCAATATTGATTATACTGTTTATAATGCTTTTTAAGAAAAAGAGAGGTGCTACAGTTATAATGTTAGTGTCTACAATTATTTTAGGTATAGTTGGACTATTGCTATATAATACTGTTTTCTATAACAATTCAGATAGAGTAACAATTACTGATGGATATGATAAAGATTTTTCAATTAATGTGAAAAATCATTTGATACAATATGAATATACCTATGCACAATTCAGTAGTGATCTATCTTTTAATGAAATACAAGACATATTGAATTCTCAATATAAAATTGCATTTTTTGATGAAGAATTTAATCAATTTGTATTTATAGATAATAATTTAATTTTTACTATTGAATATTATGGTCATTCTAATTTTTTATGGTCAGATAGGTATGAATATATGTTTTCTTCAAATACAGTAGGAATCGAAGAAAACTCTGAAAGGATTGAAGTACCATTTCCACGTCACGTAGTTGATAATAGTGAAGTATTCTATGGTAGTGAAATGAACCTTAATTGCGATTATGAAAAAGTAAAATCATATTACACTTCATTTACAAATGCAGAATTTGGTGAAAATACAATCATATTAACATATGATAACTACAAGGTTGAACTTATATTTAAAGATAATTTTGTAAAGATTAATATTATCAAAGATTAATAAAATACTCTGTTAAATGGAAAATACCGCAGGAAATTGATCCTGCGGTATTTTTTTAATCAACAATAACCCAGTTTTCCCCTTTTTCAAGCGTAAGGGAAAATTGAGAAATCTGTGTTGCTTTTGTTCTGGTATCAAGATATTTAACGGTTACGTATGCTTTAATCTGTTCATCTGTTAACTGTAATACAGGCTTTTCCAGTCCGGCAAATACATAACTGTCATTATTTATGGGATATAGAGCATTATTTCTGACATAATAAGTGATTTCCGTTTCTGTAATCGTAGGATAAAGCTTAAAAAAGGTTTCCAAAAACTCAGTTATTTCAAGTGTTCTTTCTGCGTCAATCGTACTGTCTGATTCTTTAATCTTCGGCTCAAAATCTGACTTTTCTGGTAGACTGCATATGGTAGGATTCTTTGTAATCACCATATTGTTATAGCTATCCAAATGCACAGTAACGTTGAAAGATGATGTAAGAACGGTTGACTGTTCTCCCTCTGTAATTGTCTGCGTTACTGAATATATAACTTCAAAATCATTTCCGTTATCTTTAACACTCCATATCTGTACATCATTAACAGCGGAGCATGTGGGAATATCCATACGCACAGTATCAGTATTTAAAGCTTGCAGTTCTTTTGATATGTACTTACTGATAAAAACTGTCCTTGTATCAATGGATTCTTTTGTATTGTTCCACGTATAATAAACTTTAGCAAAATCCTTTACAAAACATTCAATACTGTTTGTATCAACTACACGCTGTTCAATGATTTCTTTTTCATGGATTGTGTGTGTATCAATCGCAGTAAAATTCTTATATATTCCGAATCCAGTACTGCAAAGGAGCATTACCCAAAGTATGGCAACTGTTTTCTTGTGTGTTCCGATTTTCATAACAGGTATTTTCTTGTGCTTTCTTTCTCTTTTTATTTTCTTCAATTTCATATCAACAATCCTTTCTATTACTTGATTCTTCCAGCCCCTACTAAATGTTTTTGCCAATATTCCGAAGTAAGGTCAGCATAGCCTATAGGGTCTCCTGCATGGAACATCTTATTATTTCCGGCGTAAATTCCTACATGGGTAATGTATCCGCTTGTATTATAAGTACTGTGAAAAAACACCAAATCTCCGGCTTTTGCCTGTTTAAGCGGTATATGTAATGTAGCATCATATTGTTGCTGTGCTGTTCTGGGAAGCGTGATTCCTGCCTTGTTATAACACCATTGAACCAACCCTGAACAATCAAAGCTGGTGTCTGGATTTGAACCACCGTAAACATATTTCCACCCCTCATATTTCAATGCTTCATTAAATATCTTTTTTACAGTAGTATCATTAAAACCATTTGGAATAAGATATTGTGATACAAGTTGAACATAAAACATATTCCCGTAGTTATACCGCCAGCCGCCGTTGATGGGAATGGATATATGATTCTTGTATTCAACTTTCCTGCCGCCGGATTTATCCTTTGAAAAATTCTGTGCCAAGTCAAATGTATACTTTTTGCCACAATTTGAAACATAACCGATAAAACCACCGCCATAGTTATATGACTGTATAACAGTATTGATATCACATCCATTTTCTTCTGCGGTTTTAATAAGTGAGGAAAAATATTTACAGCCTTGTTCAATAGATTCTTCCGTATCAAGCGAGTTCGGCGGCAACCCCTTTGATTCCGAGGACTGCATTACATCTTTTGCATTACCGCCGGATTCCACCTGAATAATTGCAAGCAGATAATCTACATAGCTTTCAATCCCAAATTGTCGGGCATATTTATCTACTAATGGCTGATGCTGCAAAACTTCCGGTGATATATTTACACCAGAGTTATATCCGTTGAATCCGCTGTTTTCGTCCGTATCGTCACTGGAAATCATTACACATAATATCAGTATCAGACTAAAAATCGAAAACAGAATACCGCCGCAGATTAAAAATAATTTTCTTTTCATTTCTTTTGTCCTTTCTGTTCCGTTGGTTTACAGTCTCCTTTTTTCTTATCCTGTTTGGTATCCGTAATGAGAGGACGTTTTTTAACGGTATCCGGCATTTGAACAACAGGACGTTTATATTTTGATTCATTTGTTTTTTTCTTGTCAGTTTTTTCACGCTTTGATGTGTTTTTATGATTGGTTTTCCTGTCTTTTGTATTCTGCACCTCCTTAACAATTTCACGTTTGCATACTGAATCTTTTTTTGTATTTTCACTTGAATTTGAATGTGTGGAATTTGCTTTTGTCTGCTTAGAACCGCCTTTACCGTCAGATTTTTTATCCGGTTTACATTCCAGCATTTTAACTGGAACATTCTGTCTGTCATAAGTAGGATTAGTAGAACCTGTCCGGTTATAATTATCCTTTTTGTGAGATTTATCCTTTGCTTTGTTTCTGAAAGTCTTGTTGAATTTTCTTTCTATGTGCTTTGCCCTGCGATTCATGTACATATATGGCTTATGAAAAATCCTGCGACCCATTTGTTGTGAATCCGTTGCCTGTAAACTAAACATACTCATAATGTCACCAAGCTTAAAATAGATTCCTGCAAATGTCACTATCTGCAAGAATGCAATCATAAAGAATGGGTATTCACCGGATATGTTGTAAAACATGGTGGATATGCTAAACGCAACTGTTATGACAAGAGTTAATCCTGCCCTTAACATTATTGTATTGAACAGTTTGACAAGTGCCTTTTTTGAAGCATTCTCATGACCAGGCAACATTGAAATTAAAAAGCTGACAGGCAGGAACATAGCAAATGCTATAAAAAGCACCTGTGAGAATATCATCATTCCACAGAGCAGAAAAACAAATATTGAAATACCGATATTAAAGATAAACAGAAAGACAACCGTTCCTAACCGGTTTATAGTTTTTCCAACTGACATATAACTGTTATTATTGTCCTCAATTTCCTCAATAACTATTTCCACTCTGTCCTTAGAATCAGGAGTTTCACATAACAAATTCTGATATCTGTCCTTATCTACATTTGTCTTGCCATACTGGAGAAGAAGCCAAGGTTTTTGTACCTGAATGGAAAAAAGGCTGTCCCTGATAAGGTCTACACTGTCCCTGCCCTGACTATCTGAATCAGGAAGTACGATTTTTGTTCCGATTGACAAAGAAGCATTGCTTACATCTGCGGAAAAGCTGTTTATTTTCTGTATATATTCAGGAGCATACGCTATAAAAGAAGCAGAGAGTATAAACACCAAAACAAAATTTATAACGCTTCTGACAGCCTTAGTTGTTTCACGTTTCAATAGTCCTGTATAAGTTACATAAATACCGATAATCAGTATAAACAGCAGTAAAAAGCCTGTATAAAAACCCTGACCGGAAAATCCATTTTCATTTACTCCTGCCAAGGTTTGCATATTTTTACCTATAAATTCTGAAGTATCTGCTATGAAATCCAATTTATACGCCTGCTGAATGACATAACCTGTAGCACTGGAAATATATGTACTTAATGTCCATATAAAATTTGTTATAGCATATAATGCATACTGAACGCTTTTTCCTATTCCGTCCGACCAGTTCCATGGCAGCCAGTCCCAAGAAGTATCTACATAAAAATCAAGCTGATAGTTTTCCAGAGAAAATTTTGAGTATTCATTGGTAATGTTAATGGTGTTGTCAATAAGTCCTGCGGCTTGTGCGGCTGTTCCCAGCATGGAAAAGGATAGAAATACAGTAAATATGATTACCAGACAGATAAAAATGTATCTGCTTGTTTTTTGTTTCCGCATAGCTTCACCTCATTTCTACCGGCGGTCTTGTATCAAAGGCATTAAATAACTGCTGAAAGACAGGGTGAATCTGAATCACACCCACACGACCATATAAATCTTGTATCAGACATTGACCGTTTTCCAGTTCACGCAATCGTTTCTGATTATGTTCGTCCTCACTGTCTACGCCGAAAAAGTCGAGAGTTTTCTTTATTTCATTCATGTCTGTGCTTCTGAATGCAAATTTCAAACCGATATTATTTTTTAATTTTTCGTCAAGTAAATCGTCTGCATTCTGTGTTACAAAATATACTCCAGCATTCATGGAACGTCCGGCACGTACTAACTTATTGGATAATGCTTTGCCTTGAGTAACCTGTAAAAAACTCCAAGCTTCGTCAAGGTCAACAATCTTAAAAATACTTCGGTCAGAATGTATAAAATCAAGTGCAAAAGTGCTGATAATCATAAGCATGGAGATGGACAGAAGTTCCATAGTTGTGTATTCTGTAAATGCTGTTTCAGAGTCCGGCAGAACAAGGTCAGATACTTGTATTATATTAAGTTGCTTTTCCAGACTAATAGACTGACGTGTATTTCCGGCAGAAAAAAGCAGTCCTGCAAAATCATAATCAGTATAGCTTTCTATATGTCCGGCAATATTCCGTGATATCTCTGTGTTTTCTTTTTTGAGTTCATCTATCACAAGGAGTAGTCCACGTTTTTCACTTTGTGATACTTCTCTGACAGCTTTACGAAGAACAGGGAATTTTTCACCGTTCTGTGAAGAAATACCGGTCAGAAATGTTAGAATATCAACAGCAAGGCTTTCTGCGTCCTTTACGTTTTTCATGATCACAAACGGGTCAAGCATACCCTTGTTTTTATCCTCATTTGTAAGGTTTACAATATTGATTTCATGGGCAATGTCAGGCAATGATTTTTTCCAGTTTCCACGTTCGGATTTAGGGTCAAGTATGACTGCCTGTCCTCCGAACATAACCGCATAATATACAAGCAGGTTATTAGCAAACGACTTTCCACCTCCAAGAGAACCTAAAAAGGCTGTCGCTAGAGCGTTCGTGACTGTACCTTTTACCCCTTGTGCCGCAATCCATGGTTTTAAATAGACGTTACGTCCGGTATCTATATTATATCCGATATAAATACCGTTGTTTTCTCCTAACATCTGTGCCGCACCAAATCCAAGTCCAGCAAGAAAATCAGACGTGACGTATTGTACATAGTCATTGATGTACCGCTTTCCAGATGGTATAAATTCTCCATGCAAGCCAATCATATCACCGAATGGTCGCACAAGTTTTACGTTCATATCATCATAAAAATCTTTTATCTCATCACAGCGGCGTTTCAATTCATCCAAGCTGTCAGCAGATACACGTATTACATAGCTAAGTTTATACATGGATTCCTTTGTAGTGTCTAAGTTTGTTTCAAGTTCGCTAACACTGTCTAAAGCCTCCTCGACATTAGAACCCGTGTCATTATCGGATTCCAGAGCATGATTATCCAAGTCAAGAAGTTCCTTTTTCTTATTGCGTACAGTAGCAAGAGCCTTTTTATTTGTTATAATTTCAACATTCATACTTGTATCTATCGGAAAAGTAAACTGCTGTTGTTGATAGTAAAAAATCTCACAAGACGGAAAATCCAGTTCACCTACTATGTTGCTGATTGTAAAGTATGATGTATATGTTGCCTTATCTTCACCGGTAATCTTAAGATAACGTTGCTTTTCTTCCACACAGTAACGTGATGGACGGATAATATCATACCGCTTTACCAATGTTTCTTTTTTCAGCCTTTTAACCGGAAAATCATAATCATAATCTTCAAAGTCTGTGTCTGAATTTCCATGAATATGTTCTATAAGATAGCCAAAATCTTTTTTATCCAGTCTCCTTATTTTAAACCGGCGTGAAATTTTATTTTCAAGCAGTTTTTCAAGTTTTTGATACCTGCTTATTTCATCATTTGCCATTGAAACAAAATCACCCATAAGCCGGCTGTTTACACCATGGATAAAATCAGAAAAACTCATAGTGGCATTTTTCTTTACATTTCTTAAACTGATTTCTTCTTCATTGACAATCAGCTTAAAACCGATAAAGAACCGGTAATCCATTTGATATTCTCCAATCATGTCGGTAAGAGCCTGTGTCTGCTGGTCTATTTTTTGAATAGCAATATTTTTTAGATTTCCGCTTATTTCTTTTTTGGAATGTTCTTGTACTGTCTTTATACTGCTTTGCGTACTTATCTGCAAAGCATGAATCGTACCGTCATGATTCTGTGCGATAAGCTGTCGGAAATTATCATGAAGCTGGAATTTTTCTTCTGCTGAAAGAAAAGAATAATTATATGGTATCATTTCATAGTAGGCATAGCATTCACCGTTATGGCTGAATACAAGGTTATTTTCAATGTACTTTATCGGGAACATAAATTTCACTCCTTACTGATGTTATAGCTTTATCAATGATTTCTTTTCTGTATTTTACAGATTTTCCGGCATACGTGATTTTAGGACGAAGAAAGTATGTACATACAGATTTAAGAAAATTAACAGGCTTTTTTCCGTCAAAGGTTTTTTTATTCATAAAAAAGGTTACGGTAATAGGAATACCAAAATATTTTAACAGTGTGCCATTTATCATATTTAACGGCGGCAGACTTCCGAACATAATCACCAAAAGCAGTGTGATTATAAACCATGACATTTGATTAAAAGTAACAGGAAATGGAAGTCTGAAATCGTTTATCGCATATATAACCTTTTCCACACTCCATATATTTGTGTAGCTTCTTAATTTTTTCATATTTTCATTCCTTTCAAAAAAAATACAGCAGTCCATAAAATACAGACTGCTGTAAGTAAGTGTTTACCAAGGGCATTCAAAAATCCCATACTTTGTTTCGACAAATCGTCCTTCTAAATCAAGGTCACGTCCAAAGCTTTCATAGTCTATATACCGGCTTAGATGATCCGGTATATCTCCTAAAGCACAGCATTCATCTATGTAATAATAGGCAACGTCTGTCATATCATTACAACCGGATAAATGTATTATATCGTCTTTATGTTCGCATAGTTCTTCTAAACTTCCGAATACTCCAACCAGTTCGTCTATGACTTCACACAAAGGATAATCCAATTCTTCTACCATTTCACAAAAACGGTTTATTTCTTCAATAGAAGTATATTCATCAATTTCAAAGGGAAGTTCATAATCATGGACTGCAAATTCTTCATACTCATCATTCAGTCCTATTCGTTCTGCAACCTCATCATAATCAATGGGCGGTATAAACCAGTCACCGACTAATTCACCCTCGTTATATTTTCCTAAGTTTGCGATGTATACCCTCATTTCCTCCATAGCTTCACCTCGCTATCGCACTATTTTATAATCTGATTAAATAGTTTCAGCAACACATCTTTTACGCCTGTTGCATTAAATACCAGACCTACGGCAATCAGTGCGATTATAAGAAAACCTATCAGTTTTGTAAATTCACGCTTAAACCCTAGATATACGCCAATAAATACAATAGCCGTAAGCACAAGTGATTGTGCATTGTTCAAAAACCAGTCATACAGATTTTGTCCAAAATTCATTTTTCTTCACTCCTTATTTTTTATCTGATTTACTGCTAATCTGCATAAGGCACATAGAAAACATTCCTATTGCCGCCCCTGCACTTAACAGTAAAAAATCAATTACTATTCTCATTTCTTTACTCCTTGATAATCATTTCATCTACCGAAACTGTCTGCTGTTTCAGTAGCTTTTTAAGCCTGTCAGTCAGTTTTGCATGTCTTAACATATCCTTGATATACGTTGTATCATTCACTTCATCTAATTTTATGGCGGCTTTAAGAGTAGGTGCGACCTGTCTGGAAAGCCAGTTTAATGTCCGATAAAATGAAAAAGGTTCAGGCTTTGTAGTCAGTTTCAATCGTCTGCGGTTTTCTCCGATAAACCATGCCCACCGGTCATTAGTTTTCCAATCCCTGCGGTCTTTTGCATTATCTTTATCAACAAACCGTATATACCGGTTTATGATTGCAAATGCAGTCTTTTCAGCATCATAGTCAGTAAGCAGGTCTTTAACTGCATGATAGGCACGCTCATTTTTCAACCTGATTTCAAAGCGGTTTTTAATCGGTGTTTCCTCTACCGGAATATCATATTTTACGTACTGTTCATAATCTTTTTCGTATATGCAGAAGTAGACTTCCGATTTAAGTGAACCAATATACAACGTATTTCCCATACCTGCTTTATTTTCTTCACTTCCTTTAACCAACTCACCAGAACGATAAGCTTTAAAACTGCGGAATACCGAGATACACTCCTCGTTTTTACATTTTTCTGTCAACATGGGAATGTCAAGGATTCCTGTCATATCATTTATGGCTAAATCCAGCCTTTTGAAAACTCCATTTTCACAAAGAACGTCCATAAAGAAATCGTACCAGCTTCTATGCTGTGCCAGCAAAAAGCACTCATATTGTCTGCACCCCTGACCCTTAAGTTCAAGCAGAACACCTTTTTCACTTTCCTGTGAAACAAGGATAAAAATATCGCCCATGCGGTAATGTTCCGTATATGAATAAAATCCAAAATTCTCATGCACCATAAAATCAAATTTGAGTTTCAGGATATTTTCAATAACATGCTTTACGTCCGTTGTAGGAAATCTTATCCTTACATAGTCAAATAGCATAGTCAGCGGCAAATCAGGATTATATCGTTCTAATGCTTCTGAAATAGAATCTTTCACATCTTCGGAGGGAACAGCTTTGCCGTTCTCTATATCACTTAAATACTGTCTTGAAATCCCTGCCGCTACTGCCAGTTTATTTTGAGATACACCGTATTCCATGCGTTTCTCTTTTAGTTTTTTTATCCAGTCAATTGTTATCACTCCAATCAAAAAGATGTCAACTGACAGTCTGTTAGTTGACACCTTTTAACATTATAGAAACCTTGATATTATCAGGTTTTTTTAGATTTAAAAATTGTTTTCAGCCGCATTTGTACCCCCCTGTTAGATACAGGGGGGTGAAACAGTTCAGTCCGTACCTGCGGCTTCCGCTTCGCTCGCCGCTTGTACGTCCTGACTGTTCCCTTGCAGTCTGCCTATTTCTTTTAAAAAATCATGTCCCTTGGGTACAAGAGGAGTATAAAACTCTGATATGACACTTTTTCCTGTATCTACATATCCACGTCCCCTTATCTGCTTTAGAAAAAACTGCTTGCTTGTCTCTCCGAACATCATGGAATAACCAAGTTCGGACATACGCCCTAAAGCTACCCTGAAATTAAACTGGTCACGTATCCCATCACCTAAATATTTTGCGTCCGGTCTTTGACAGGCAAGGACAAGAAAAAATCCTGCCTGTCTGCCAAGCATTACAATCTGTTTCAGCTTGTTCAAAACAGCGGCATTTTCTTTCGTCCCCAGCATTTCCATAAATGCAACGTATTCATCAAATATGAGAAAATGCGGCGGCAGTCCTAAATAAGAATAGTTTTCACCTGTTTTATAACCATTCATTTGTTTCATACTTTCGCTTCTTTTCATCATATTCTCATAAAAACGGTAAATACAGTCTATTATATCGTCTTTGCGGTAATAGACTTCCGGCAGGACTGTTTCTAAGTCTGCAAGGTCAGCATTTTTAGGGTCTAATACCGATATTTCCGCATTTGTTTCTAACAATGCTTCAATTACAGTCAAAATAAAATAAGTTTTTCCACCGCCAGTCCCACCTGCAATCAGCATGTGTGGAAGTGCGTCATATTCCCAGAAGATATTTTTCATAAGCTTCATTTTGCCGTTTTCTACTTTAACGTCAGTTATGGGTATGCGGTTCGCTATCATATCATAGAACAGGGTATATTCAACATAAGATTCATGCAGTTCTTTTTCCGTAAGTTCACAGAACAAACCGCTTTCCAGTTTCTTTTCCAGATTCAATAGCTGTTCCTGATACTTTCCTAAAGAAATTTCAGCTTGTATATGAAGCAATTCATTTTCCATACGGTAATACATTTTGGGGAAATAGGTTATTTTCTCTCTGTTTTCCCCAAAAGTCAGGTCTTTAAAATATCCGCTGTTTTCTGTTTTTTCTGATTCGTACCAGCCATTTTCCAGTATCATGCGAGCAAGTTTTTGACGGTGCTTCATTTGTTTCAGCTTGTCGAACTGGAATTTGTAATACAAATAAGATGTTATTACACATAGCAACAAGGCAATAACAATTGAAAATATCATATAAGGCGTGATTTTTATGTTCCTGATGAACTGATATGTTGTCCAGTCTGTTAAAATAATATGTTTCAAATTCAGCAGAATAACAGTCATTACAAAAATGCCGCTAAGAGAACATGCAGAGAATCGAAAAACCAGTGACTTGTCACTGGCTCTGATTCTATGTCCTTTTTTCCGATTTATCATATTTATGCCTTTCCATTTTTATTATTCACATTTCCGGTTACTGCCGCTTTATTTTTTAACACAATATCGTCTGCTTTGATATACCAGTCGATAGTTGCACCCCTGAATGTAGCATTTGCAACGGTATCAGCTATCGGATTGATAATTTCTACTTCCGCATTATAATCAAATTCTTTTAGCGGAACGTCTGCTGGAACACTGACCTGAATCATGCGACCCTGTTCTTTAGATTTAAGGTCATAAGTACGCTCCTTGATTTCATCACTTAAAGTACCGTCCTCATTCTGAATACGGATTTCACGCCTTAATGCTGAAAACTTCAATACTCCAAATGTTTTTTCTTTCTCAATGATAATTCCGTTTGCTAATCTCATATTTTATTCTCCTTTTTTCCTTATATTTTTTTTGCAACAATTACAAGTCTGCTGTTATCAGCAGAGTATTCACAGGTGGACAGCGTTAAGAGTGTATCTCCATATACTGCTGATGTACCTGTATCATAGAAAGACAACTGCCTGCACTTATTTATGTATGCTGAAAAGTCACTTTCCTGTTCGGCTTCTACAAAAGCATTATAACGAAAACTGCCATATGCATTTGTCCTGAATACGGCTGTTACTTCATAAACAGCGTGTTCCATAAGCGTATCAAATCGAATAAACTTATGTTTTTTATAAAAATCTTCTGACTTATAACTTTCCAACGCTCCGAACATTACACCGCCTTTTATGTGATGTCCATAGATGATTAGATTATCGCTTTTATCAGGAATACAATTTTCCTGTAAATATGGCACTCCTAATCTGCTGTACTCCTTTTCAAAATTATGATTCAGATAATAGTCGGGATTGTCCGGTGTCTGCATTACCGGATAATTTATTTGTGTACCCTCAATGCTTATCCAGCCTGCTAAATCATTATTTTTGTGATACAGATTGATATAATCCGGCAACATTTTCCTATTTTCTTGTAAGTAGATTTCTTCTTTTTCTGTTTCCTCTACAAGTTCTGCCAGATTATCAAATATCTGTATCTGCTCCTGTTCCTGTGAATATTCGGAATATGCTTTATGAAAGCAAAATGCCGTTACTGATAAAAAAGCAACGGCAAGCAGTAGATATATTTTTCTCATTATGCTTTTACCATATCATCTGCTGAAAGAATATAATTTGTGAAACCACGTTCACCAATTTTATATCCCTCTGCTGTAATTTTAGGATTTATCAGACTGATTTTTTCTTCGGCTTCAAAACTCTTTTCTCCGGCAGAAGCTGGGATTCTAACAACAATATCATCTGCACGCTGTACATCTGAATAAAGGTTATAGCTTCTGCTGATAACTGCCATACGTCCGTTTACCCTGCGTTGTTCTACTTTATTTTCTCCTGCATATTCTAAAGTTCCGAATGTTTTCTCCATATTTGGTACTACATACTTTAATTCCATTTTGATTACCTCATCTTTCATTTTTTTATTTTATTCTGCTTTTGAAAAGTATACCTATCAGCTTAAACCTGTAAAGGGCAAGCGTTGTGCTTACGCACCCTTGACAGGTTTAGCTTTGATAGGTTTTTAACAGTTAAGCAGAATTAAGTTGCACTGTCAGCTAAAGCTGAATGGCGGTGAACGGGATTTCACATTTATATCATACGCCATGCTTATTTACCTGATTTCTTTCTACGGTATATAATAAAAAGAAGTCCGGCTGAAACAGCAGAGAAGATACCAAATGCAAGGTAAATTCTTTTGTCCATGGAATTGTCACCTGTCTGTGGTGTAGACGGTGTAAACGGTTTATCTGGAATCTTTTCATTAACAGCATGAATTTCAATTATCTGTTCATGTTCAGCAACTGTAAAGGCATATATTTCTTCCTTATCAAACGTATATCCCTTTTTGGCTTCTAATTCCTGTAAATAGTAATCTCCATAATCCAAATCGGACAAGGAATACATACCGTCTTTATCTGTTTCAAATTCTAACAGTCTTGTACCGTCCTTTTTAAACAGTCCGAATTTAACACCGCTCAAAGCTGTTCCGTTTTCATCTGTTTTCACCAAGCGAAAACCACCACGAATCAATTTATTTTCCACTTCAACTACAGTTTTCTCCTTACTGACTGTTACTGTCTGACTATCAGGCAGGATATATCCAACTGTCTTATTGTCTTTAACTTCTGTAATTTCATATGTACCGGCAGGAATATTTTCTATAAGGATTCTGCCGTCTTTATTTGTTACAAAAATCTGTTCAAAAGATGTTCCTATTTCCGTATTACCTTTTACCAGAAAACTTATTCCCTCTATCTTGCTATCTTCACTGGTCTTTATAATTTCAATACTGCCTTTTATGAGATTGTTCATAATCGGCTTTCCCCCATTTAAGCAGATTGTAATATCTGCTTCTTTGCTGTCAGCATATTCAAAATGAATATCATATTCTTTTGTGTCTAAACAATACCCCTTTGCCGTTGAAAGTTCCTTTGCATAATAATTTCCAGCAGGTAAATCAGCGTTAAATGTTCCTTTACCATGTTCATCTATATTAATAACATCTAAAAGAGAATCCTTTTTGATACCGGCTGTACTATTTTCGGTCATAATATCTTCACGAGCATACAGTCCGAACGTTACCTCATTATAAGGAATTTTTTCCTGACCGATAATTGTTTCCAGTTCCTTATGCATGGAAATTTTTACTTTCTGCCTTTCATTTTCAAGATTGACAGAAGTTGAAACAATTTTTGTGTTCTGGTCTTGATAGGTTAATTCAAAAGCATAGGCTTTCGAATCAAGAACAAAACCATTTAATGTATTTTTTTCTACCGCCTGATACCTGCCTAGGTAAAGTTCCTTGCTTTCTGCTTTTCCGTTCTTATCTGTTGTTACAGTATCTACTACAGTATCTTTTTGATACCGGATTGTACCGTCAGGTGTTGTTATATCTTCTGCGGCTATTATATCAAAGGTTACACCTTCTAAACCTTGACAATCATATACCGGAGTATATATTTTTCCGTATTTACTGTCCCTGCTTTCTATTCCGGCAAATCGTTCTCCCTGCTTTTCAAAGGAAACAACACCCTTTACCGGTATGTCAGAACAAACAATTTCAAGGACTGCTGACGGATTTTCTGACGATATGGAAAATGGGATTGGTGCTTCTGCCAATACATATCCGTATGGTGCTTTTACCTCATAAAGTTCATATTTTCCATATTTCAGTGATTCAGGCAGAACCAGAGTTCCGTCCTCTGCTGTTTCAAAAATATCAAGGTCAGCAGGTACAGGATAATTCAGTTTTTGAACAACCCAATTTCCGGTACTGTCCTTAATTTTAAACTGTGTTCCTGCAAGAGGGATATGCTTTCCTGTTTCAGCATCTTTTTTCACAATTTTAACTTCTGATTCGTATACCTTGTTTTCTAAAATAAACTGATATATTTTTCCGTCTGTATCTATCATAACGTCAAAAGGTGCTATCTTCCGATAACCCTCTTTTCCTGATGTTTCTTCTACTCTGTATAATCCATAAGGAATCAGCGGAGTGATAGCGTAGCCGTTTTTATCTGTAATAATTTTGCAAGCTTCTTTTCCTGTGGATTTTAATGTAAATGTAAACTCAATACCCTCTAACGGTTGTTTTATGCTGTTGTTTTCTGTTTTGTCTGAAACCGGTTTATCTGCAAATTTAATGACAGCAACCTGACCTTTTATTACCTCATCATAAATACTTGTATCAAACCTGCTGATTTCCACTATCTGACCGTCAAAATCACCTTTAACGATAATCGGTTCGTTGTTCAGACTATACCCTTTAGGTGCATTTATCTCATATACCTTATATGTTCCTAGTGGCAGATATTTGCTTGTTGCATATCGACCGTCAGCCTTAATACGGTCTACAAGGTATCCCTGACTGTTATAGATTTCATATTCTACACCGTTCAGAATAGCATCACCCTGTGGTGTATCTCCTGTTTCACTGTCTCTTTTGGTTATGCGGATATTAAATTTCTTAAGAACATTATCAAAGGAAACACTTGTGGTCTGCGAAGCCTTGACAATAATATCCTGTGTTTTTGGATTTACATATCTGTTAGGTGTATCTACTTCTGTTATAGTATATTTTCCGGCTACCAGATTCTTAATGTCTATGTATCCGTCTGGATCTGTTGTATATACATTGTCAATCCCGTTCCCGGTAATACGGAAACGCAAGCCGCTTACAACTCCGTCCTCAGACGTTTTCTTTAATCTGATGTTTCCTAGTTTCTGTGTATGCAGTTTAAAACAAGCCGTTACCTTATATGCTCCGTCTAAATCTATAGAAGCGAAATCCTGTTTGTCAGGATTGACCCAATATACAGGCTGTCCGTTTACAAATCCGTCCGGCAGTTTTTTATTTGCCGTGATTGTTTTTGTATCAAATGCTTTATCTGATGACAGCAGAAGTTTATTGCCGTTTTTCTTTATGCTTATGTCAGTGCTTGAAAAATCAAATTGTGACAGTACGTTTTTACTGTCCTCTAAGGTTAATTCATACTTTCCGGTACTGTTGTTGTATTTCATTTCATAGTCTTTTGCTTTATCGGCAGTAGAAGCGGTAAAGCTGGGAATTATGTCTGCATTTTCGATATTGCTTTTTATCTTGTCATATATCTTTCTTGCCTTTGCATTATCTTTCAGCAGTTTGTCAGCTATTTTGGATTCCCAAGCAGAATCATAATGACCCTCTGTAATAACCCAGATAATTGCCTGTGTTGCCATTGCATTATCAAGCCATGAACCACCATATACCGCACCTGATTTTACGTTATATCCGAAAATCAAAGCCTTTTTCAACAATATCTTTTGTTTTGATGTCAGATAGCTTACGCTTGTTTTTCTTTCAAAACTGTCACCGGTATTCACTTCATGACCGTATTCAATACAATACACCGGATTACCGGAAATTTGAAATGTCCACCATGGCTTGTCATCAAGTGTATATCCGAACGGTGCTGGAAAACTGCTGTCAAATTTGTATGTATACCCTGAATGATTTTCTAATACCACGCTTTTTGAAGCGGCATATATGCTTTGAACCGGTATAGCAGTTAAAACCATTACTATTGTAAGTAAGCTTACTAATAAGCGTTTTAAAATCTTTTTCATTTTTCTTCCTTTCACGCTATTGTTACATACAAAAACACCACTTGATTGGTTTTAACCTCTCAAATGGTGTCTATTGCATGATTATAGCTTTTTTTATTTTTACGTTTAAAACATATCACCAATATTCTTTTTATGCATGTTCATACCCTGTCTAATCTGTTCTTTTATGTTCCTGCACATTTGTTCATCACCTATCTTTTCCCATTCTTTTACCCATGCTTCGGCTTGAAGTATTTCTATAGCTTCCGATATAACTATATGATTAACATTTCTCATTAAAAGAATATATATCAGTTCATATAGACCATCTTTTTCTAACATTTCAATAATTTCAAGGCATTCATCTGGTTCTATTGCGTATCCCTCCCAACATATCCTACGTTGAATCTTATTGTGATTTGACAACCACCTTATTATTTCTGCTGTTCTGTTTTCCATTAAATTACTGTTGTTCTGCATTTCTATTACCTCTCCTTTTAAAGAAAATTTTGGTATAGATACCAAGTGGTATCTATTTTACACTCAAAATGTGATATTATCAAGTGCAAGATACTAAATAGTATCATTTTGGAGGTTTAAATAATGCAGAAATTATTGCAAGATGTTGGATTTGGCAAAAATCTACAACGACTACGTAAGTCACACAATCTGTCCCAGTATGATATGGCGTCTAAAATGGAATTGTTAGGACGTCCCATGTCTAGGGCTCAATATGCTCATATTGAACAGGGAATAAGAAACTTATATATTAGTGACCTTATGCTATTCAAAGAAATTCTGGACGTGGATTATGCAGATTTCTTTGAACCCCTTACTTATGATTGATTTATTGTGTTTATTTTTCTCCTTTCCTGCTATCATACAAAAAACACCATTTGATTGGTTTTCCTTTCAAATGGTGTTTTATTGTGTGATTATAGCTTTTTTATTTTATTTTTTTGTTCTTTTCCACGTTTCTGTGGGCTTTGTTGCGGTTGTCTATATTTCTATGTCCCATTGGGACCTAAAAATCCAAAGATATCCCTCTGTTGTACCTGTAGTGAGAGATTGACCACTCCCCTCTGTTTTCCATAATCTTTAGTCAGATTACAAATTGATATTGCGTTCACTTCCATAACTTCCTCCTGCTTTTTATACTTCACTATCCCAATCTACTGTAATATCTATTCCCGCTCCTCATCAGGCGGTATTTTTTCCCGGTTTTTAAAATCCTTCAGCTCCCTATTCAATTTTGCTGTATCAGCATCTCTCTTTATCTTGTAACAAAGAAATACACATAAATAGCACAGGATTACATACAAAAAGAAAAGAAAACTTGCCTTAATATCCCGGTCATACCATTTTCCAAGGAAACTGACCACAGTATAGAGAATGGAGCAGCTAATAGAAAAAATTCCTTCTTTTATTCCAAAGTGCTCTGCTTCGTCAAAATTTCCCAAGAGATATACCTGTATATATCCTATTATATAAGTTGTAAATATCATTTCGGTCATGATAATAATGCTGGCATAAAAACTGCCACCCTTAATACGATACAAAAAATAAAAAAAGAGGATGATGCCAAAATAAAGACACGCTTTAAATTCAATGCCAATTTCAGAATACAAATATCTTTTTAACCAGTTCATCTCATTTCCCCCTTTAATATATTCCTTAACTCTTTGGCATAACGCCTTGAAATTACAACATGTTCTCTGTTATCCATTGTCACATCAATCCTGTTTCCCGGCATACTCTGTAATTTCTGGACCCGGTATATATTGACTACCATGGATTTGCTGCACCGAAAGTATCCCTCATCTGCATAGGCTCGTTCTGCTGCCGCCAATGTAAGTCCTGAACGGTAGACCTCTTTTTCGGTATAAATGTAGACAGTCCCTTCTACACTTTCCAGATAGATCACATCATATGGCTTAATCACAAACTGCTGCCCATTTTTCATCCCAATCAGTTTCCCGCTCTGCCCCTCGATATAATGCACAATCCCTTCTATCTGCTCTGTCATCTGCCTGTAACGGATCCTTATTTCTTCACTTCCCTCTGATATCTGCTGCAATACAACCTTCATCGCAGTTTTTCTCCCTTCCTGCTTTTACTATCATTTATAATATGTTTTCAGAATAAATACAAGCAGTCATCCCGCAAGATGCAGTATTCACTCCGTAAAGTACATTTCCTGTCTATATTTCAAAGGGAATAAATCCTTAATACAATTCTTAAAATTTTTTACGTTATAGAACAGTTCCAAATAGTTTTCCCATAACGTAAAATAAGGGTATCAAACGACACCCTTATTCTACAGATACCTGTTTTCTTCTCATCTCAAAATCCTAAAAACAGAAATCTTCTAATATTTTTATATTTATAACTCCTTAAAATTCAGACTGCATGAATATCTTGGGAATGGATATAATGACAGTCGCAGTATTCTCCTCCATCAAACAAAGTCTGTTCCCTCAAAAATTCCGTGTTATTGACATATGCCATATCATAATCCAGCTTGCACATAGCAGGGGTGATTTCCGGGATTTTCCACTGCTTGTATAAATGACAGATTCCACAGGTCTTAAAATAGATTGTAAATTCCATAAGCGATTTTCCCGCTTGGAAAGTATACTGCCATGAGTAAGGGTTATTGTCGCTCTCGCTTTTCTTAGCTCCCTCAGCAAGTGTGTGCTGTCCCTTAACCGTATAATTTTTCTCGCTGATAATGCTTTTCAGCAATATTTTGTTATTCATCACTGCTTCCCTATTGAAAATTATCATCTGCTCTATGGCAGGCTTTTCCTCTAGAGAAAGGTAAATTGAGCCTAGAATCGAACTCAGAATTATGTTTACTACAAACCTGTTTCGGGGACGGAATTCCTGCACACTTTCAATCATCTCCCTGTATTTTTTATGTGCCTTTTTCATGACTTCACTGCTGTTCCCGATATGCAGCGTATGCTCTAATTCACGCTTGTAACCGCCCTTAAACGCCGTCCACATGAGCCTTTCCATCATGCCATACCTCATATCAAATCCACTCCTTTGCATATTGCATCATGTCCATATCATTTTTCACTGCCTTCCACGATGCTGTTACTTCCATTTTTTAATAGCTTTTCTAACTCTCCGATCAATATCCTGACGGGTTTCTTTACATTCTTTTGGATATCAGCAAAATCTATATCCCGAAATGATCCGGCAGACGTAATTTCAACAGTTTTCCTTTGTATCTGTACTTTTTCCATTTCCTCTATACCCACTGTAAGCTTGACCATAAAAACCTCTAAATTTCTTTCCAATTCGAGTTAGTAAAAACTAACCAGTATATTTAATAGATGCGGCCACCATATGTTAGTAGCCGCTAACTAGTTTTGAGTATACTCCATAATTTATGCTTTTGTCAATAGAACACAAAACATTTTCCTCTACAGATTTATTCTCTGTTTTTCAATACCTCTGCCGGCAAAATCCGATCAACACGACACATCAGAATTCGATTAATGATAAAATATAAAACCATGATTGCACCTAAGAGCCCTGCATACATCTGCCAGGGAAAAACAAGATTAATACCACAGGCAACATTAGATACCAGACACGGATACATACTGTCCATTATGATTTTAGAAAGCGGGATTCCAAGCAGGGCACTCACTGCTACGATCAGCAGATTGCCATTCAGATACAGTTTTCTGATCTCCTTTTTCCGGTATCCAAATACCTTGATCAGCGAAATGGACATTGCCGAGCGGTCAATCATTACCTTCATCATCAGATACATGACAATCACAAAAATCAATGCGGATGCCACTGCCATTGTGACAATCATAGGCATCATCATTTCCACAAAGACGGAAGAATTCTTTTCAATTTCTTCCTTGGAAGTAGTGGCGTAAAGCCTGCCACTGTCAATATCAAGAGCATGATCAGCAAAAACAATGTTATAATAATCCTCGTCCTCTCCCATCAGCTCCCTCATATCGTCAATATCCATAAAGGCAAAGAAGCTGGTGGAATATGGCACGATTTCCTCTATCGTAAAAGCATAATTCCTGTCATTTTCTTCATCCTTTAAAACCAAATCAGCTCCCACAGTCAAATGATACTTCTGCGCCATTGCAGAAGAAATCTGTACTTTGTTTTTTCCGGAAAATAATTCGTCTTTATTTGTTTTCTTTATCTCAAAGTATGGATTGTCCCTGTCGATTCCCAAAAGTGTCACATCCAGATTATACCCTAGCACTTCCTTTTTCAGTGTAACGCCATAGGCAGCTTCTCCTCCCTCCGGCACCTGCTTTTCCGGATATTTATAGGTATACATATATGCAAACTTTGTATCTGCACTATTCCCTGTTTTAATGTGATTACAAAGCACATAGCAGTTCAACGAGAGCATGACAATCAATAAAGAAATGAACATCCCAAAAAATACGGTAAAGGCAGTTCTTTTCTCTCTGAGTAATTGCCGAATTTGAAAAATACGTACAAAGCCACCTCTATTAATCCTGATATTCTGAGTCCTTCCATTCTTCTGCTCATTTCGGATCAGCGAAAGTGCCGGTCTTTCCAGTTTTTGGCGGATAACCAGAAAATTGGTAAGTGCTGCTACCATCGGAGGCATGACAATACCATATACCAGCAGATATGGTTCATATATAGCATCTAAAACAGGAATTGAAAAATATCCATAGCAGTCCTGCATCTGCACTCTGACACCAAAATTGCTGTAACCCAGCACCGTTCCGATAACTCCCGCAATCAGCGTAATCAACACCGGCAAAGCCAGATAATGCCGCAGAAGCTCATTTCTTCTTACCCCCATGGCGTAGAGTGTTCCAATGATGCCCGCTTCCTGCTCAATACTATGTACCACAAAAACCGATATCACATAAGCAAACAAAATCAACACGATAACACCTGCCGCAAGTCCCGCTGCCTTATTGATAAACTGGTCATCTGCGGCACCTCCGATTCTGGTATTGTCACTTGCCGGAACAAACTGCGTCAGTTTGGATAGCTGTATTTCAAAATTATCATCGAGAAAGTCCTTTGTTTCCCCGGAAAATTCTGAAATGCCATCATAAAGCTCTTCTGCCCCGCCTGCTGTCCCAGATACTCCCTCTGTATATTCCTTCACACCTTTATCAAAGGAAGCCAAAGCATTCAGCTGGTCCAACACAGATTTCAGGCTCAGTCGCATAATTGCGTTCTCCCGGTCTGCAATCATTCCCTCCAGAACCATTTTGTAATTTTCTTTTGTCAATTCCGAAACACCAAACGTAGAAAGGTTCTTTGATGCCTCTGCAAGATAAGCATCAAAAATTTCTGACGCACCGTCCATCAGATTCTCTCCGCCATCATTAAGTTCATCCAGTCCCTCCTTCAGTTCCTTTGCACCATCTGCCAGTTCATCAAGTGCTTTTCTAAAATCATCCAGCTTACCTCCAGTTCGTTCCCAGTACTCCTGAAAATAGCTGTCGTCAATATCCTCAGCTGCGATATCCAGTTCTTGTAGTTTTTCCTTGAATTCCTCCTGTGTCAGTTTTCCATTTAGCAGATAAGCATAAATGTATTCCTCGGAGCGAATGCTCTTCTTTTCTTCGTTCAAATATTTGTAATCCTCATCCATCAAAAATCCCACACCAAACAAACTGCTGTCCACGGCACTGTCTGATAAATTGCGAAAGGGTGTATCATAATCCGGTGAGCTACCGATACCGCATACCTGAAAATGCTGCCCATCAATTATGATTTCATCATCAACGGAAATATCCTGTTCCTCACAATACCTCTTTTCCAGAAAAATTTCGCCCGATTTCTTCGGCAGCCTTCCAAAATCTGCCTGTGGCAAATCAATTTCATTTCTCTCTGAAAACACACGCAGTACCGAATCATCCTCAAGGGAATAATCCAGATAAAAATGAGATTCTAATGTAACTCCTGCCTCTTCTAATACGGATTTTTCTTTCTCTGTCAATGGCACAAACAGGCTAAATTGTCCATCCTCTACCCTGTTTTTCTTCGCCGCCTCTGCCGTACCTCTCATAATCGTATCTGCTGCCCCTACAAGGCTGATAATCATATACATCCCAAGGATAATCAGAAAGCCCAATGCCAGATAACGGAAAACATTTTCTTTCAAATCCCGGAGAATCCTTTTTCTCAGTATTTTCTGCATCATAAATCCTCCAATTCTGCCGCAGGCACCTTCTTCTCATTCCAGTAATCCTGTT
The DNA here is from genome assembly GCA_029063085.1 of Lachnospiraceae bacterium. GTDB lineage: Bacteria > Bacillota > Clostridia > Lachnospirales > Lachnospiraceae > CAG-590. The sequence goes on from JAIDOW010000049.1 coordinate 22,285, forward strand.
TAATCTGCCCGTCTTTTAAGATAATAACCTGATCGACCATATTTTTAATGGAATTGTTGTGGGTAACAATCAGCATCGTTGTACCATATCTACGGTTTACTTCCTCTAACAGCATTAAAATATCCCTTGATGTTCTGGAATCAAGTGCTCCCGTCGGCTCATCACAGAGCAGCAGTTTCGGGTTCTTAATCAATGCTCTTGCAATGGCGCACCGCTGTTGCTGCCCACCGGAAAGCTGTGACGGAAATTTGTTCTGATGCACTGTCAATCCCAATGTTTCCAGCAGCTCCTCCAAATCCAAAGGACTGTCTGTCAGATACTCACACACCTGAATATTTTCCCTAACGGTGAGATTCGGCACAAGATTATAAAACTGAAAAATAAAGCCAAGGTTTTCTCTCCTGTAATCCGATAATTTATCTTGGGGCAATCCAAATATTTCCTTTCCATCTACCTGTATAGAACCTGAATCCATCAAATCCAATCCTCCGATACAATTTAGCAGTGTAGACTTGCCTGAACCACTGGTGCCCTGAATTACACACATATTACCCTGGCTGACAGAAACAGAAACCCCTTTCAATACCTGGGCAAAGCTTTCACCATCCCCATAACTTTTTTTGAGATTTTTTACTTCAAGATACATAATTACCTCCATTCACCTTTTGTACATATAAATTTTTACAACTTCCTTCCAAAACATAACAATGTTATGTTTTTATCATATTTTGCCACATAACATCGTTATGTGACATGGCTAATAAGAGGCTATACAGCAAATTGTTCTCCTGCCATATAGCCGTTACCTTTTCGGTAAAAACAGACCATTCCAGCCTGATAAAAGATAAACAACGATTTCTCCAATATGCCTGACTGCCTTTTCCTCGTCCTGTTCATGGGTAAGCAAATGGATAAAAGAATCAATCTGGATATGTGACAGCCAGTGAATCATATAATGATCCGGTTTCTGGATACCAAACCTCTCTGCCATCCGCTCCGCCAGCGTATTATAATGTTCTTCTATTCTATCAGCAAACCGGCTCGTGATATCCTCATAAGCACTTCCCTGGCTTTTTGTCAAAAGAATCTGAAAGATATCATAGTTCTGGTACATAAAATGTACAATCTCCCTTGCCGCCTTGATATCCGCCGAATCATCCTGTATTGATACAAATGGCGATTCCATATTCATTTCTTCCAAAAAATGTGACTGTATCCTCGAAATCAATTCTTTTAACGGTTCTTCCACAAGATTTTTTAATAAATCTTCTTTATCCTGAAAGAAAAAATACAAGGCACCGGTTGTTACCCCTGCATTTTTGCAGATAGCACGCAAGGAGGCTTTCATATAGCCTTTTTCAAGGAACTCCTGCTTTGCACTGTCAAGAAGCTTTATTCTCGTTTCCTTATCCTCGCCCAACCAATCCGCCTCCCTTCAACATAACGCTGTTATCTTAGGCTTTAGTGTACTTTATCTTTCAAGTCTTGTCAATAGTTTTTAAAAATATCCCAGGGCAGCAATGTCCTAAGATTTAACACTGTAAAAGCATTTACACTTTTCTTACTTCTCAGAACTCACTGCATTGTTTCTTGTTCCAAAAATGGAAATCATTATCAACACCAGTGAACCGACCGCCATCCAGAAGAAAGACATATTCATACCGTGCATTAGTGCATTATCCCCATAATCTTTTACAGAACCTGCACTTACCACAGTCATAATCCCAACAAATACTGCTGAACCAATGGAGCCGGCAATAGTTCGGAAAGAGGTCAGGAGAGAGGACGCATCCGCCACCTTTTTAGGCGTCACATTACTGGTGCCCCATGTCAACAGAGGCATCATCAGACTGCCGATGGAAATATTGCGGATTACATTAAAACCAGCTGCAACCCAGATAGGCGTGTTCATGGTAAGAAAAAACATTCCGATATTGCTGACCAGCAGAGCAGCAGAACCAGCCATAAAAATCTTTTTGATTCCCATTTTATCGTACAGTCTTCCAGCAAACGGGCTTACAACCGCAGTTGCAAAAGAACCCGGCAACGTAACCAGACCAGAAACAACAGCAGAATAACCCATGACACTTTGGACATACAATGGCATCATCACAGATGAACCCATCATCACTAAATAAAGAACCATACTGGAAACCACACTGATTGCATAATTCCAATTGCTCAAAATTTTCACATCAAGAAAGGGCTTTTCCAATCCACATTGGCGAATAATGAAAAGTGCACAGGTCACAGCACCTATCAGAAGAGGAATCCCCGCCTGAATGCTAATCAGTCCGAAGCTGCTGATATTTCCGATACCCAGAGTAATGCCGCCAAAAGCGAAGATACTTTCCACAAAAGAAAGCATATCAAATTTTTTATCCTGAATTTCCAGCACATCTTCAAAAACGATACCAGAGACAACCAGAGAAATTATCATAATTACCATAACCAGATAGAAAATAGATTTCCAACCAAAAGCATCTATCATCAGCCCCGCAACTGTAGGCGCAATAATGGGCGCAGCTGTTGTAGCCAGACCATAAGTACCCATCATCGTTCCCTTTTTTTCAACGGGATAAACTGTCAAAATAATGACCTGTGCCGCAGATACCAAAACACCATTGCCGCAGGCCTGAAGTACTCTGCCCACCATCATAAATCCAAAGTTTCCTGAAAAAATACTGAATAAAAGACCCGCAATAAAACAGCCAATTCCGGTCATATACAGCTTTTTGGTAGGAAAACGAGTAATCAGGAAAGCCGTCAGAGGCATAACCATTCCCATAACAAGGGAATAGCCACTGGTAACCCACTGGCCAATGGAAGTGCCGACTCCATAATATTCCACCAAACTAGGCAGTGCCGTGGTCATCGCCGTTGACAGAATGGATGTCGCAATACCTGAGACCACAAGGTTGATAAAAATAAAAGTGCGTCTCTCGTTCGTTAATTGTATAATTTTCTTATTCTCCATGGAAATCCTCCATTCTATGCCAAACTTTTTGACTGATATTTTCCATCATCTGTTCCATTGTCTTCTCTGCCTGCCGAATATCCAACGGTAGAATATTGGAACACAAAGCACTATAAAAGCTGCTATGTATCTCCTTAATCCGCCTGGCAGCCGGAACAGCCTTGTCCGTTAAATAGAGCAGCTTGCTCCGCTTGTCATTTTCACTCCTGACAATCCTGATATATCCAATCTCTTTCAACTTCTTAATTACCTTTGTCAGCGTGGCTTTATCAACCCGGATGCACTCTACCATCTCCTGTGCAGTTGCTCCCGGATGGTCATAGATGTATTCAACATAAAACTGTTGTCCCCATCCAATTTCAAACTCCGCCAAACCATGGTCATAATACATCTTCATCAGCCGGTCCAGAATTGAAATGCAGCGTCCAAAATTCGAAAAATTATTATTTATATACGTACTCATGCTATGAGCCTCCTTTACAAGCAAGCTAATGCTTTCCATACTTTACCACAAAAAGGTGGCGTACGCAACTATATTATTATACTTACTTTAATTGCTCCAAAAGATTATCGTATAATAAAATAAGCACCAGAAATTGAATTGCATAAAGGAAGATAACCGTGAGCAACTACAACAATGAGAATCACGATTTGCGAGTTTCTCACGTTCGCGGCGGTGACAATCGGAATATAGGCATTCCCTCTTAGCTTACGCCTTCCACGCAAAAAACAGCCCGCAACATCTATAAAAATGCTACGGACTATTTATTGCCTTCCTATTATGATATGAATGGAACCCGATATACTCTATACCGTATCATTCACTGCTGCACCCTTTAAATCCTCCTGTAAAAGGCTTAACTTATCCAGTAAATCCTTAATCTTCTGATCGATCTCTGCGGATTTATCAGCCCCATCGCTGATTTCACCCAATATATCGCCATTGATCTGATTCTGCATAGATACCTGACCTCGGTTCTTTGCTTTTGCTATCTGCTCTTCCACATGTTCCTGCGTGTTTTCCTGTGCCTTTTGAAGCATAATCTCCCGTTCCAGTTCCTTTGCTTCCCTGACAGCTTCTTCCTTCTCTTCTTCCTTCTTCTCCTCTGCCTTTTCCTTCTGCTCTTCTTTTGCTTCCTCTATCTTTTCGTCGATATGCTCCTTTGATTCGTTATAGAGGTCGGATATCATATCCTTCCTTGCAGCCTCCAGATACTTTGCAGCATTTTTTGCTGCATCTTTCATAGGATGCTTCTTCATACGCTGCATATCCGTATTCTTAATCGTATCCTCTTCTATCGCAATCTCTTTCTCATTATCTGCCATCACACCCTGCAATTCTTCTGCCGCCTCGTCTAATGAAAGAACCCTTTCCTGATATTCGGTAAGTCCCTGCTCGGTAATCTTTTCGTATCGTTCCTGTTCCTCTTTTGTCAGCTTATCTTTGGCAAACGGATCCTTGGAATTGCGGACCTTACGAACCAGTTCCAAATCCTTCTGCTCCTGGCTATCCTCTGTCAGTCCATACTGTTCCATAAGATTATCCTGCATATCCTCAATATCCTTCAGACCAGACTTTGCTTTCTCATTCTGACGTTTCATCTCTTCAATATGCTGCTCTCTTGCCTTTTGCTCCACATCTGTTTTCATATCGGCATCAAACACATCCTTAAGCATTTTCATAGCTTCTTTCTGTGCTCTCTGCTTCTTGGCAAGAATACTGTCCTGCCCCATATTCAAATCTCCTGCAAAAACTGTGGAATTTTTCTTCTTACTCCCAGCCTGTTCTTTCAGACTGTCTGCATCCAGTCTTCCTGCCCGATTTGCATTCACTGTAAACATACCCTGACTATTTCCCTGTATTCCTGTTAATTTGTTCATATCTCTTTCCTCCCTGACTGTACTTACCAGCTTCCATGCTTTATAAATACTATACAATATATATCGGAAATTGAAAAGAACTTCTGCACTAAATTGCACAAACAGACTATTTTAGAATCTTTTTTATCCATACATACTATAATAAACGAAAAAAACGACAGGTATATTTTTCTTTTTTTTGTCTATACTACCACATATCAAGTAGACAATTCCAAAGTTCTGTTTTTCATGATATAGAATTTAACAATTGTCTATCTATAAAAATAAAAAGGAGAGTCCAAATGAGTCAATTATCAGAAAAAGAATTATCTGCACTACATGATTTATTATCTGAAGAAGAATTGCTGGTAAAGAAATTCCAGATGCTGGCAAGCCATGCTACAGATACTAATGTAAGAGAAGAAATGGAAGAAATTTCCCAAAGACACCAGTCACATTTTAATAAACTTTATAACCATTTAAGTTAGGAGGGTACTATGGACTTATATCAGGAAAAAGAAATTTTAGGTGATGCTTTAGCTGCCCAGAAAGCCGCTACTAATTTGTTTAACACCTTCTCCAATGAATGTGTGCACGAGGGGCTTCGCTCAACCATGTTAGACATCTTAGCCGATGAACACACGATGCAGCAGGACGTTTTTTCCTCCATGCATGAAAGAGGATTCTATCCAACACCAGATGCTGAACAGAGCAAGATTGACGAAACAAAACAGAAATATTCATGCTCTTATAAACCACTTTAATATCAGGGATTTTATAATATCTGATACGGAAAATGTTTTATAACTAGAGTACAACGTGTGCATAAAAAGCAGCGTATTTAGAAACTGCGGTCAGAGACTCCTTCTCCGGCCGCAGTAAAAAAATAATGATATTGGCATATTACATCTACATAATTACGATACACAGTAATTCTTTCTCTTAATATTTAAAATGGGGACTATATCCTCATCACTAAACAGCTCCAATAACTCCTCCATCGAATGCTCCATTTTATATTCCAGCTCTTCCTGATAGAGTGGAAATAACTGATAAAAATTAATCTTTTTTCCGGAACTTAACCTTAAATCCAGATTTTCATACAGTAAGTTGCATGCATTTACCAAAAGCAGGCTATTAAGCTCTGTATTCTCTGCAAAAGGCTCCTTCTCCTCATTGCCATGAACCGTGTGACCATATCCCAGCCATGTATCATACTCAATCGGCAGCCTTCCCAATATCTTTAAATAGCGGATTGGCCAGTAATCCTTTTCATCCGGTGATTCAATATTCCAGTACTTTGGCAGATATAATACCAGTTCCGCATGCTCCAATTCGTACTCCTTTAAATCCTTAGGCACATTCATGGAATACGCTCCCATCCCCATGGTGATCAGCTTATAATAATTATCCTCTGCTGTTGGCGGCACAATGATTATATCCAAATGAATATCCGGAGAAACAATCTCGTGTAATACCTTCTCAAAAGGACCAAAATTCTCTTGTATAAAAGCCTCATACTCATCCAGTTCTTTTTCGGAATACAAATACATGTCATCCATTGTCGCCTTTTTACCCATTTTTTCTTTCAGCTTATCAAACAACCCCATTTTATTCCCCTCTTTTTATTATAATCCTTTAATACCTTGAACATTTGAACTGAAGTTCTTCCCACCTTCTGTCCACTTCCTCCTGAAACTGGACAATCAGGTCTTCATTTCCCTTTTTAAACAGATGCTTGAACCTTCCCTGCGGTCTTAGAAAATCCTCAATCGGAAGCTTTTTCTTGGGCTCATAATTAAGAATCCACTTGCCATGGTCTACCTCAAACAGAGGCCAGTAGCAGGTCTCTACTCCTAATTTGCAGATTTCCATAATATCCTCTGTAGGATATCTCCATCCTCTCGGACACGGAGCCATTACATTTAAGAAACATGCACCTTCTGTATAAATCGCCTTCTCTGCCTTAGTATGTAAGTCCTTGAAATTACCGAGCAGCGTTGATTGTCCTACATAAGGGACATCATGGGCAGCAATAATAGATGCCAGATCCTTACGGTTCTGCATTTTACCATTGGACTGGCTTCCTACTGGCGTTGTAGTCGTATCTGCATACATCGGAGTTGCAGAAGAACGCTGGATGCCTGTATTCATATAAGCCCCATTGTCATAGCATACATAAACAAAATCATGATTCCTCTCCATGGCACCTGATAGCGACTGAAAACCGATATCATAAGTTCCCCCATCTCCGCCAAAGGTAATAAATTTATAATCATCCTTTATCTTCCCTTTTCGCTTTAACACATTGTAAGCCGTCTCCACACCTCCCATGGTTGCCCCTGCATTTTCAAATGCATTATGAATGTAGCTGTCCTCGTAAGATGTATATGGATACATAAAGGTAGATACTTCCAGACATCCCGTTGCATTTCCAATGACTGCTTTATCTCCTTCATGCAGAGCACGGAGCACCGCACGGACTGCAATGGTTCCGCCACATCCAGCACACATTCTGTGACCAGGAGCCAAACGTTCCGGTTTATTCATTTCTTCTTTAAAATTATAACTCATTTTCATTTGCCTCCTTACCCTCTAAGTCCTATGTAACGGTATTCTTCAAGCGGCTTACCGTCTTTGTCATATGCCTGTAATGCTTTATAAATCTCCTCTGCTTCTTCCACTGTAAAATCCCTACCGCCTAAACCGTAAATGAGATTAAATGCCTTTACATCCTTTGCGTAATCATATAAAGCTGCCTTAATCTCGGCACCTAACGGTCCCCCTTTGCCCCGGAAGCCCTCACTTCTATCCATAATGGCAACAGCCTTACAGTTTTTAAGGGCTGCTGCAATCTCTTCATCAGGGAACGGACGGAATACCCTTAATTTCAACAGACCAGCTTTGATTCCCTGTTCTCTTAATGCATCCACCGCATCCTTTGTAGTTCCTGCCGCAGAACCAATCATGATCAGGGCATAGTCTGCATCCTCAAGGCGGTACTCTTCAAAAAAGCCATAACCTCTTCCTGATATTTCACCAAATTCCTTCCCAACCTCTAAAATAACCTGCTTTGCATTCTGCATTGCCGTATTTTGTGCCATCTTTGTTTCCATATAGTAGTTGGAAACGGCATATGGTCCTAAGGACATAGGCTGGTCAGCATTTAACAGGAAATTCTCCGGCTCATATTCACCCACAAATTTTTTCACCTTGTCATCTTCCAATAACTCAATATTTTCTACTGCATGACTGGTGATAAATCCATCCTGGCAGATCATGATCGGAAGCCTTACATCCTTATGCTCGGAAATGCGGTATGCCTGAATAAAGTTATCATATACCTCCTGATTGTTCTCTGCATAAATCTGAATAAATCCGGTATCCCTTGCACCCATGGAATCCGAATGGTCACAGTTAATATTGATCGGACCAGATAGAGCCCTGTTTACCAGACAAAGTGCCAGCGGTAAGCGGTTAGATGCCGCAACATAAAGCTCCTCCCACATCAGTGCAAGTCCACAGGAAGACGTAGCTGTCAGTGCCCTTGCTCCCGCTGCCGAAGCACCAATCGTCGCACTCATGGAGCTGTGCTCACTTTCTACAGGAATAAAATCTGTATCCATCTCACCATTTGCAATATAATTTGCCACATACTGTGGAATCTCGGTGGACGGTGTAATTGGAAATGCAGGCATAACATCTGGATTTACCTGCTTTATCGCATAGGAAATGGCTTCATTTCCTGATAAACGTTCTCGAATTGCCATCTTAAATGTTCCTCCTTCATATCTTGTAACCAATCACAACGTGATTGATTCCCGCAAACGACGAGCCAAGTAGCTGCTTGTGCTCCTATCCTGCTTCGCAAGATTTGTATGGGCACAATTCCCCTTCTTTATACTACTGACCCTCTTTCATAGAAATCGCATCAAAAGGGCACACCTTCGCACAAATGCCGCATCCCTTGCAATGGTCATAATCAAAATCTTCTCTCTTACTGTCACAGACCGGAATGGAACTATCCGGGCATACCGGTACACACAACAGACACTGCTTGCATTTCTCACTATGAAAAACCGGTGTCTGTGTTCTCCATTCTCCCGTATTAAATAATTTGGAAGTACCGGCAGCATAAATCTGGTTTCCTTCCGTAATATCCTGCCAGCTGCTTTTTTCCGTAATCTTTGTAATATCCGTTGCCGCCATCTACTTCACCTCCTCATATGCCATATGTAACGCCTTCAGGTTGCCTTCCACCACTTCCGGCTTCTTTGCAAATTTATGCCTGTAAGAACCCTCCATTTCCCGGAAAAAATCCTCCTTGCTCATAACACCACTGATCGCTACAATCGCCGCAAGCATCGGAGAATTGGGGAAATATTTTCCAAGACATTTCTCTGAAATCTCCCTCGCATCCAGTGTATGTACTCCACCCTTATATCCTTTTAAATGCGGTTTTACTTCATCCACACTCTTGGTGGTATTAATGATAATCGCTCCCTCTGGATTCAGTCCGGCTGTCACATCCACGCTTTCCAACAGTGTCTCATCCACTACTACAACGTAATCCGGATCATAAATATTGGAATGTACACGGATTGGGTCATCACTGATCCTGTTATATGCCGTAATCGGCGCTCCCATTCTTTCCGGACCATATTCCGGAAATCCCTGTACATGTTTTCCTGTCATAAATGCTGCATCTGCAAGCATCAGTGCAGCCGATTTGGCACCCTGTCCGCCTCTGCCATGCCATCTGATTTCTACTGTGTTTTTCACTTTTAACACTCCTTATTTTCCCTTGTTATCATTTTAAACTAATAGTTTTTATGTAAAATAACTATGTCGGGCTCGGCACTTCAAATCCTGCCATGTTCACGATAATTTAATTCATTTTATCAAGAAAGCCCATAGCACACTATCCGTTATTATAGGTGCTATGGGCTTAAAAGTAAAGTGAAAATATGAAAAGCTTTCATTGTGCAGGTGAAAGAAATTTAATATCCTTCCCTTGCACTTGATACTCTATAAGACTATTTTTTAATCTTTGCTTTTGTGGATCTTATCCCCCGCGCTCTTAAAAGCTTTTTATAACTATTTAATTTACTACCTGGTACTTTTATCGTTACTTTGGAATAAGTGAATGAAAAAGCATATTTACCAACATTTTTCTTGGTAAGTTTACGGGTCTTGATCGTTATATTTTTAAGCTTACTACATCCGTAGAATGCCTTCTTACCAATCCTGTTTACCTTTGCCGGAATAACAATCTTCGTAAGCTTATCACAACCATAAAAAGCCCTATCATTAATTGTCGTTACATTTGCTCTCATACTGACAGTCTTTAATTTACTGGTTTTTTCTTCGTCGAAAAGAGGAAAGGAAAAAGCTCCATCTCCAATGGTTTTTACATTCTTGCCAATAGTTACTTTGGTAACCCAAATATTATTCTCAAATGCTTTTGCTGCAATGGAAGTTACCTTATATCCTACACCGTCTATTGTAATTTTATCAGGAATCACAATATTGGTTTTTTTGCTTTTCGGTGCAATATACTCTACTGTTTTGTTATGGGAATCTAGTTGTGTCACCTTGTAAACTGCCTGAGAAACCGGATCTGCCACAAAATCCCCTTTCATGAGATTTTTCTGCTCCTCTGGTTGTTTTTCTCCTTCCGTACTGCTTCCGTCACTGCTCACCGTGCCGGCATAAGACCAGAATTCAGAAGATGAAAGACTCAGATGTAATGCCGGGCAGACCCCATCTTCACGATTGACATCCGTTCCCATATAAGGAATATGACCACAATATTCCATGGATATCACACACTTAGAAGGTTCTCCTGCCGCTTCCCCATAATAACCTGGTGTCCGTAGCAGCCACGAATCATCGATGCCTTTACTCTTCATATTATTAGAACCAATCGCCCCTCCTGCCGCAACATAAGCTGTATTTTTCCGTAATCGTGCATTATCATCTTCGAGATAATTAATAGAGAATCCATAATCCGGATTTGTCACCTCCTCAAAGGATAACAAAAACAATTTATCATGGGTATCCTTTCCCCCAGTTGCTTTACCAATCGGATTACCTGCAGTCACAACAGTAACCGTCTTAATCGCACTCTGCTCTGATGCGGTAAAGGCACGGTTTATAAAATTATCACTGGTATAATCTATACCGCAGGCATTACTGCTGCTTCCATATCCGTTAAGCCAGCTTCTCATGGTACATGTTTCCCATGTAACAGCTTTGTCCGTGGCATTGTATCTTTGCACATCCAAATTTGTATCTGCCACTAAAAAAACATCATCACCGTCAACGGAAAGCACTCTCCATTTAATTGGTTCTTTGGTATTTCCTGTTGCATCCGACTGTGGATAATTGCCAAAATACACACAGTCCCATGTCATCACACCTTTTCTGTCAATACGGGGATTATTAAGGGTGGCTGCCTGTACCACAGACATATCCTGTTCCAGTATGCCCGTAAATAATGTTATTGCCATAACTAAGGTAAACATGACAGGTAAGAGCTTTTTAGCCATTTTCTTTGTTGTTTTCATCCTTCTCCTCCTTTTATTTTGTAAATATGTTCTTTGGTTACACGACAAATTCACACCATTAATTGTATGCTTAATGTGTAATCTGTGTATTTAGTACCACCAGAAAAATCCATAGTACTTTATGTATTAGTGTACATCTTGTGGGAATAATTGTAAAGTGAACATATACAGTTTTTCCTATGAACTCTAGTAAATTTTATTTAATGATTAGCTAAATATTTTTATATCGGCTATACTTGACAAACAACCACCTGCACCATATACTCATGTTTAGGCAATTACGAAACTTAAAGACTGAGAGTGAGAGGATGAAAAAATGGAACAAACAAGCCTACAGTTAACTGAAAATCTTATTCAGGAGGTTCGGGATCGTTTTCCCAAAAAAAAGAATACTCAGGCATCAGAAAACATGAAATCACTCTCACTCTTTCTGACTGGATTAGGAGTTGTATTTTTAATCAGTGCCATATTTAGTATAGCTAGCGGAAAACTGTCGTTCCTTTATCGTTTTTTGGGTTTCCTTATCAATTTACTTGCATGGGCACCAGGCAAATACTATCATGCTCCAGTTGATTTAAACCAGTCAGCCTATTCGGGAATTCCAGCTGGACTGTTCCTTACAGGTATGGGCATTTACGGACTGATTTTGGTACACGACCGAATCAGTCCATATTACCACACTGTGGAAGGTATCTTGTATGAATTGGAACAAAATTATCACACGTCAGATATCATGTTAAGTTGTGATTTTACCGATGATGTTTTGATTTATCGCATTAACCAGACTCCATTTTCTTATCCTGTCAAAGCATTAGAAAAACTACCGCACTACAAAACCGAAAACGGTATTTGTTTTGAACTAAGTGATAAGCAACATATCAAAATGCACTTTCCCTTTTTAATCATCCAGGACAATATGTTGTCTGAATCAAAATTTAAAGCACTTAACTCCCTATTTTAATGATTTTCTTCTTCAAACCGGGTAAAATACTTCCGGCAGATAACGATAAACAAAATCACTGCCAACCCTGTCGAAAGATAATCGGTTACCGGCTGTGCCATGGCAATCATTCTTGCCGAATCAAAAATATGACTGAATACAAACAAAATCGGCATATACAAAAGTCCCTGCCTGCTGACAGACAAGATCAGAGACGGTACTGCCGCACCAGTGGATTGTATCGCATTGATCATAACAAACAAAATTCCCATAACTGGTCCGGATAATATGTAAATCCTTGCAAACTTCATTCCGTATTCAAACGCATCCGCATTATCCAAAAATGCAGTGACCAAAGGTCCTGCACCACAATAACAGATTACCGTCATGACTAAACTTAGCCCAAATGCAAGAAACAGGGAAAAACGCAGTACCGCCATATACCGCTTCTTATTCCCCGCTCCAAAGCAAAAGCCCAGCAACGGCTGGATACCAGTTCCCAAACCAATCAGGAGCATCACCACAATCATATTGACTTTCATGGCAACACCCAGACCTGCTACTGCCATGTCTCCATATTCCACCATAACTTTGTTAATCAGAATATTGGACACACTCATTAAAACACTGTTCAAAGAAGCAGGAATTCCGATTGCCATTACACCGGTCGCAATGCAATCCGATGCCCTGTAATCCCTGATCCTGATAGACAATATACTACGCTTAGAGATCAGATGGCTGATGTAAAACCCAGCAGAAAAAACATTGCCGATTACCGTTGCTACAGCTGCTCCTGCTACATTCCAGTGAAATCCCAATATCATAATGGGATCTAATATGATATTCATCAGATTACCAATGATCATTCCGCTCATAGCCGTCTTTGCACGTCCCTCTGAACGGATGATATTGCTAAAGGAATTACTGATGATCAAAAACGGGATTCCCACTGCTACAATATTCAGATACTGAGCTGCGTATTCTACCGTATCATCACTGGCCCCCACTAATCTGCATAAAGGCTTAACAAAAATCCAGATAAATATCATGGCCGCCACTCCGATAGCCAGCCCCGTCCAAAAACAAAAAGCAGATATTTTTTTTGCCTTCTCCTCTTCTCCTTCTCCTAACTTTCTGGAAATCAGGGAAGTCCCGCCAATTCCAAAAAGCATTCCCACTGCCATAAAAATCAAAAATACCGGTGTAGCGACAGAAACCGCTGCCACCATATATGCATTTTTCGTCTGTCCAATAAAAAAGGTATCTGCCAGATTATACAACAATACCATGATCATACTGATAATTGAAGGTATGATATTACTGATAACCGCCTTAGGTACTGGAGCATTTTTAAATATCTCAATCGTTTTATCTTTCTTGTTCATATCCTTTTCCTTTCTCCCCACCCCGGTTTTGCGAATACATTAATCCCTGTTCCCCTTATCTTTCTTTTTGTAACAATTCTTACAGCTAGTACATCGTTCATTAAATAACTGTTCTTTTGCGCAGAAAATTTTTCTGAGAGCGCTGCTTCACAAACGTAAGCGTAGCGGTGGCTGCACTAAGGCTTGAGGAGTAGTTCTCTCAGAGAAATCAGCAAGCAAAAGGACTAGTTATTTAGTAAATGATGCACTAGTGTACTATTATGCTGTCTTTCCCGTATACAGCTGATAATATTTCCCTTTCTGCTCGATCAGTTCATTATGGGTTCCCTTTTCAATAATCCGCCCATGCTCCAATACGATAATGCAGTCACTATTTCTTACCGTTGACAATCTGTGTGCAATCACAAATGTGGTTCTGCCTTCCATCAGTTTATCCATACCGTCCTGTACAAGACGTTCTGTACGCGTATCAATAGACGAAGTTGCCTCATCCAGAATCAATGCAGGAGGATTGGCAATGGCCGCCCTGGCAATAGCCAGCAGCTGTCTCTGACCCTGGCTTAAATTTGCACCGTCACCAGTAAGCACAGTATCATATCCCTTGGGCAGATGTTTAATAAAATTATGGGCATTGGCAAGCTTCGCTGCCGCAACCACTTCTTCATCTGTTGCATCCAGATTTCCATAACGGATATTTTCCCTGACTGTATTTGTAAACAAATGGGTATCCTGCAATACAATTCCAAGGGAATGCCTTAAATCCGCCTTTTTTATCTTATTTACATTGATCCCGTCATACCGGATTTTTCCATCCTGAATGTCATAAAACCGGTTGATCAAATTGGTTATCGTTGTCTTACCTGCACCAGTGGAGCCCACAAATGCAATCTTTTGTCCCGGCTTTGCATAAAGCTTTACATCATGCAGAACCATCTTACTGTCATCATAACCGAAATCCACCCCGTCAAATACAACACCACCCTGAAGGGGTTCATAAGTAACACTTCCGTCTGCCTGATGTTCATGTTTCCATGCCCATTTTCCGGTATATTTTTTATCGCTTTCTGTTAATTCCCCATCTTGCTCCTTTGCTACCACCAGTTTTACATAGCCATCATCTGCTTCCGGTTCCTCATCCAACAGACGAAATACCCTGTCCGCTCCGGCAAGTGCCATTACGATAGAATTTAGCTGCATGCTGATCTGGTTTATGGGCATATTAAAACTTTTGTTAAAGCTCAAAAAACTGGCAAGTGTTCCAAGTGTGAGACCACCAAACCCGTTAAGTGCCATAACACCTCCCACAATAGTACAGACCACATAACTCATATTTCCAAGCTGTGCATTGACAGGTCCCAACATATTTGCATACATATTTGCCTGATAGGCACTGTCAAAAAGCCGGTCATTTAATACATTAAACTCTTTGACACTTTCCTCTTCATGACAGAACACCTTTACTACCTTCTGCCCGGACATCATTTCCTCAATATATCCATTTACAGTACCGATATCCTTTTGCTGCTGCATAAAATATTTTCCAGAACTTCCGGCTACCTTTTTTGTCACCACCAGCATAATACCCACCATAACAAGCGTAACTAAAGTAAGAGGAATATTCAGCCTGATCATACATACAAGTACCGTTACAATCGTAATTCCACTGTTTAAAAGCTGAGGCATGCTCTGGGAAATGACCTGACGAAGCGTATCAATATCATTTGTGTATACCGACATGATATCTCCATGGGCATGGGTATCAAAATACTTGATTGGAAGCCCTTCCATATGCAAAAACAAATCATTTCTCAGATTTCTCAAAGTCCCCTGCGTAACATTTACCATCAGCCGATTATAGAGCCATGATGCAAAAACACCCAATGCATAAAAACCTGCCACCCTTCCAATCGCTCCTGCAAGCCCTGAAAAGTCAGGATTCTCACTTCCTAAAAGCGGTGTAATATATCCATCGATCAACGTCTGCATAAACATGGTTCCCTGTGCATTACAAAGCACACTGATAAAAATACAGATTACCACTGTAATTACATGGAATTTATAAAATTTCATTACATAACTGCCTAACCGCCCTAAAACCTTTACCGGATTTTCTACTGCCGGTTTTTGTCCTCTTGGAATTCTATTTCCTGCCATCTCTTTACACCTCCTGATTTATTCCCTTTATCAGTCATCAAAATCACCACTGCCGCTAGTCTGCGATTCATAGATGTCCCTGTAAATTTCATTATGTTCAAGCAATTCCTCATGCGTACCGAAGCCATGGATTCTACCATCTTCCATCACAATGATACGGTCCGCACTTTCCACACTGGAAATTCTTTGTGCAATGATAAGCTTTGTAGTCCCCGGAATCTCCTCTTTAAATGCTCTCCTTATCTTTGCATCCGTCGCCGTATCTACAGCACTTGTAGAATCATCCAGAATCAGTATCTTCGGTTTTTTGAGCAGTGCCCTTGCGATACAGATTCTCTGCTTCTGTCCTCCCGAAACATTCGTTCCACCCTGTTCTATATAAGTGTCATAACCTTCCGGAAAGCTTTCAATAAAGTCATCCGCACAGGCAAGCTTGCAGGCATGAATGCACTCCTCTCTGGATGCATTTTCATCCCCCCATCTCAAATTCTCTAAAATAGTTCCCGAAAACAGAACATTTTTCTGCAATACTACCGCCACCTGATTTCGAAGCGTTTCCAGATCATAAGAACGAACATCTTTACCGCCTACCTTAACACAGCCTTCCGATACGTCATAAATGCGGCTTATCAGATTTGCCAGTGATGTCTTGGAACTTCCCGTTCCACCGATAATTCCTATGGTTTCCCCGGAATGAATCTCCAAATTAATATCCTTAAGCACCCATTCCTCAGCACCTTCATGATAACTGAAATTCACATGATCAAAAATGATACTTCCATCTTCCACCTCCATATCCGGGGATTCCGGATTTGTCAGCGTACTCTTTTCCTCCAGTACCTCCGCAATACGCTTTGCACTGGCAGTACTCATGGAAATCATGACAAACACCATGGAAAGCATCATCAGGCTCATCAGAATATTCATACAGTATGTAAACAAACTCATCAATTCTCCAGTGGCAAGCTCTGACCCCACTATCATCTTCGCCCCAACCCATGAAATCAGCATAATACAGGTGTAAACCGTCGCCATCATAACAGGTGCATTCAACGAAACGATAGTTTCCGCTTTCACAAACATTTTATAAAGATTACCGCTTGCTTTCGTAAAACGCTCTCTCTCATAATCTTCTCTGACAAATGCTTTTACCACACGGATTGCAGATACATTTTCCTGTACACTCTCGTTCAGATCATCATATTTTGGAAAAACCTGATTAAAGTATTTCATTGCAAAAGAAATGATCACTGCAAGGATACATCCCAAAACCAGCACTGCCATTAAATAGATGGTGGCAAGTCTCGGACTGATAAAAAAAGACATGCACATAGCACAGATCAGACTGAAAAATGCCCTGATGCACATACGCAGGATCATCTGATACGCATTCTGGATATTCGTTACATCCGTTGTCATACGGGTTACCAGACCCGCAGTTGAAAATTTATCAATATTGGCAAAGGAAAATGTCTGAATGTTCTCATACATTCCCTTTCTCAGATTTCTTGCCAGACCTGCGGAAGCTTTTGCCCCGTATTTACCGCCCAGTATTCCTGCCGTTAATCCGATTCCCGCTGCAATCACCATATAAATCCCCATCTTATATATGTGGTTGAGATCTCCCACTTCTACACCATCATCAATAATGGATGCCATCATTAACGGTATGATCATTTCCATAATGACTTCCAAAATCATAAAACAAGGGGTAAGGATAGAATCTTTTCGATATTCTTTTAGTTGTTTCATTAAAGTCTTTAACATGCTGTCACTCCTTTTTATAATGATTCATTTCTTCTTAAAAAGT
>JAIDOW010000005.1:0-13505 GCA_029063085.1 Lachnospiraceae bacterium
GACTACGGAATGATCTATCTTGGATTATTTATAACCGTACTGCCAATCTTTGTAGTATACTTTGCGTTGTCAAAGTACATCATTGCAGGTGTGGCACTTGGCGGTGTAAAGGAATAAAGAAACTGATATTAAGAAAAGAGGATATTCCCCTTAAATATAGGAGATATCCTCTTTTTTGGTAATTTATGGGAAAGATTTATAAAAAGCTCCCAAAGGCATATTAAGTCCTTGGATTATTATAAATTTTTTCGCCTTCGTACCGCTTCTGTCAGCAGAAATTCAATCTGACCATTAATGGAGCGGAAATCCTCATCTGCCCATTTTGCAAGTTCGTTCCACAGGCTGGGGGACAGGCGGAGTAAAACCTGTTTTTTTGCTTTTTCTTTTTCCTTTGCTGATTTCTCACGGCGTTTGATATCAGCTTCTAAAGCATCTAACTGTTCCAGGCGTTTTTGCAGCGCTTCTTCTCTTTTATGGATACTTGTTTCTTTTTTGGTCATCAAATCCCCCTTAATATATGGAACTGCTGTTTACCACTGGCTGTGCGTCCTTGCTGCCGCAAAGAACTACCAAAAGATTGCTGACCATGGCAGCTTTTCTTTCTTCATCCAAAACAACAATCTCTTCTTCACCAAGTTGTTTAATTGCCATGTCTACCATGCCGACAGCACCTTCAACAATTTTTTTGCGGGCAGCGATAACAGCGGAAGCCTGTTGTTTCTGGAGCATTGCAGCAGCAATTTCTTCGGCATAGGAAAGGTGGGTGATGCGGACTTCCTTTACTTCGATACCGGCCTCTTCTACACGCTGTTGCAATTCTTCTTTCATGGAATTTGCAATCTCCTGGCTGCTGCCGCGAAGCGTTTTTTCATGTTTTTCTTCATCCTCGTCCTCATCCATTAGATCATAGGGATAGAGTCTTGTGATTTTTCTGATGGTGGAATCACACTGGATGGAAAGAAATGTTCTATAATTATCTACATTAAATACAGCTTTTGTGGGGTCGATTACCTTCCAGATGACAACGGCACCGATAATGATGGGATTGCCAAGGGCATCATTAACCTTTTGCTGTTTATTATTTAATGTCATGGTCTTTAGAGATACCTTCTTTTTTTTGAGATTGAGATTCAAATTCGTTGATATTTCCGTGCCTTGAATGGATACCTCTGTAGCAGGTTCTTTTTCATTAGTAGTGGGGGCGATAGCTTCTGCAAAAGGGTTAGTATAGAAAAAACCAGGTGTTTTGATGGTGCCATAATAATTACCAAACAGGGTTAAAACAATGGCCTCTTTCGGGTTTACGATATGGAAGCCGCCACACATGATGGAAAAGGCAATAAATCCCATTATTCCCAATAGCAGCATGAAGACACCCACAGTGTTCAGATGGGCATTAAATGCGAAGCCGCAGCTGATGCAGCAGGCCAAACTGGCAAAAAAACCGGCAAATATCACAAATAACATTGTAAAGCCATGTGCTTGCGTTATTTCCTTCTCTGTTACATTTTTTTTCTTATTTTCCTCGTTCATAAGAACCTCCTGTTCCTGTACTCTTGGTACAAAGTGATATCAATTTGATATCATTATAATATGTCGGACTGGCAGAAATGTCAACCGGTTTTTGTGATGAAACGTTATTTTATGATGCGGGGAAAAGAATATATTAGTAGGAATGTTGATTTTTAAAGGTGCCCGTGTTATAGTCATATCGTTAATGAAAAATGCAGGGGATGCAATTACAATGTACAGTAGTGTAAGGAGGATTTTAATATGGAATTAAAGCAGGAAAAGCCAGAACCGGATACAGTTGTTTCCCAAACAAATGAGTATGCCGCTCCGAAGGCTGATGGGACACAGCAGGGGGAAAGTGAATGGGGAAGATATGCGGGATGGAGTGATCAGAGTGATAGTTCATACGTTAATTCCGGGGGGAAAATGAGCAAAGCAGAGTTTTACAAGCAGCCTGCTTTGAAAAAGAACAGGTCCAATATAACAGCCTGTGCAGTGGTTGCTTATTTCTGTGCAGCATGCACATTTATTGTAAATGTAGTGCTGGCACATAATATTTTTGGCATGGTGGATGTATGTCTGCTGCTTGGCTTGGGGCTTGGTATTCATCTGGGAAAAAGCCGTGTCTGTGCAATTATTTTGCTGGTATATGCAGGTATCAATACAATTTACATATTATTGACAGTGGGACGTTTTGGAGGATATCTGATTTTACTTTGTGGAATCTATGCGGTGATAGAGACCTTTAAAATCCAGAAAGCATGGAAGGAATATGAATTGACAGGCAGAGTATAAAAGCAGGTATACGAAATAGGAATCATAACAAGGGAAGGCTCATATCACTTATATGTGAAAGCCTTCCTTTTATTTGTGCGGAAGGGCATAGGCCAAGCTGGAATGCCTGCATTCCAATTTGGAGCCGCCTGTGAACGTGAGAAACTCGAAAAGAGTATTTCGCATTGGTGATCGGAATGAACCTTTCTAGGTGTTATCACAATATAATAATATAGACTTTGTATGTATCTTGCGTTACAGAAGGTAACAGGAAAAGAAAGAAGGAGGAAGATAAAAAATGGGTTGTTTAGGAAATGTTCTTTGGATGATATTTGGTGGGCTGGAAAGTGCACTGGGATGGTTTCTTTATGGATGTCTTTGGTCTGTCACAATTATAGGTATCCCAATTGGGCAGCAATGTTTTAAATTTGCCAGGTTATCGCTTTGTCCATTTGGAAAAGAAGTGGAGTATGGCGGAGGAGGTCTTTCTCTGATCGCAAATGTAATCTGGATGATCGTTACAGGAATTCCCATGGCAGTGGCACAGTTTTTTGCTGGATGTATTCTCTGTATGACAATTATTGGAATTCCTTTTGGATTACAGGAGTTTAAGCTTGCAAAGCTTGCCATAATGCCTTTTGGTTCCAAGGTGCACAATTAATTTAAGAAAAGCGTTAGATAAACTGGTACAATTGTAAAAATAAGGGGAAAGCAATTGACATTTATATGGAAAAGTGATATTTTAATTTTGGAAAGAAAGTAATAGACCACATTATAAATTAATGAGGAGAGCCCTATGGATAAACAGCGAATTTTAATTGTTGATGATGAAGAAGTGAATCGTGCAGTATTGAATGAGATGTTTAAGGATGAATATGACACATTAGAGGCGGAAAATGGTCAGGATGCAATTTCCAAGATTGAGGATAATCAAGATATTGCATTGATTTTACTGGATGTTGTAATGCCTGTCCTGAATGGCTTTGGGGTATTGGATTATATGCAGGAACATGATTTGTTGGAACAGATACCGGTCATATTGATTACCAGTGAGAGTGTTAAGGACAGTGAAGGTGAGGCATATTCTTATGGTGTGGCAGATGTAATGCACAAGCCATTCTATCCTCATATTGTTAAGCGAAGAAGCAAGAATCTTATTGAATTATACCAGAATAAACATAATATGGAAATACGCCTGAAGGAGCAGGAAAAGGCAATTCGGGAACAAGAGAAGGAAAATCTCCAAAACAGTGAGTTCATGATTGATGCTCTTAGCTCGGTTGTAGAGTTTAGAAGTGCCGAAACAGGCGAACATATCAGACGAATCAAATATTTCACAAGAATTATGTTGAAATATTTAATGAAATATTTCCCAGAGTATGGCATCACACCGGAACAGGTGGATGAGATTGCCAGAGCATCTGCTTTACATGATATAGGTAAGATTGGTATTCCGGATGCCATATTGCTAAAGCCAGGGCGTTTGACACCGGAAGAGTTTGAGATTATGAAAACACATACAACGATTGGGTGCGACATATTAGAGAAGTTACGTGGGAATCAGTCAGGGGATTTTTACCGCTACTGTTATGATATTTGCCGTTATCATCATGAGAGGTGGGATGGTAATGGGTATCCTGATCATCTGGTAGGAGATGAGATTCCAATTAGTGCACAGATTGTTGCCATTGCAGATGTTTATGATGCTCTGGTAAGTCCAAGGGTTTATAAGAGCCCATATGCTAATAATATTGCCTATGATATGATTATGAACGGTGAGTGTGGTCAGTTTTCACCGGATGTACTGGAATGCTTCGGACTTGCTAAGGTAGATTTCTTCAATATTGTTGAAGTGATTAAGATGTTTGATTTTTCTTAATACTTAAATGGATAGCAGGCAGCAAAGATATTATATATATTTTACTGTCTGTTGTTTTGTCTGGGAGGAAGGTTATGGAGCAGAGTGGAAACTGTATATTTCCGATGGAAGATGCATTAGAGATGATACTGATGTTTGACCAGACAGGAATGATTTCTTATGCAAATGCTACTGCGAGAAAGAAACTGGAATATGAAGAAGAGTTATGTGGCAGGAATATCAGTGATATTTTTCCCAATACGTTCAAACTTTCAGAAAATGGTTTTGAATCGGACATTCCGTTTGGAAATGAGATGCAAAATCTTGTTGCATATCGAAAGAACCTTACCTGTTTTCCGGTAGAGGCAAGAATGATAAACAGCACGGATTGTCAGAATATGTACATATGTATGGCCAATGATATACTGGAAAGGAATTTTTTAAACAGGGAGATTGAGCAGGTAAGACAGGAAGCGAAACAGGCAATGAAAGTGAAGTCAGAATTTGTTGCCAATATAACGCATGAACTGCGGACTCCGGTAAATGGCGTATTGGGCAATGTGAGAGAGCTGCTAAACGATGATATGGATGCACAAATGACAAAATCATTGCAGTTGATTGAACGTTGTTGTGAAGATATGAATAAGATTATTAATAATATTCTGGATTTTTCCAAGCTGGAGGCAGGGAAATTTACCTTGGAACCACGCAGATTTGATTTTAGAAATATGTTGGACTATGTAAAAGCACATCATATTAATAAAATTACGGAAAAGGGACTGGCATTTTTTATGACAGTATCACCGCAGATACCGGAATATATTATAGGAGATGAGCTGCGGATTGTGCAGATTCTCAATAATCTGTTGTCAAATGCACAAAAATTTACTTCCTTTGGTAAAATTACCCTGGAGGTCGTCAAGACGGCACAGGTAAATGATAAAATGGAATTGTTTTTTATAGTAAAGGATTCCGGAATCGGGATTGATGAAGCAGATAAGGAAAAATTGTTTCAGAGTTTTTCACAGGTAGATGCATCTATTTCCCGGAAGTATGGTGGAACTGGCTTAGGATTAAATATCTGCAAGCAGCTGGTGGAACTGATGGGTGGAAGAATTGAAGTAGAGAGTGAGAAGAACAGGGGAAGTACTTTTTCCTTTTCTATATGGGTAGGCAGTGAGGCTGATGAAGAGAATACTTCTTCGCAACCGGAGGATTTTAAGGTATCTCAATCTGCACCGTCTTCTGATTTTATGGATGAAGAAAAGACCGAGAATATCAGAAAATATGGTACATCAGAAAATAGAGAGAATCTAAAGAGAAATTTATCAAAGCTAATCCTTTGTGTGGAGATGGAGAACTGGGAAAAAGCCGAGATGTTTATGGGAACCATCAGACAGCTTACCGAGGAGGCACCGCCAGAGGTAAAACGAGTGGTTTTACGTCTTAAGATGGCTATTCAGAAAGAAAATTATGATAAAGTGACTGCTGGTTTTGAGGAATTGGATAAAATTTTGTAACTGGAAGGGGATAGGCATATGCTCTATGAGGATAAGAATATAGCCGAAAAAATGATTCTAATCGTGGATGATGTAGAAACAAATAGAGAGATTCTGGGAGAGATAATTAAAAGTATGGGTTATATTCCTGTTTTGGCAGAAAGTGGCGAAGCAGCCTTGGATCTGGTAAAAGAAAACTGCCCCCAGTTAGTTTTGTCGGATATTTCCATGCCAGGAATGGATGGGTATGAGTTGTGTAAAGTCCTAAAAGGAAATGAGAGGACAAAGAATATTCCGGTTATCTTTATTTCGGCATTTGATGACCCCAAGGATATTGTAGAGGGATTATTTCTGGGAGGCGCTGATTATATTACAAAGCCATTTATTTCAGAAGTTGTAAAAGCACGTGTGGGAGTTCACCTTCGTTTATATGAAGCAAACAGAGAGCTTATGGAGATGAACAGGCGTTTGCAGGTTTCTGTCAGGGAACAGTTAGATCAGATGGAACAGGAAAAGAAAAATATATTATATGCCATGGCTGATATTGCAGCCAGAAATTCTTGTTACAGTGAAAAACATATAGAAAGATTGAGGCATAACTGTAGAATTCTGGCACAGGGGATGCAGCTGTCCCCTATGTTTGAGGATAAGATTTCAGATACCGATATCGATACGATGGAATTGGCAGCACCACTTTGTGATATAGGCAATATCGGAATTTCGAAAGAGCTGCTGCAAAAGGATACTGCACTGACGGAGGAAGAGAATGTTATCATACAAAGCCATACCGAGCTTGGTGCAAAGCTTTTAAGCGATCTTTGTGTGAATAATGATTATAATGATTTTATCAGTGCTTCCATAGAGATTGCACGTTATCATCATGAAAACTGGGATGGGAGTGGTTATCCCAAGGGACTACGGCATGAGGAGATTCCGATTACAGCACAAATCGTATCTGTAGTAGACCGTTATTGTACATTAACAGATAAAGAAAGCTGTAACAGGGAAGATGCCCTTGAAATTATGAAAGAGGAATCAAATACAAGGTTTAATCCTGATATTTTTAATATATGTTGTAAGATATCACGTCAATTGTGTTAAACTGAATCATTCTATTATTTGACGGGAGGTTGAAGAAGATATGATAACAGATGAAGAATTTCAAAGAATTTCAGTTTATGTAAAACAGCGTTATGGTATTGATTTAAGTCAGAAAAAAGTGATTGTAAACGGACGGCTTGAAAACCGGCTAAAAGAAGGAGGCTGGAAGAATTACAATGAATTTATGGATTCCGTGGAAAAGGATAAATCGGGTGTTCTGGAAAAGATGCTGGTGGATGTACTGACAACGAATCACACATATTTCATGAGGGAGTTTGAACATTTTGATTATTTTAAAAATGTGGTGCTTCCATGGGTAAGAAAAAAAGAAGCCAGCAAAAAAGATGTCCGTGTCTGGTGTGGCGCAGCTTCCTCAGGGGAGGAACCCTATATGATAGCCATGGTTTTGTATGATTTTTTTGGACTGGACAGAGAACAATGGGATACTCAGCTTCTTGCAACGGATTTGTCAACGGGAATATTGCAGCAGGCAATGGCTGGTGTTTATAATGCAGAACAGCTTAAGAATTTGCCAGAAGCGTGGAAAAGGCATTTTTTTAAAGCCTTGAATGGCGGTCAGTACAAGGTGACAGATGAACTGAAGAGACAGGTTATTTTCCGTAAGTTCAATCTGATGGATCCATTTCCTTTTAAAAAGAAGATGCATACTATATTTATGAGAAATGTTATGATATACTTTGATGATAAGACAAAAAAGGAACTGGTTCAGAAAATATATGATGCATTAGAGCCGGGAGGGTATCTGTTTATAGGAACAACGGAGACTCTTGACAGGGGAAGTACACCATTCCAGATTATTCAGCCGTCGATATTTAGAAAAAGAGAAGGGTAGTGATTAATATATGCAGCCAATTAAGGTTTTGGTAGTAGAAGATTCTATGGTATTTAGGGAATTGCTGGTCCAGAATTTAAGCAAGGATCCTGCAATTCATGTGGTAGGAACTGCAAAAGATCCCTTTGAAGCAAGAGACGCAATTTTAAAGCTGAAACCGGATGTTATGACATTGGATGTGGAACTTCCGAGAATGAATGGTATAGAATTTTTGCGAAAGCTGATACCGCAGTACCCACTGCCTGTCGTGGTGATTAGTTCATTGAGTGATAAGGTATTTGATGCGATGCAGGCAGGTGCTGTTGATTTTGTGGCGAAACCGGCGGTATCAAACCGGTCACAGTTAGAGGATTTTATAAAGAATGAACTTTTGGTTAAGATTAAAATTGCTTCTACGGCTAAAATCAGTAATATAAAGAAGACTGTTATGATGAATAGTGGACAGCAGCAGCAGCTTTCCGCAAAGAAAAGTAATCTCATTGTGGCAATCGGTGCTTCTACAGGTGGCACAGAAGCGATTTTTGATGTTGTAAAAGGTTTTGGTACAGATATTCCTGGCGTAGTTGTGGTACAGCATATGCCACCGGGATTTACAAAGATGTATGCCAAGAGACTAAATGATCAGTGCCGGATTCAGGTAAAAGAAGCAGAAACAGGAGATAGGGTACTTCCAGGACATATGCTGATTGCTCCCGGTGGGGACAGACATATGAGGCTTGTAAAAGTCAATGGAGTTTATCAGGTGGAATGTAAGACTGGTCCGAGAGTGAATGGGCATTGCCCATCAGTGGATGTATTGTTTGATTCTGTTGCAAAGCTTGCAGGAGCTGACGCAGTGGGAATTATTTTAACCGGAATGGGTGGTGATGGTGCAAAAGGACTTCTGGCTATGAGAAAAGCCGGTGCCAGAACCATTGGACAGGATGAATCATCCTGTGTAGTTTATGGAATGCCAAAGGTTGCTTATGATCTGGGAGCAGTGGAATATCAGGAGAAATTATCCAATATTTCAGGAAGAACATATTCACTTTTAAATAACATGTAAAGGAGAGAGACAATGAAGATTCTATTGTCAGAAGACGATTTTGCAACAAGAAAATTTATGACAAACTTTCTGTCAAAGTACGGTGAATGTGATGTTACTGTAGACGGAATGGAAGCGGTAGATGCATTCATGATGGCTTTGGAGGATGGGGAACCCTATGACCTGGCGTGTCTTGATATTATGATGCCGGTCATGGATGGATATCAGGCACTTGTGGGTATCCGTAATCTGGAAAAAGAAAGAAATATTCCGGAGGACAAAGCAGTAAAGGTTATTATGACTACTGCATTAAATGATGAATCGAATGTCAAGATGGCATTTGAACTGGGCTGTACTATATATTCTGGCAAGCCCATTGATCAGGAGAGGTTTGAACAGGCATTGAAAAAACTGAATCTGATCTGATAAAGAACATACTAGAAATATGAAGGAAAGGAGAAATATATGGCTGAGGAATTTAGTACAGACGGCATGCTGGACATGTATCTGTTTGAGAATGGACAATTACTGGAACAGCTTCAAGAGACAGTTCTTGAACAGAAAGATGCAGATTGCTTTGATGAAGACAGTATTAATGAGATATTCCGAACCATGCATACCATTAAAGGATCTTCCGGTATCATGATGTTCGATGATATTACTGCCGTTTCACATAAGCTGGAGGATGTCTTCTATTATCTAAGAGAGTCTCATCCTGAACATGTACCTCATTTGGAACTTGTGGAACATGTATTGGAAGTAGAGGACTTTATTTCAAGCGAAATGGAAAAGATTCGTAACGGGGATCCGGTAGATGGTGATTCCAGTGAGATTATAGCGGGTCTTGATAAATTTCTGGAAATGATTAAGAATGGCGGAGCGGAGGCGGGGATAGAGCCACCGCCGGAAAATGTACATGAAGAACCAAAGCAGTTTTATATTGCACCGGTTGCAACAAGTGCCAGCCGCTTTTACAGAATTTATATTACATTTTTTCCAGAGACGGAAATGGCAAATGTTCATGCGTACAAGTCAGTGTATGCATTGAAAGAAATAGCAGAAGATTTGTTGTATTCCCCGGAGGATATTATTTCGGACGAGTCAAGTGCCCAGACCATTTTAGATGATGGTTTTAAGATTCTTTTACAGGCACAATGTACTGAAGAAGATATCCGTAAGATAATCGGTGTGGGATATGACATTGAAAAAGTAGATGTCTATGAGTGTAAAGCAGAAGAATTTCTTTTAGGCTTTGATTTTGGTGAACAGGATGCTCCGTTAGCAGTCATTGATTTGGACTCCAGTGTGGAGGAAATTGAAAATAAGGTAGAGGCGAAGAAAGAGGAAAGCAGCGAAGAGCCAAAAGCAGTAAAAGAACCTGCCAAGCCTAAGCCTAAGATGGCACCAGGTGATTTTGTCATCAAATCAAAAGAGCCTGGTAAAGCGAAGAAGCTGGCAAAGGATAGAAATAAAGGTGAAAAAGCCACCTTTATCAGCGTAAATGTAAAAAAGATGGATCAATTGATGGATTTGATTGGAGAATTAGTTATTTCAGAGTCTGTAGTGCTGCAAAATCCTGATTTAAAAGTGCCAGGACTTAATCTGGACCGCTTTAATAAGGCAGCAGCTCAGTTGTCCAAGATTTCTACCGATTTGCAGGATGTTATAATGTCCATGCGAATGGTGTCTTTGTCAAATACGTTCCAGAAGATGAACCGTATTGTATTTGATGTATCCAGAAAACTGGGGAAAGACATTGAATTTGAGATGGTAGGCGAGCAGACAGAGGTGGATAAGAATATTATCGAGAAAATCTCTGATCCGTTGATGCATATCGTTAGAAATTCTGTAGATCACGGAATTGAGGAGAAAGGCGAACGTCTGGAGAGCGGTAAGTCCGAAAAGGGTAAAGTCATCCTTTCTGCAAAGACGGAAGCCGGTAAGGTTTGGATCAGTGTTGAAGACGACGGTAAGGGTCTTGACAGAGAGAAGATACTGAAAAAAGCAAGAAAGCAGGGGCTTTTAGATGACAACAAGCCAGATGAAGCGTATACCGATAAAGAGGTATATCAGTTTATTACACTTCCGGGCTTTTCTACTAATGAAGAGGTTACGGAATATTCCGGTCGAGGCGTAGGTATGGATGTTGTGGTTCAGAATATCCAGTCAATTGGAGGTACTTTGGATATTGAGAGTACTCCTGGATTTGGAAGTATTATGAGCCTAAAGATTCCGTTGACGCTTGCCATTATTGATGGTATTGTATTGGAGACAGGAAATTCTTCTTTCGTATTGGAAACCGGTGTGATTAAAGAGTTTGTCCGCGTGAAAGAGGACATGATGATTTATGAGCCGAATGGAGATGAATATATCATGATACGCGGAGAATGTTATCCGGTACTTCGCCTGGGTAGATGGTATGGTTTGGAAGAGTACCGTGAATCTGTCGAAGATGGTGTAATGTTAATTCTGGAGGTAGAAGAGCAAAGAGTCTGTCTGCTGGTTGATAAACTGATTGGAGAGCAGGAAATTGTTGTAAAACCAATTCCTTCTTATATCAAGAAGGTTAAAGGATTATCCGGTTGTACACAGCTTGGTGACGGAAGCATTGCTTTGATATTGGATGCCACCGGATTAATGGAATAAATTTTTATAGAAAGGAACGGTAATCATATGGATGAAACAAGCGAATTGAAGAAGCAGACAGCAGGTGTTTCAAATGATGAGAGCAACGAGAAAGGCAAATATATGACCTTTAAATCCGGGAATGAGTATTTCGGGCTTGCAATTCAGTATGTAAATGAGATTATCCAGATGCAGGAAATCACAGCGATTCCTGAAACAGAGGATTACATTAAAGGTCTTATTAATTTAAGAGGAAAGGTTGTTCCCGTTATTGATGTCCGGCTGCGCTTTAAACAGAAACCTCTGGAGTATAATGATAGAACCTGTATTATTGTGGTGAATGTCAAATCAACAGTGGTAGGATTGATTGTAGAGAAAATTGCAGAGGTGGTTGAAATTAACGAAGATAATATACTGCCGCCGCCTAAGATTGGACATGGAGAAAAAGCCCAGAATAAATATGTTTATGGTATCGGCAAAGTAGGAAGCGCCGTTAAACTGCTGTTAGACCCGGATAAATTATTAAATGATGAAGATTTATCGGTTGTAGAGCAGGCTAATGATATGAATATGGAAGAAGAAGGAGAGGTATAATTATGAAAGACATGAAGATGAAAACAAAAATGATTATAGGTTTTGTTGTTCCGACTATATTTATAATCGTGAACGTATTGCTTGGGATGAGTTCAATCAATAATATTCGTGACAAAATGGTTGAGACACAACAGGAAGAGCTTACAGACATAAGACAGACGATGGAGGATATCGGAGCGGATGAGCAGAAAGCAGAAATTTTGGTAGATGCCATCGCTGATTTACAGACTACTAGCCGAGAGAATATACAGCGTTTAGCTACTAATTCTAATCTGTTCAGCTTTGCATTGGTAGTAGTATCCTTGACCATTACGATTTTCCTGTCAACTAGCCTGATTAAGGCTATCAACAAGTCTGTTACCCAGTTGGCCCGGGCAGCAAGAGAGATTGCGGCAGGTCGTGTGGATGTTGAGATGGAAAAATACCACAACGATGAATTCGGTGAATTGGTAGATGAATATATGCAGGTAATTAATAACATGAAATATCAGGCAGGTATTGCAGAGGAAGTGGCAAACGGTAATCTTACCGTTCAGGTTGATGTGAAGTCAAGCGATGATGTGCTGACAAGTGCATTAAAGAAGCTGGTAGACGATAATCTTCATGCACTGTCTAATATCAGTGATGCAGGTTCCCAGGTTACGGTAAGCTCTTCTCAGGTAGCAAGTGCAAGCCAGGCATTGGCTCAGGGTTCTACAGAGCAGGCAAGTGCAATTGAACAGATTACAGCTTCTATTGATGAGATTGCAGATAAGACAAAAGAAAATGCAGAAGAAGCAAATTCAGCTGCCAGCCTTGTAGCTCGTGCAATTGCAGATGTTAAGCAAGGTAATAAGCAGATGCAGGATATGATGGTTGCAATGCAGGATATCAATAAGTCATCTGAGAGTATTTCAAAAATCATTAAGACCATTGATGATATTGCATTCCAGACCAATATTCTTGCATTAAATGCAGCAGTTGAGGCTGCAAGAGCAGGTGAGGCAGGAAAAGGATTTGCAGTTGTTGCAGAAGAAGTTAGAAGCTTGGCTGCTAAGAGTGCGGCAGCATCCGGTGAAACTGCTGAATTAATTGAGGAATCTATTGATAGAGTAAGTGCCGGTTCTAAGATTGCTGACGAAACA
Source organism: Lachnospiraceae bacterium (assembly GCA_029063085.1). GTDB lineage: Bacteria > Bacillota > Clostridia > Lachnospirales > Lachnospiraceae > CAG-590. Next base: position 12,965 of record JAIDOW010000005.1, read on the forward strand.
GCAAAAGCAATGGAAGAGATTTCTAAGGTTGTACAGGAAAGTGAAGTAATCATCAACGGTATTGCGGAGTCTTCTAATTATCAGGCAACAGCAGTAGCACAGATTGAACAGGCAATTACACAGGTATCACAGGTTGTACAGACAAACTCTGCTACTAGTGAAGAGTGTGCAGCTGCCAGTGAAGAATTGTCAAATCAGGCTTCAAGAATGAAAGAAATGCTTTCTATTTACAACTTAGGTTCCGGTCATGCATCTTCATCATCCTATGGAAGTTCATCTTATTCTTCATCTTCTGTGTCGAATGCAAATGAACAGGTGATTTCACTTGGAGATGATTTTGGAAAATATTGATGAAAATAGCAGAATATGAATTTGTGAAATAGGGAATTTATATAGTATACGATTAAAGGGTGGATTTAGGTCCACCCTTTATTTTCGTCTGCTACAAGACATGCCGTCCAACATCAGTATCAGACACAGAGAGCAAGCTCCCTGTGTCTGATACTGATGTTGGGAGACATGCTCCTCGAAAGCGAAGCTT
>JAIDOW010000005.1:13605-50370 GCA_029063085.1 Lachnospiraceae bacterium
TCTCGGTCACGGCTGTCGCCGTATCGTCCAATATTAGCATACAGCCAACAGAGAGCAAGCTCCCTGTGTCTGATACTGATGTTGGGAGACATGCTCCTCGAAAGCGAAGCTTTCTCGGTCACGGCTGTCGCCGTATCGTCCAATATTAGCATACAGCCAACAGAGAGCAAGCTCCCTGTGTCTGATACTAATATTGGACGGCATGTCTCGTAGCAGACGTGGAAATTGTCTGAAAATTTTAGCACTCACCTATTGACAGTGCTAACAAAAGGTGATATCTTATGATTAGCATAAAGATATATTCTTGTGTTTAACAATCACTGAATGGAAGGAAAGGTGGGATTTATATGAACGCAGAAAAGTTTACAAGGAAATCATTAGAAGTTGTTGAGAATTGTGAAAAGATTGCGTATGAATATAATAATCAGGAAATTGATCAGGAACATATTTTATATAGCCTGCTTACGGTAGAAGAGAGCCTGATTGCCAAGTTAATCGAGAAGATGGACATAGATTTAGAATATTTTTCGAAAGAGGCAGAAAAATTAGTGGCTTACAGACCGAAGGTTTCCGGGGGCAATCTGTTTACCAGTTCTGATTTTCAAAAAACTTTTGTGAATGCGGAAAAAGAAGCAAAGCAGATGGGGGACACCTATATTTCTGTAGAGCACATTTTTCTGGCACTCTTAAAGCATCCCAATAAAGCATTAAAAGGACTTTTTATGGGATATGGGATTACACAGGACAGATTTCTTAAAGTATTGGCAGAAGTAAGAGGGAACCAGCGGGTAGAAAGTGATAATCCGGAGGCAGTCTATGACAGTCTTGAAAAATACGGCTATGATCTGGTGAAGCGTGCGAGGGAACAGAAGCTGGACCCGGTGATTGGCAGGGATTCGGAGATTCGGAATATTATCAGGATTCTTTCGAGAAAGACGAAGAATAATCCGGTATTGATCGGAGAGCCGGGAGTAGGAAAAACTGCCGCAGTAGAAGGTCTGGCACAGAGAATTGTAAGGGGAGACGTGCCTGAAGGTTTAAAGGATAAACAGATATTTGCATTGGATATGGGTGCGTTAATTGCAGGTGCCAAATATCGCGGTGAGTTTGAAGAACGCCTGAAAGCTGTGTTGGACGAGATAAAAAAATCAGAAGGAGAAATTATTCTTTTTATTGATGAACTGCATACGATTGTAGGTGCAGGTAAAACAGACGGAGCGCTGGATGCGGGGAATATGTTAAAGCCGATGCTGGCAAGAGGAGAGCTTCACTGTATTGGTGCTACGACCCTTGATGAATACCGGAAATATATTGAAACCGATGCGGCATTGGAACGTCGTTTTCAACCGGTAACGGTGAATGAACCCACGGTGGAGGATACCATTTCCATTTTAAGGGGTTTAAAGAACCGATATGAGGTATACCATGGTGTCAAGATCAGTGACAGTGCAATTGTAGCGGCAGCAACGTTGTCTAACCGTTATATTTCAGATCGTTTTCTTCCAGATAAGGCAATTGACTTGGTAGACGAAGCCTGTGCATTGATTAAAACGGAACTGGATTCCATGCCAGTAGAATTAGATGAGATCAGCCGACGGATGATGCAGTTAGAGATTGAGGAGGCAGCTCTTAAGAATGAGGAAGACCGGCTAAGTAAAGAGAGGCTGGAAAAGCTTCAGGAGGAGCTGAGGGAACTGCATGAGAGGTTTGCATCCATGAAAGCAGATTGGGATAATGAGAAAATGGGTGTAGACAAGGTTCGGACGGTAAAAGAGGAGATAGAGCAGGTTAATAATGAAATACAGATTGCTCAGCGTAATTATGACTTGAATAAAGCGGCAGAATTGCAATATGGCAGACTTCCGCAGCTTAAAAAACAGTTGTCGGAACTGGAAGAAAAGGAAGGAACAAAGGAGAAGAGCCTGGTACATGAAAATGTTTCGGAAGAAGAGATAGCAGGAATTGTTTCCAAATGGACAGGGATTCCGGTATCCAGACTTACGGAAAGCGAGAGGAATAAGACACTGCATTTAGCGGATGCCCTTCATCAAAGAGTAGTGGGGCAGAATGAGGCAGTGGAACTGGTTTCCGATTCCATTATCCGTTCCAAGGCAGGAGTGAAAGACCCAACGAAACCAATCGGTTCCTTTTTATTCTTAGGTCCCACCGGTGTTGGAAAGACAGAACTGGCAAAAACATTGGCACATGCATTGTTTGATAACGAAACCAATATGGTGCGGATCGATATGAGTGAATATATGGAGAAACATTCTGTGGCCAGATTGATAGGGGCGCCTCCGGGATATATAGGATATGATGAGGGAGGTCAGCTGACGGAAGCAGTCAGAAGAAAGCCATATTCGGTTGTATTGTTTGATGAGATTGAAAAAGCACACCCTGATGTATTCAATGTTTTGCTACAGGTATTGGATGATGGGCGGATTACTGATTCCAAGGGCAAGACTGTTGATTTTAAAAATACCATTTTGATTATGACATCCAATATTGGCTCTGCTTATCTTTTAGACGGAATTGGTGAAAATGGGGAGATAACAGGGGAAACGAAAGAGCGGGTATTTGAAGAGCTGAAGCTTCATTTCAGACCGGAGTTCTTAAACCGTCTGGATGAGACTATATTATTTAAACCTCTTTCAAAAGATAATATTGACAATATTATTGATTTGCTGGTAATGGATCTGAATAAAAGACTTGAGGAAAAAGAGCTTTCCCTTGTGATTACTGGAACGGCAAAAAGATATATTGTGGAGCACGGCTATGACCCGGTATATGGGGCAAGACCATTGAAGAGATATCTGCAAAAAAATGTGGATACGCTGGTAGCAAGGCTGATACTAAATGGTAATGCTGGTGTAGGGGATACTATTACTGTCGACATAAAGGATGGGAAATTAACGGCAGAATAAGAAAAATAAATTCTTTTAGAAGACATCATTTATGGTTTTTTACTTGTCATTTTGTAGTCTCTTTGTTACAATTTAAGAAAACGTATACTTCCTTTTTGAAAGTTTCAGAAAGGAAGTTTTACTTTTATTTATACAAAGAAAGGGGACGATTGAATGGGAGAAGAAACATCAAGGGAAGAATTACTTTCTGAAGTTCGTGAAGCGTTAAAAAATCATGAACTAAAGGTGTATTACCAGCCGCAGTATGATTCAGTTACAAGCAGGCTGGCAGGTGCAGAGGCATTGGTGCGCTGGATAAAACCGGATGGTTCCGTAATTATGCCGGGAAGTTTTATCCCACAGTTAGAAGATGATCGTGCAATTCTTGAATTGGACTGGTATATGCTAAGGGAAGTATGCATTTTTCTGGCAAAACAGAAGAAAGAAAATATGTATAGTGTTACCGTTGCGGTAAATTTTTCAAGAATGCATGTACATGAAGAAAATTTTGTGGAGCAATTGTGTGCGATCGTAGATGGGTATGATATGCCGAGAAAGATGGTGGAAGTGGAGATTACAGAATCTGCTTTTGTGGATCAGTCTGAAATGATTGCAGACTGGATTGGAAAAATAAGAGCAGAAGGATTTCGTGTTGCCATAGATGATTTTGGAAGCGGATTATCTTCCCTGAGCTTTGTAAAAGATATTTCGGCAGATGTCTTAAAGATTGATAAGTCACTGCTGAGCAGAAACTGTGAGGATGAAAAAGAGCGGATTGTTTTAGAGAGCATATTCAATTTTGCCCATCGCCTGAAGCTTACTACGGTGGCAGAGGGAGTAGAAACCAGAGAGCAGCTGGGATTTTTAAGGACCTGTTCCTGTAAGGTGATTCAGGGATTCTTATTTGCAAAACCGATGCCGGAAGCAGAATTTATGCAGCTTTGCCAAAAGGGCTATGACGTGGACGATATGGAGGATATTTTGCTGGTACAGGCACCATCTAGTGCAACACAGCTGCTATTAGAAGCGGTATTTACCAGATATCCGTTGGTTATTTTTGCTAATCTTACGAGAAATAGTTTTTATATGATGGCATATGAGAATTTTACAGCACAGTCCTGTCCATCAACAGGTGTTTTTGAGGAATTGATTGCTCATGGTACGTCTACTATGCATCCTGAGGATCAGGATTTGTTCCGTAACACATTTAGTATTTCTAATCTATTATCGGCCTATGAAAGAGGAGATAAATTCGTCAGTGTGGTTACTAGGCAGATAGGAGATGACGGCATATACCGCAGAGTGGAAACCACAGATTATTTTGTGAAAAATCCGTCAGTGGAAGATGTATTAGTGATTGCTCTTTGCCATAACCTGGATTAAAAATGTTAAAACAGAAAGGCTGAGAATATTCTCTCTTGCACAAACGGTAAAATCAGTGTAAAATATTACATAAACTATTTTTGAATGACAGGATTATTGTTATATATTTATGATTTTTAGGAGGAGCGTAAGTTATGGATCAGTGGATTTTATGCAGTGACAGAGAACCCAGTGTCGAAGAGATTCGCAGGAACAATACCTTTATCTGTAGTAACGGGAACAGTACTTTTATACGTAGTTATAGTTTCCGGTTACATGGTTTTGCTATAGAGACGAGAGGAAGAGAGAGCAAAGATAGAAGTGTGATAGCATGGATGCCTTTACCAGAACCTTATAAAGAAGGTCTTGCAGAATAGAGGAAACAAGAGTACAATTATGTCATAATGATGGAGGTGCAGGATGTACAGTTTTGAAGAAGTTAATAATTTTGATCCCGAAGTAGCAAAGGCAATGACTGATGAGATTAATAGACAGGATGAGAATATCGAGTTGATCGCATCAGAGAACATTGTAAGCAAAGCAGTAATGGCGGCAATGGGAAGCCCTCTTACCAATAAATATGCAGAAGGTTATCCGGGAAAGAGATACTATGGTGGATGTGAACATGTGGATGTTGTTGAGGATTTAGCAAGAGAAAGGGCAAAAGAGTTATTTGGATGTGAATATGTAAATGTTCAGCCGCATTCTGGTGCACAGGCTAATATGGCTGCATTTTTTGCTATTATGGAACCCGGAGATACGTTTATGGGAATGAATCTCGCACATGGAGGTCATTTAACTCATGGTTCACCGGTTAATATGTCAGGAAAATATTTTAATGTTGTACCGTATGGTGTAAACGATGACGGAGTGATTGATTATGATGAAGTACTTCGGATTGCAAAGGAATGTACCCCAAAATTAATCGTGGCAGGGGCATCCGCTTATGCAAGAGCGATTGATTTTAAGCGTTTTCGTGAGATTGCTGATGAAGTAGGAGCTGTGTTGATGGTAGATATGGCACACATTGCAGGTCTGGTAGCAGCAGGCTTACATATGAGCCCGATTCCGTATGCGCATGTTACGACTACTACAACCCATAAGACTTTAAGAGGACCGAGAGGCGGTATGATATTGTCCAGCAATGAGGTAAATGAGAAGTATAACTTCAACAAAGCAGTATTTCCGGGAATCCAGGGAGGTCCTTTGATGCATGTGATTGCAGCAAAGGCAGTCTGCTTTAAAGAAGCATTATCTGATGAGTATAAGGCTTATCAGACACAGGTAGTTAAGAATGCAGCTGCACTGTCTGCGGCATTGATGGAAAGAGGCTTTAATATCGTTTCAGGTGGTACGGACAATCATTTGATGTTAGTGGATCTGCAAAATCTCGATATGACAGGCAAGGAAGTGGAGAAATTATTAGACAGTGTCCATATTACAGCCAATAAGAACACTGTACCAAATGATCCGAAGTCTCCGTTTGTGACAAGCGGTATCCGGCTGGGAACCCCGGCTATTACAACTCGAGGTGCAAAAGAAGAAGATATGATCGTGATTGCAGATGCTATCAAGGCTGCGGTTATTGATAAGGATGAGGCAAAGGCAAAAGAGCTTGTGAAGTCAATTACTTCCAAATACCCGCTTTATGCATAGATAGTGTGAAAGAGAGATCATCAATAGAATAGAGGCGGAAGAAAATGGCACCAGAATTGTATTTTTCTGGTGTCATTTTTATATAGTGTACAGCCTGTTTTTATAAATTTAAGGATATAGTAAAATGACCGGAGGAAATATTATGGTGGGTCGTAAAACTGCTAATTTAATTGAAATTATAGAATTTATTCTTTTTGTGATGGCACATGTGGTGTATTCAGCGAATTTTCTGGACTGGGAAGTAACAAAGCATGTTTTGGTCTATGCGGTAGGGATGTCTGCTATTGCAGCAATATGTTTACTGTTAATTAAGGATTTGGTATGGTCTCAGACAGGCTTTATTATCTGTATTATGGTTGCAACTTATCTGATTGGAAGAGAAATGAATTCCCTTGTTTTTGCTATATGTATTTATATGGTTTCGGGTGCATTGATTTCCATTATCGGAAATATGCAGCTGAATATGAGGTATATCTTAATTGTTAATCTTGCTATTGCGTTCAGCATTATAACAGAGTATTCAGTTATAGTCAGTCAGCTGCGTATTGGCTATTATTTCATGATGATTTTGTTTTGTGAGGCATTTCTGGTTACAGAGAATCTTATGGTGTTATTTTATCAGCAAAAGGTAGAGGAGATAGAAACACAGAATACTCTTTTAAATATTGCCCAGAAGAGTAAAGACGAGTTTCTGGCAAATATGTCTCACGAGATCCGTACCCCGATGAATGCCATTGTAGGTATGAGCGAATTGATTATGAGGGAAGAGGATATCAGTGACAAAGTAAAAGAGTACTGTTATAACATACAGTCTTCAGGGGAGAATTTGTTAGGTATTATCAATGATATATTGGATTTTTCAAAAATTGAATCAGGTAAAATGGATATTATATATGAGCCGTATTCCATTGCATCAGTAATTCAGGATATTGCCAATACTGCTATGTTCAGAAAAGGATTTAAGGATATCGATATTATTGTTGACTGTAGTCCGAATATGCCAAGACAGTTGTATGGAGATGTTTTGAGAAATCGCCAGATTTTAATGAATTTTGTCAGTAACGCAGTAAAGTTTACGGAAGAGGGATATGTATTTATTTCCGTGTCCTGCCATGAAAAGGATGGTGAGAACTGGCTGAAGATGCAGGTGAAGGATACGGGGATTGGAATTAAGAAGGAAGAGCAGGTTCATTTGTTTGAATCTTTTACCCGTATGGATTCCAAAAGAAACCGCTCTATTGAAGGAACCGGGCTTGGACTGGTTATCTGCAAACGTCTGGTGGAGACAATGCATGGAACGATTAAGATATACAGTGAGTATGGCGAAGGAACCACGATTGTTGCGGATATTCCCCAGCGGATTGCAGATTCGGCACCATTTCTGACGTTGAAGGGAAATGAGGATATCAAGGTGGTCCTGTATGAAGACGGCGAGCAGGAGAATACAAAGGGAATTCCTTATTATAAGCTGGTTAACCGGCATATCTGGGAGGAATTGAAGATTTCTTACCGTACAATCCATAGTTTCGAGGAAGTGTTGAAAGTGGTTGAGGAAGGTAAAATGACCCATATTTTTATGGGTGTGGCAGAGTATACCGATCAGAGAAATTATTTTGATCAGATTTCAGGGGATATAAAAGTATTTGTAGTATTTGATCCGCAGTATCCGGTCAGACTGGGAGAAAATATATATGGTGTCAATATGCCGTTTTATTCCATGAACGTGTTGTCTGCATTAAACGGAGAAGCATTTTATAATCAGTTTATAGATGAAAAAGCGGTAAAGATTGCATTTAAAGCACCATTTGCAAGAGCACTGGTAGTAGATGATAATGAAATCAACCTGCGTGTGGCAGAGGGAATATTAAAGCTATATGATATCACCTGTACTTTGGCAAGGAGTGGGAAAGAGGCGATAGAACTTTTAAAGGACCAGGATATGGATATTGTATTTATGGATCATATGATGCCGGAATTAGACGGAATAGAGACTACTGAGATTATCAGGAGAACCGGTGGTGAATATGGCAGGAATCTTCCTATTATTGCACTTACGGCTAATGTGGCAAATGGTGCAAGGGAGATGTTTTTACAGCAGGGTTTTCAGGGCTTTTTGCCTAAACCGGTTGGCTTGAAGACCGTGGATAAGATTTTAAGAAGATGGCTGCCTGCTTCTAAAATTGAGATGATTGATGAGGAAGAGGAAAAAGAGTCAGAACAGGCAGATGACAGTCTGTTAAAAGAGCCGGAAATCAAGACGACCGTGCAGAGGAATTTTCCGTATATGGACATAAATGAAAAGCAGGCACTGGAAAATATGGGTGGTCAGAGGGATCTGTATAAAGAATTATTGGAATACTGTCTGGAATTTGAAGTTCAGCGGAAGGGTGAGATTGAAGAAAAATTCAGGGAGCAGGATTGGCAGGAATATACTATATTGGTCCATGCATTAAAGGGCGGGATGAGGAGTCTTGGGATTGAAGAGATTGCACGGCTTGCTCAGACTCAGGAATTTGCCTGCAAGGAGAACCGCATTGAAGATGTGATAGCAGGACATGCCCATTTGATGGAAGAATATGACAGGGCACATAGGAGTATTGAGGCTTATGTCGCGGATATGGAGATTTAATTAACGGGACTGTCGCATTAAGTTATATTTTCATTTTGCTTAATGCGACAGCCCCGTTTTGTCATGTTGTAGATGGAATAAAGTTCTGTATAGTACTTAAAAGTGGAGTTACTTGATATTTTTTTTATCTAATACTTTATTTACAGCAGATAACAATGCACATACGGAGGCGTCAATAATATCATTTTTGATACCGCATCCCCAGGTAACAACACCTTCCGGTGCTTCAATTCCGACATAGGCACAAGCCTGGGAGTTGGAGCCGTGCTGTAAAGCATGTTCTTCGTAACAGATTAATTTAAATTCAACATGGAAGTGTTTTTTAACGGCATTAGCAACTGCATCCAGACGTCCGTTTCCGGTACCATGGTATATCTTTGGCGTTCCGTCACGTTTGATGGTAATAGCAGTGGAGAAGACACCATTTCCTTCCTGCACAAAATGGCATTCATCTAATTTGATTGCAGTTTTGATATTGACATACTCTTTGTTATAAATCCCAAGAATTTCTTCAGGTGACAGTTCCTTGTGCATATGGTCAGATACGCTCTTGACAGCATAGCCCAGATCTTCACGCATTTTTGCGGGTAAGTTGAAACCATAACGCTGTTCTAAGATATAGCCGATACCGCCTTTTCCTGATTGGGAATTGATACGAATGACATCACCGTCATATTCCCTGCCTACGTCGTGTGGATCAAGTGGTAAATAAGGAACAGTCCAGTCTTTTAAATTTTTTTCCTCTCTCCAGTGCATGCCTTTTGCAATGGCATCCTGATGGGAGCCGGAAAAAGCTGCAAATACCAGTTTGCCGGTATATGGTGAACGTTCATATACGTGCATGCCTGTAACATGTTCATACAGCTCTGTAATTTTAGGAATATCACTAAAATCAAGTCTAGGGTCTACGCCGTGGGTATACATATTCATTGCCAGTGTAATGATGTCCACATTGCCGGTACGTTCTCCGTTTCCGAATAAGGTGCCCTCGATACGGTCTGCACCTGCAAGTACTCCTAACTCGGCATCTGCAACACCACAGCCACGGTCATTATGTGGGTGTAATGATAAAATCACATTTTCTCTCATGGACAGATGCTTGCTCATGTATTCAATCTGGCTGGCATACACATGGGGTAATGACATTTCCACGGTAGCTGGCAGGTTTATGATCACCTTATTATCAGGAGTTGGTTTCCATATATCAATAACGGCATTGCAGATTTCCAGAGCAAAATCAACCTCGGTTCCGGTAAAGCTTTCCGGTGAGTACTCGAACTGATAATTGCCTCCGTCCTGCTTGGTCAGATCCAGTAACATTTTGGCACCCTCTACTGCAATATCAATAATTTCTTCCCTGGATTTTTTGAATACCTGCTCGCGCTGGGCCAGTGATGTAGAGTTGTATAAATGAATAACTGCATGTTTACAGCCTCTTACAGCTTCAAACGTTTTTTGAATAATATGCGGTCTTGCCTGGGTAAGCACCTGAACTGTTACATCATCAGGAATTAAGTTTCTGTCGATCAATGCCCTTAAAAATTCGTATTCTGTCTCGGATGCGGCAGGAAAGCCAACTTCGATTTCTTTAAATCCCACTGCGACTAACATTTTGAAAAATTCTATTTTATCTTCTAAGTTCATTGGTACGATTAAGGCCTGATTGCCATCTCTCAAATCAACCGAACACCAAGCAGGTGCTTTGTCAATATATTCTTTTTTGGTCCATTCCAGAGATTCCTCCGGCGGCATAAAATAATTTCTCTTATACTTAGTTGCATCCATCATAATATAATACCTCTCTTTCTTTAATAGAATATGATTGTTTTCCCGGATATATATCGCAATATAAGAGCATTCTGCTTATTGAGGGGCTGCTAAAGTAAAAAAAGCCTTACGTCTCCTGTCTAGAGACGTAAGACTGACACTTACGCGGTACCACTCTAATTCATACATTGCTGTATGCACTTATTGCAGATACGGATTCTTAAGAATCTTATATCCTCCCTGTCATAACGGCTGGGCTCCGTCCTCACCTACTTATCTGATCAGATATGTTCAGCGGGCTACTCAAAGGCGAGTTCAAATCTCTTTCGTAACTGCTTCACACCTGCCAGCAGCTCTCTGAATACTCCGGAAATCCTACTATTCCTTATCACAGTATTTAAAAATGATTATATAATTGCTGTAACTAAGAGAAGATTACCACATTGATGAAGAAGTGTCAACCCGGTTTTAAAAAATTGTATATATGGTTGTATAACAACTTGACATTTCTGTAAATCATTGTTATATTATTACTACGCCAGCCGTAGTACGACAGTCGTACCAATGTCTGACGTAGTAATATAGTATTTTTACTTATCAATCTAAAAACAATCAAAATTAAGGAAAGGAGAATCTATGATAACAATAAGCAGTGACGTTATCCGCGGATATAACGATACGATTATTCTTTATCTGCTTTTGGAAAAACCTTCCTATGGTTATGAGATATCCAAACAGATTAAGTGTCTGTCTGATGAAAAGTATATTATTAAAGAGACAACACTTTATTCCGCATTTAACCGCATGGAAAAGAACAGCTATATTGAATCTTTTCAGAATGAAGATGTAGCAGGTGGCAAGCGGAGAACCTATTACCGTATCACCGATGCCGGACGGCAGTATTATCAGGAAAAATGTGAGGAATGGATGCTTACCAAAGAGGTGATAGAGAAATTTATTACAGAAAGCGGCGGGTTAACCTGTTAAAAATGAAATCGGGAAAGGAGTATAATCATGAAGACCCTGAAAGATTATTTGGAAAATATGTTTTTGAATTTGCCGGATACTCCGGAGGTTCGAAAAGCAAAAAGAGAACTTTTGCAGATGATGGAGGATAAATACACAGAACTGAAAAATGAAGGGAAGGCAGAAAATGAAGCCATTGGTATTGTCATTTCCGAATTTGGCAATCTGGAAGAATTAGCGGAGAATCTGGGCATTAAGACTTATGTGGAAGAGGAGGTCGTACCTTCAGAGATACTTTCATTAGAAGATGCAAAGGAATTTTTAAAAGATATGGTGACAAGAAGCCGGCTGATTGCGATCGGTGTGATGCTCTGTATTCTTTCACCGGTTCCGGTAATTTGTATTGATGCATTTTCAGATGCATGGCGTGACAGCCGTAATATTGCTTTAATGGCAGAAATGGATGCCCTTTTTATGTTTTTACTGGTTGCGATTGCCGTGGCACTTTTCATTTTCTCTGGTACGATGACACGCAAGTGGCAGAAAATCAAAAACCATGCAGTGGGAATTGATTTTCAGACAACGGATTATGTCAGAAAACAGTTTGAAAATGTCCGCATCAGCCATACCCTGCATTTATGTATTGGATGTATGCTCTGTATTTTATGTGTGGTACCTGCCATTTTCCTTGATGCTATATTTCCTGCGGGTTTCTGGTATCAATGTTCAGGGGCGTTTATGTTTGTTTCAGTTGCAATCGGTGTGTATCTGATCGTTTTTACCGGCAACCGGAATAAAGGATATCAGTCTCTGCTGGCTCTGAATGCAAAGGGAACAATGGGAAATGCAAATGTACCGGAGCGTGCTCAGGAAGTGGAGTATACCAGTCAGGTGGTTGCTGACATAATGGATGTTTACTGGCAGACAGTTACCTGTATTTATCTCTGTATCAGTTTTTTGACCTTTGACTGGGACATGACGTGGATAATCTGGCCGGTTGCTGCTTGTGTACATGCTATTATAAAAACTAATTTTCGGAAAATGTAGAAGAGAAGGAGGGAAAGTATCATGAAAAAAAGTATTTATCTTACTGTAATATGGATTATAACGATTTTTTGTATAATCGGTGGAAGCTGTTATCGGTTCATGGGCTGGGGTCAGGATTTTTTTGAGCGCTTTGAAACAGGTTCTTCCCGTTCCGGGAAAATTAGTGATCAGGAAACCTTGGATGAATTTCATAATATTTCTTTTGATATTGATTTGTCTGAAGTAACGATTGAAGTGGGAAACAGTTACCATATTTCATATCATTGTACGAAGAATCAGGTTGTGGAATACAAGGTAGAAAATGATACGTTAACGGTTACGGAGACCTCTAAAAATCCAAATTTTCCTAAAAGGAATGGGAATGATGGCTGTGATATTGTCATTACGGTACCAAGGGATACCCGGTTGACAGATGTTTCAGGAAGCTGTGACCTCGGTGATGTAGAGATTTCAGGTTTAACTGCCGACAAGGTGGAGATAAGCTGCGATTTAGGAGAGGCTTCCGTTTCGAATGTAACTGCCGCATCCATTATCTGTACCTGTAATCTGGGAAACTGTGAAATTGAAGACTGTATTTTTGATGATCTGACGGTCAGCAATGACCTTGGAAATGTTGATTTATCCAGTAATCGGTCTATTTCCGACTATACATTGGATTTGCAGGTATCCCTTGGAAGCATTGAAATAAATGATGATGTATATTATTCTCAATATAGACGGGATGGAGACAGTGATAAAAATATTAAAATCACATGTAGCTTGGGGAGTATTGAAATTGATGATGATTGATGCATATTGATTAAGAAACAGTAATACCTCCTTATGTAACATTATCATATTTTAAGTGAACCTTTTTTTCTGTTTTGACAATATGTTATTAGAAGGGTATTTGGAGGTGTTCAAATGACAGCAGACGAGATGGAACGGCTAATAACATTATATGGGCAATCAATATATAGTTTTTGTTGTCATTTGACAGGAAGCAGGCAGACTGCTGATGATCTTTATCAGGATACTCTTTTGAAAGCTGTTGAGTTATGCCACAAACTTAATGGCGGTGGCAAAGCAGAAGAATTGAAAGCGGTCAGGAATTATCTAATCGGAATTGCAGTCAGGTTATGGAAAAATCAAAGTCGTAAAAATTATTCCCGAAGACTGGATATTTCTTTGGATGATGAATCAAATGGAAGTGCGTCTACTTTAAGTTCAATGCAGAATGTGGAAGCGGAGATAGAAAATAGGGAGTTAATCTTAAAACTTCGTCAAAGTGTAAAAAAGCTTCCAGAGAAATTGAGAGTAGTTATTTATATGTATTATACAGTTGGCATGGATATTAAAGAAATAGCAGAAGAATTGCACATTCCACAAGGGACAGTAAAGAGCCGGATGCATAAAGCAAGGATAAAAATTATGTATGAGTTGGAGGCGGATGGATATGAAATATGATTATGAAGAGTGGATGAAAAAGGCATTTTATGCGGACGCAGAGCCTGATAAAGAAATTAATAAGATGATTTTAGGACAGTGTAAGGAGGAATGCTATATGGGATTTTTAAGGAGAAATAAAAAGGCAATTGCAATTGCGACATGTTGTTTGGTTTTAGCAGGAGGAACAACTGTGGATGCGGCAACAGGAGGAGAAATTCACAAAGCAGTTGGACGTTTTTTCTCATCTGTGGTGTATGATACCTCAAGCGATGAAGCAATACAAAAATATCAGGATGTGAATGGTAATTATGTGATTGGTGCAGGGAGTATAGATGAAGAGCTGGCAGGTGATGAATTATCTCAGTCTGATTCCGTTATGGAATCGGTTGAGCAATTACAGGATTCGGCAGATGGTATAGAATCAGAGGGCTGGCGAATTATTACAAGTGAAGATAAAGAAATGGCAATATTAAAGTTTGTAATAAATAATCGAAATTATTATAGTATTACGACAGCGTTTGAAAAATGGATGGATGAGGAAGATCGGATATGGGAGTTGAGAAGCAATTTATACAATTTTTTGTATAACGATAAAGAACTGATAAAAGAAAAGCAGTCCTATATTGATAAACTTCTGGAACTGGAAAATAAGATAGATAAAGAATATGTAAAAGAAGCGGTTGCTCTTGCCATATCGGATATTCAGTCAGGAAAACAGTTGATTTTTGACCAATTTCCGTTGTCAGCAAAGGAGATGAATCTGGAATCAGAAGATCCTGATGAGATTGTAGATGCAGCATGGACGTTGATTGATCTTGACGAGATTGATTTGATAAACGATAGGGGAGAAATTATAAAAGAAAGTTCACAGGGGGTGAAAAAGACAATTAAATTTGTTGTAGAGAAAGATAGCGATATAGAGGGGAAATATGTTGTACGGTCTGCTGAACTGGTCAAGTAAGTCATTACTTTGATAAACACTGGTATTGGCAGATGCAATAGATAGAAAGTATTAGGTTGTTTTAGTACTGCCACATTAAGTAATATTTTGCTTAATGTGGCAGTTTTATTTATATTAAGTGGAAAAATGTAATGAAAATTGCTATAATAAGACAATAGTAAGCATTTATGATAGTGTGAAATTAAATACCCCGCAGCAAGCTACAGCGCATGACTTAACTTTTTTAAGCAAGTTTGCCCCAAGCTTTGCGGGAATAAAAAGCTATATATCTAAAAAGGAGTAACATATGCGGCTTAAAAACATACTGATCGTAGTAAATGATATAGAGAGGGCAAAAGCATTTTATAAAGATTTATTTGGTCTTATAGTGGTTGCAGATTTTGGTGAAAATGTGATACTCACAGAAGGACTGGCACTTCAGGAACAGAAGCTTTGGGAAAGCTTTATTGGGAAAAAGGCTGTTACTGGCGGCAACGATGCGGAACTATATTTTGAAGAAAATGATATAGACGGGTTTTTGAAAAGGCTGGATGATAGTGAATATTCCATAGAATATCTGAACCGATGCAAGGAGCATGATTGGGGACAGAGGGTTATCCGTATTTATGACCCGGATAGACATGTGATAGAAATCGGTGAATCCATGGAATATGTCGCACGCAGGTTTTTAGACAGCGGAATGACGGCAGAACAGGTTGCGGAGAAAACCCAGCTGCCTTTGTCCCAAATTGAGGAATTTATATAGAAAGGCTGATAAGGAGGAGATACGGATGGCAGACAGAATCAGGCAGTATATGGCATACATTGATAATTTGTTAGATACACAGGAAGAAGGAATCAACTGGGAGGAGGAAATACAAAAGCACCTGGTACAGATTGCATTTTTTGCCCACGAGAGACTGATTCATCTGATTGTAACAGTGACCTTTGCAATTTTAACGGTAATGGCATTTTTGTATACAATTGATAATTTTTCTGTTTCCATGGTTCTTCTGATTTTTGCACTGATGTGTCTGATGGTTCCGTATATCAAACATTATTTCCTGTTAGAGAACAGTGTACAGGATATGTATGAGCAGTACGATAAGATGAAAGAAAAAACAGGACGGGCTTTTGTGCGAAAAGGAAAATATAAACGTTAGGAATAAAACTGCCGGATGAAGCAATAGATTACTGTTTTGTCCGGTAGTTTTGCTGTTTTAAGAAAAAAGTAAGAATTACAGCAGGATTTATTATGATATAATGAAGAAAAATCACTTGCTCGCAAGGGTGATTTTTCTGAATGCTGATCATGAGCAGTGCTCATGATATAACCATCGAAGCAGAGTGCTATATCAGAAAAAGGAGAGGGATATGAAAAGGATAAGTAATAAAAGAATTCTGGCAATCATGACAATATTTGTGTTGCTGCAAGGGATTTTCTTTCCTGCATTTTTTGCAGAAGCAAAGGATACCAAAGAAAAAGGAACGAAGGAAAATGCGGATTTTAAAGTAGAAATGGAATATGGAATTGACGGATTTGCCGTTTATGATAATCCGGCAGTAGTGAAAGTAAAGGTAGAGAGCAGAAATAACTTTACAGGAACCCTGCGGGTAATACCAGTGGTAGATAGCGGGCAGAAAATAGCAGCTTACGGGGAAGAGATTTCTCTGGCAGCGGGAGAAGCAAAGACTTTTACATTTATCCCGTCTTCTCTGGGAAACTCAGGAAAGATAAAGATTGAATTGCTGGATGAGAAGGAAAACCTTCTTTATTCTGAATCCAAGCAGCTTACGCTATCCAGTGTGGGAAATAGTGTTACGGTGGGGATCTTAAGTGATGATTATAGTGCTCTGAATTATTTTGACGGAATTGCAATAAATATAGCAGGTAATCAGGGATTGCCGGCGGTACGGACATTGGAACTGACAAAGGATTCCATGCCGGCAGACAGTGGGGCATTGTCGGTATTAAATTATATCATTCTTGACAACTTTGATACTGCAAGCCTTTCTGACGGGCAGTATATGGCATTAAAGGAATGGGTGAATAATGGAGGAGTGCTGGTTCTTGCATTAGGAAGTAATTATCAGAATGTATTGCATTGCTTCACGGATGATTTTATCACGGGAACATTAGGAAAGGTTGAAAAGAAGAATATTGGATGGGAATTTTCGGAATTGGAGGATTTCGGTGGGGCTGAAGGAGGGAATGCAGGAAAGAAAGACGATACTGCAAACGGAGAAAAAGACCAGTCAGAAGAAAATCCCGCAGGAGGAGAAAATGATCAGTCCGAGAGTGATACTACAGAAGGAGAAAATGACCAGCCGGAAGGAGATGATAAAACAGCTGAGCAGCAGACGGACAGCGGAATCTCCGTTTCTAATGTAGAATGCGTAGAATTTGCATTTACAGATGCTACAGAGATGTCTGGTTTTTCTGATGATAAAACAGCATACCAGAAGCGTATCGGAGCAGGCAGGGTTGTTGTATTATCTTATGCTCTTGGCATGGAGCCGGTGACCAGTTGTTCTGTAAACAGAGATTTGGCAAAACTGCTGCTAGAGACATCGGCAGTAGAGGCGATAACAGCACGTTTAAATGGAAGCGGAAATATGTCGGGAATGTGGTATAGCGGCATTAATCTGGCTAAGGCGGCAGACGAGAGTAAAAAACCAAGTGCTCTTTTATATGGCTGTATTTTGCTGATTTATGTTATTTTCGTGGGACCTTTATTGTACCTGATATTAAAGGCGGTTAAGAGAAGGGAAAAAATATGGATTGCAGTTCCGGTTACGGCATTTGTGTTTACTGGTATCATTTATCTGACAGGATTTATTTACCGGATCAGGATACCGCTTGTAAATACATTTTCCCTGATATCACTGGAAGATGAATATCAGGAAGAGGAAATATATACCAATGTTACATGTCCGAGAGCACAGAAATATAAGATTAAGATTAAGGAAGGGTATACAGCATTCCAATATAATTTTTTGGATTACACCTATAGCCTGTTTGGAGTGGAAGATTCTCATAAACAATTTGATTATATGATCAATAAAACGGGCGGCGGGACAGAACTGACTCTGAATAATAGTGAAACATTTCAAGATACGGCATTTGCTGTGAAAAAAAACAGCGGGAATGACATTGGGACGATTGATTGTGATTTAAAATGTTATACAACAGGATTTGAAGGAACCATAACTAATAACACAAAATATGACCTGTCAGGAGTTGTGGTGACTTTTGAAAAGTATTTTTACCAGGCCGGTGATATAAAAAGGGGAGAGCAGATAACGATCGATACCTCAAAACTGATAGAATCGATGGGATATGGTACTTTTGAGCAGATTTATAATGGCGTGAATCGTTTTAACAGTTCAGACCGTAAGCTTTATAGACAGTATCAGATTGATACAAGTATGGAATCCGGTTTTGTCAACACACAGGAATATAACAAGGGATATGTATGGGCGTCTGTTGAAGGTTATAAGCCAGATTTTATAGAAGAAGCCGAGGTAAAACAGTCAGGAATCAGTGTACTGTTTGAGACATATGAGGCAGAATATGAGGATGTAAAAGGTGTGTATTATTCCAGTCTGGATCCAATGATAGTGTCCAGTCAGGGAGAGTATGATACGCAAGACGGGATGATGTACAATGAAGCGGTAACAATTACGTATTCTTTTGAAAACAGTCCGGGGATTACAGCTTTAGAAAATCTGTACTTTGGAGCGGAAGGGACAGTTAATGGTGGAAGTTATGCAAGAGTGTCGGCATACAACCCGGAAACAGGAGATTATGATTTGATCTTTGAAGATGGCAAAGTTTTGTCGGGAGAAGACTTAAAGAAATATATGTCAGGAAATATCATAGTACTACGTTATGATACGGTAAATACCGGGTACAGTGCTTATATACCTAGGATTATTGCAAGGGGGGATGAATAATGCTGCAAATTCAGGGTCTGACCAAAAAATATGGGAAATTCCTTGCATTAAATGATTTGAACCTTCACATAGAAAAAGGAGAAATATTTGGGTTTGTGGGTCCCAACGGTGCGGGAAAAACTACGACCATGCGGATTGTATGCGGTCTTTTAAAGGCAACCGGCGGAGAGGTGCTGGTAGATGGAATCAGTGCCATAAAAAATCCGGAGGATATTAAAAGAAAGGTTGGGTACGTGCCGGATTTCTTTGGTGTCTATGATAATCTTAAGGTTATGGAATATATGGAGTTTTACGGTTCCATGTATGGAATGAAGAAGGATGATGTGGACGAGATTGCCAAGGGGCTTTTGGAACTGGTAAATTTATCGGATAAAAAGGAAGAATTTGTAGATACCCTGTCCAGAGGAATGAAGCAGCGTCTTTGTGTGGCAAGGGCACTGATTCATAATCCGGACCTGCTGGTTTTGGATGAACCCAATTCCGGTCTGGATCCAAGAGCCAGATTCGAGATGAAGGAGGTTCTAAAGAATCTGGGTTCCATGGGGAAAACCATTATCATCAGCTCTCATATCCTTCCGGAGCTTGCGGAAATGTGTACCAGTATCGGAATAATGGAACACGGACAGTTGATCATAAACGGGAAAGTAGAAGAGATTATGCAGAAATCCCAGGGAATCCGACCGATTTGTATGCGTGCATTTACACCGGATTATAATGAGGAAGAGGAGAGCCACCGATATATTTCCACGGTATTGAAGGAGCAGCCTAATGTGGGGAAGGTAACGTTTACAGAAGAGGAAATAAGGATTTCCTTTACGGGAGACGAGCAGGCTGCGGCACAGCTTTTAAAGAATCTGCTGGAACGGAATATTTTAGTCAGCAATTTTTACAGGGAAAAAGAAGATCTGGAATCTTTGTTCCTTGAAATAACGGGAGGAAAGCAGGCATGAAAAATAGAATTCATATGAATCCAATCTTAAAAAAAGAACTGATGGTAGGTTCTAGAAGTATTAAGATGTCCTTTGCCATTATGGGAATTAATGCATTCCTGACATTGATAGTAATTCTGGTCATTATATCTACCAATGCAATGGGCGGAGTGATCAGTTATGATTATTCATCCTTAAGTTCCCTGTTTCCCATTCTAGGATGCACGGAATGCGGACTGATCAGTCTGATTGTCCCGATTATTACATCAGGTTCTATTTCAGGGGAAAGGGAGCGGCAGACATTAGACATTATGTTAACAACGCCGGTATCTCCGTTGTATATCGCATTTGGAAAGCTTGGTTCTGCCATGATGGTGGTCATGATGTATATGATTACCAGTATACCGGTTATGGCAATAGCATTTGTGCTTGGCGGAATGAGCTGGTTTGCCTTATTTGGATTAATTGCAATGCTTTTGTATCTTGGCATATATGTGGGGAGCGTGGGCATATTTTGTTCCAGTGTGGTTAAAAAATCAGTTATGGCAACTATTCTTACGATTGCCATTGGCGTCGGAATTATCGTGGTCACTTCCGTAATTTTTTATGCCGGACTGGCCATAAAGGCATATCAGGCAAATCTGCCTGGCAGTGTGGTATCATTTTCTCCGGGGGCAGTCCCCCTTGTGATGATGCTTAATCCGTATTCCCCGATTTTTGATTTTATGCTTCGGACTATGTCAAGTGCCAGTATATATGATATCATTGAGGAGGCCGGAAATACATCCATTACTCTGGGAAATCTCTATAAATACTGGATTCCCGTGTCAGTTATATTAAATTTGTTTATATCATTTGGATTTTTAAAGCTGGCAGCCAGAAATATCGCTGTGACAAGAAACCGGAAGGGGAAGTAAATGAAAAAGTATACTATTATTCAGCATATTGCAGATATTTCAAAGATTAATAACGGTTGGACCAAAGAACTCAATGTAGTGGCATGGGCAAATAGAGAGCCTGTATATGAGCTGCGTTCATGGAATGTAGATCATACGGAAATGGGAAAAGGGATTACTTTGACACCAAATGAATTAAGAAAATTAAAAGAGGTGTTAAATGATATGGATTTGCGATGTATGTCAGCTGATATGTACCATGAGGATGAGAAATCAGGGGAATGATATGGTTTGAAAGGAGAGTTATTTTGGATCACAAAATCAGACAATTTGTATACCGTGTACGGGCAAGGCTCCGGGAGCAGAAGATAATTGAAAACATAATAAAGTTTGTGGTAATCGGCCTGCTGGTTGCAGTTATTCTTTCTTTTGTTTCCATGATGGTTCCGTTTTATTATGCGGTGCCTGCCACAGCCGGAATAGTTGGAATTTGTTTTGTGGCGGGGATCATAATGGGTATTTATAAAACCCCAACCCCAATGGAAGCGGCATTAAAGGCAGATTCCAAAGGTCATAAGGAAAAGATTTCCACTGCATTTTATCTGGAAGGGAAAGAGGATTCCTTCAGCACTTTACAGAAGAAGGATGCATTGAAGGTCATGGAGGCTTTTCAAGTCCGCAAAGAATTTCCATTGCAGCTTTCATGGAAACAGATTTTAGCTGTATTAGGACTTTCCCTGGTGTTTGTGGCATGCAGTATGGTAGAGACTCCGGCAAGGGAAGCGGCAGAAATCAGAAAAGATATAGAAAAAGAAGCGAAGGAAGAGATTGCCCGTTTGGAAAAGGTGGAGAAGAAATTAGGGCAAAGCAGGGAGATTTCGGAGACAGAAACGGCTGAGATTAAGGAGCAGATTGAAAATGCAAAGCGTGAATTATCAGAAGCCGGTTCCAGAGAAGAACTGAAAAAAGCACAGGAACGTATAACTAAAAAAATGGAGATGGCGGCTGAAAAGACCGAAAATAAAACATTGAGCGAAACTATGCAAGATGCGGCAAAGGAAGCCGGGGATGCCGCTGGGAAAAAGGAAAGTGATCTGGCAAAGGAAGCCGAAGAAGCACTTGCGAAGGCCCAAAAAGGAAACCGTAAGGAAAAGCAGGATGCGTATAAGAAGTTAAAAAAATTAGCGGATGCCATGGGTGATGAAGCATTAAAAAAAGCAGCGGAGGATTACAAAGATTCCAGTTATTCTGACAGTGATTATGCGGGGGCACAGCAGGCATTGAATGAAGCTCTTGAGAACAGAGAGGCAGATCAGACAGACTTGGCGGATAATCGGAGTAATACCGGTTCCAAGGACGATCAAGAGAAGTCTTCGGATAACATTAGTCAGGGTAATTCCCAAAATAACGGCGGTAATCAAAGTGATAAGGGGAATCAGAACAACAGCCAGAATGGTAATGCAAATCATAATCAGAATAATGGTCAAAACAGCGGGTCTGGAAACGGACAGGGAAATGCAGGACGAAACGGAAGCGGTTCCGGTAATGGCAGTGGTACAGGGAACGGTTCCGGAGGTGGCTGGAATCATGGCGGAAAGGAAGGTCAGGAGGGAGCCAGAAAGACGAATGAAAATATCACGGTCCCTGATGGGGAAACTGGCGATGACGGGAATTTAACAGGAAAAGCAAACGGAAACGATAGCAGTACAAAAGAAAAATCCGGTCAGTCCCAGACCTGGTCAGGTAATAAAGTAAGCTATGGGGAAGTTTCAGGAAGATATAAGGAAAAAGCGTATAAGAAGGTAAACGGCTCTAGTTACCCGGGAAAGCTGAAAAATAAAATCCGGGATTATTTTGATGGACTGAATTAGGGTTACAGTGATGAAAGGAGAAGATATGACAGACGAGACAAAGATACAGAATATGATAGAAAAAATAAAGTCCTGTGAGGAGGAGATTGGAAAAGGAATTATTGGACAGCGGGATATTATCAGACAGGTACTGCTGGCGATTCTTTCTGACGGAAATGTGTTGTTAGAGGGTGTGCCGGGGCTTGGCAAGACGGAGCTTGTAAAAGCAATCTCAAAAGTGCTCTCTACCAGTTTTTCCAGAATTCAGTTTACACCAGATCTGATGCCAGCAGATGTTACCGGAACAAACCTGATCATAAAGGAAGAGGGAAATAATGTATTCCGGTTTGAGCCGGGACCGGTATTTGCCAATATTGTGTTAGCGGACGAGATTAACCGGGCAACACCCAAGACCCAGTCTGCATTGTTGGAGGCAATGCAGGAAAAGACGGTAACGGTGGGAAAAACGACTTATGAGCTGCCCAGTCCCTTCATGGTACTGGCGACACAGAATCCCATTGAGAATGAAGGTACGTATCCGCTGCCGGAGGCACAGCTGGATCGTTTTTTATTAAAACTTCTGGTAGAATTTCCCAGTAAGGAAGAACTGAAGGCAATCATGGATATTACTGTGACTAATAAAACTACGGAGCTACAACCTGTCATAAACGGAGAGGATATCATAGAAATCAGAACGGCAGTGAGGGATATGCCGATTGCAGATGCTGTAATGGATTATGCTTTGTCCCTTGTTGTGTCTACCCATCCGGATAACCGGGAGGCACCAGAGGTTGTAAAGAAGTATATACAAAATGGTGCAAGCCCCCGTGGGGCACAGGCAATCATCAAAACGGCAAAAGCAAGAGCATTTATGGAGGGAAGATATAATGTTGCCTTTGAAGATATTCGGTTTGTTGCCTGCCCGGCATTAAGGCATCGTCTTGCTCTTAATTTTGAGGCAGTTTCCGACGGTGTGACGACAGATGATGTGGTCAGGCAGATAATAGAAGGAATGAAGACTGTGTGAAGCAGGCGGAAAAGGAATTGACAGTGATTTGATCGTTTTGTGATTGGTACAAACTGACGAAGGGGATATGAATGGAATCAGCAATTTTTGATAATGCTTTTTTTAAAAAACTGAATACGCTTAAGATGAGCCTTAATATGCAGTTAAGCCAGGGAGTGAGCGGTGTACGCAAATCCAGTGCAAAAGGTTCCTCGGTAGAATTTTCTGATTTCAGGGAATATATGCTTGGGGATGATATCCGGCGGATTGACTGGAATGCTTATGGGCGTACCGATAAGCTTTATATCAAGCAGTTTATGGAAGAAAAGGAAGGTATTTTCAGAATTTTTATAGATACCAGTCGTTCCATGTGTTTTGGAGAAGCTTCGAAATCCACAATGGCATTGCAGACTGCGGGTGCACTTTCTTATATTATATTAAATAATCTGGATCGTGTCTATATTAATGAAATGAAGGAAAATTCTTTGGTAAAAGGAAAGGGAGTGACAGGTACGGCGGCCTTTTCCCATATATTAAAGGATTTGGAACGTATTACCTTTGACGGAAAAACAACACTGAATAGAACGATCTTATCCTGTCCGGTGCAGGCAGGAGGGGTATCTGTCATTATCAGTGATTTCCTTGACAAAGAGGGGATTGAGGAGGCAATAAAATATCTGGCATATCGGAAACAGACTATCGTTCTGATTCAGATTCTTGCAGAAGAAGAACTGCGGGTGAATTATGAGGGAACGCTCAACATCCTGGATATGGAAACAGGGGAAAAAGTTAAGATTACTATGTCTAATGCGACAATCAGGGAATATACAAAGCAGCTGGAGAATATGCAGGCAGGATTACAGAAGCTAGTCCGGAAATATGGTGCATATTATATTTTTATGCAGTCGGATGAAGACTTAGTTTATGAAATGCTGCATGGATTTGCAGGAATATTACAGAAATTGTAAAGGCTGCAATAAAGGAATGCCTAGGAGGATTATTATGGGGAAAGGGACGGCATTTAGAAAAATCGTCGTTTTGGGAAAACAGTATAAGTGGAGATACTGCTATGATGACCTGGAATTTGTAAAGTATCCGTTTTCATATTACCTGTTCGTGCCAGATGAAAATAAGAAATTAATGGTTAAAGTGATCTTCAGAGAACTGGAACCATCCATGCTGATTGAGAAAGATTATGGAACACAGGCAAAATATGGAGATAGGGAAGTCTGGATAAATTTAAATAGACCCAGATATGCGGCCTTAGTTATTGCAGAAGTGTTTGAGCGAATGGTGGATATAAAGAATGATTTTGGCACAAAAGAATTAAATGGTGAAAATATTTTGCGGAGTCTGGGATATGAATTTCAGAATTTTTCAGATAGGATAGGGAGGAAAGCATGACAGTACAAAATCTATGGCCGCTGGCATTTTTAAGTGTAGTACCGGTTATCATTTTACTATATCTGTTAAAGCAAAAGGTCAAAGACCAGTCTTTTTCCTCCATTATGCTTTGGCAGGAGATTTATAAGAATCTGGAGGCAAAGACCCCTTTTGAGAAATTAAAACAGAATATCCTTATGTATATGCAGATTCTGCTTATGCTGCTCCTTATTTTTGCCTTGATGGCTCCTACGTTAAAAAAAGGCGGCGTCTTACAGGAGAATACTGTTATCGTCATTGATAACAGTGCCAGTATGCAGTATTTATATGATGAACATGATACCAGATTAGAACATAGTATCAAGGAGGCGAAAAAGGAAATAGACCGATTAAGCGAGAATGCTATGGTTACCCTTATTTCCGCAGGAAAAGATGCAGCAGTTGTTTATCAGGGAAGGGATAAATCCACATTAAAAAAGCGCCTGAACGGAATAGAAGCAACGATGGAGGCGGGAACTTTTGACGTGGCGGCAGGAGTTGTCAATTCCGTGATTGCAGAGCTTAACCATGTTCAGATCATATGTTATACGGATACTTCTTTTAACAGTAATGATTGGATAAAGAACAATAAAAATGCGGCACTTATCGTGGAAAATGTATATTCCAAAGGAGAAAACTGCTCTTTGGATTATATAAACTATTCCGTGACGGAGGACGGGGTAGAAGTTCTTTGCAGAATCACTAATTATGGTGAGAGGGAGATTACGCAGGATGTCAGTCTTTATGCAGGTTCGGATATTGCGGATGTTCAGACAGTAACGGTAAAGTCAAAGGAAAGCGAAATCGTATATTTTGAAAAACAGAATGTTGCCGTAGACGGCAGTGTAGTTCTTCGCGGAGAATTAAGTGAAAAAGACAGCCTGACGGCAGATAACAGTCAGAGTATTGCGGTAACGTCAGACACAGAGAAAAAAGTACTGCTTTTGTCAGAGGGAAATGTATTTCTGGAAAAAGTACTGGCATTGGATGATAATGTAACCGTGTATAAATCAGATGATGTCAATGTACTAAATCAGGCAGTAGGTGACAACGGACAAAATGAAACGTTTGACCTCTATGTTTTTGACGGGATAGAACTGCCCGAAGATTTTGATGTCATGCAGTTCCCGGAATCTGCCGGTTTTTTATTTTTCAATTATGCAAAAGACTTCTATGATTCCGGGTATATAGTAAAAGATTCAGAGGTATCCGATACGGTTTTGTATTTTGATAAAAGCCCGGTTACCGGATATATCGAGGAATATTCCTTTGGGATTGTGAAAGCCTATACTTATGTACTTCCCGACTGGGGACACCCCTTTTTAAAAACAGGGGAAGGCGGTATTACCGGTTATTATGGGACGGATGGGAAGCATAATATCGGAGTGATTGGATTTGATATCCACAATACGGATTTTGCGTTGCAGACAGAGTTCCCGATTTTTATGTCGCAGCTTGGGGATATGCTTTTGGGAACAGGAATAGAAGAAACTGAGATTGCCAATTTTCCTGTTGGTGAGGAATCAGATGTGATACCGGTGGACAGCGTCACGGTAAAGGGAAACGGAAATCATAAGAAAACCGGTGGCAGGGCAATCCGTAATCTGTTATTGCTGGCAGTAGTCTTATTATTGGCAGTAGAGTGGATCATATATATCAGGCAGGTAAACAGTACAAAGAAGAAACAATTTTTGGCAGTCCGTATCCTTGTACTTTGTGCGGTTATCTTAGCAATGGCAGGGGTATCTGTGTCCAGAAAACAGAAAAAGACGGAAACCATTTTTCTGGTGGATGTATCTGACAGTATGTCAGGCAATCTGGAGAAAGCAGAGCAGTATTTAAAGGATGTTGTAAAAGAGATGCCGGAAAAGAATCTTCTGGGCATTGTAGCATTTGGAAAGGATACAGCAGTCGATCAGTTTCTTTCTGATAAAAAATCATTTTCTGGATTTACAGTGAATCCTGTCATGACAGCCACCAATATCGAGAAGGCAGTTACCAATTCCTGCTCTATGTTTGATGAAGGAGTAACGAAACGTCTGGTACTGATTACGGATGGAAGTGAAAATGAGGGCAGCATGAGTCTGGCGGCAGCGGCATTAAAGGGAAGTGATGTGGAACTTCTTGCACTTACCATGGAGGACAGTATCGGAGGAAATCATGAAGTATATGTCAGCGGGGTATCCGTGCCCAATGTGATACATGCCGGTGACCACTACAATGTTACGGTTTCCGTGACTTCCAATGTGGAAACCGATGCACTGCTTTCCCTGTATGCCGGCAGAAACACCAAGGGGCAACAGAGCATTCATTTAAATAAGGGGGAGAATCAGTTTGTTTTTGAAGATGTGGGGGAAGAGGGAGATATTGCCCGTTATAAAGCAGTGATCGAGCCGGAAGAGGATACTATCTCAATCAATAACACGTACGTGGCCTTCGCTGAGATCGAAGCCAGACCAAGGGTGCTGCTGATCGAAGGAATGGCAGGAGAGGGCAGTGAGTTTGAAAAAATTCTGGCTGCTGCTAATATAGAGTATGACAAGGTTACCCCTAAGGGAGTACCGGTCACTTTGTCGGGGCTTAATCAGTATAAGGCAGTTATCACCTTAAACGTGCATTATGAAGATTTACGGGCAGGTTTTACAAAGATACTGGAACCCTATGTAAAGGATTTTGCCGGAGGTTATATCTGTATCGGGGGTGAGAATAGTTTTGCACTGGGAAATTACCGGAATACGGTATTGGAAGAAATTCTTCCGGTCAACATGGATTTACAGGGCGAAAAAGAAATACCGAAGATGGCGATGGCAATGGCGATTGACCAGTCCGGAAGTATGACATCTCCTTCAGAGGAAAATACTTCCGTAACAGGGCTGGATCTGGCAAAGCAGGCGGCACTTTCCGGCGTATCAGAGTTAAGAAGCAGTGATGAGATAGGCATACTGGCATTTGATGATACCTATCATTGGATTGTTCCAGTACAGGAAGCCTCTGATATAGAACAGATTAAGGATGATATCAGTTCTATCGGATATGGTGGCGGCACCAGCATTTATCCAGCATTACAGCAGGCATATGAACAGATTTTAAAGAGCAGTGCAAAGATCAAGCATATTATACTGCTGACGGACGGTCAGGATGGATTTAATCAGTACGATGGGCTTTTAAAACAGATTAATGAGGCGGGTATTACCGTATCCACGGTTGCTGTAGGCAGTGATTCGGATCAGGCAACGCTTCGATATATAGCTGAAACATGCGGGGGAAGGTTTTACTATACGGATGTGAATAATTCAATTCCGAGGATTTTTGCCCAGGAAGTTTACCTGTCCACTAAGACATATCTGATCAATGAGGAGTTTTATCCGTCTGTTACAAGCAACCATGAAATACTGGAAGGTGTTATGGATGAAGGGTGTCCGGCACTCCTTGGTTATGTGGCGGCAACGCTGAAACAGACAGCCGATGTTATTTTGGAGTCAGACAGGGAGGATCCGGTGCTCAGTACATGGCAGTGCGGTCTGGGAAGGACCGTGGCATGGAACAGTGACGGGAATAACGAATGGACGGCACAGTATGCCGGCTGGGATAATTATCCGATGCTGTGGTCTAATATCATTCACTATGTCATTTCGGATTCGGAACTGGGGGAGGATAACCTTGAGGTGGTAAAAGAAGGGAACACTGCATCCATTACCTATGAAACAAAGGATTATGATAAGGATACAAAGGTAACGGCAGTGGTGACGGATGAAAACGGAACTGCAAAAGAAGTGTCTTTGGACGCTGTAAAACCGGGTGTATTTGAGACGGAACTGGATATGGCGGAAATTGGTGTTTACAATGTAAGTGTAAGAAAACTGTCAGGGGAAGAGGTCGTAAAAAATTATAATACAGCATATGCAAACCAGTATTCGGCAGAATATCAGTTTGCTGATACGGATGCAGATTTTGCATCCTTTGTGAAGCAGGCCGGAGGCAGGGAGATATCTTTTAATGATAATATCTGGAAGGGGAATCCTAATACAGTAAAGGCAAGGATATCCCTTACCGTTCCGCTGCTGGTCTTTGCAATTTTGATGTTTCTGTTTGATATCATAATCAGAAGATTTTCCATAGATTTACTGGTATATGTGAGAAGAGGAGAAAATGCAGTCAGAACACAGTTGAAGGGATATACAGAAAAAAGAAAGCGTACATTTGTGCAGACTGAACATGTAGGAGATCATGAGGAAGCAGGTCTTACAACGCAAAAAGAGCAGGTGGCTTTGCAGTCTCAGGATGTAGAATCAGAGGGTAAGCGTGAAAGTAAAAAGATACTGAAAAAAACAGGGGATATGTTACAGCAAAAGGAACAAAAACAGGAAGAAAGAGAGCCAGCTCCGGTAGATTCCGATAAGCTTGATATGAACCAATTACTTAAAAAGAAACGGGAGAGAGAGTAAATATTGTGGGAAACTTGTGTTTAGATGCTATATATAGTATAATGCGTTTATAGTATAGCTTGAAAAGACAGATTTTGAAGAGGAGAAGAAATGACATCATTTTATCATAGAGTAAGGCAGGTTTTTAACGGTACAAGTGCCATCAATGCTAAGATCAAGTATATAATAATGGGAATCAGTATTGCACTCATTCATTTCTTTTTTACCATTGCTTTCTATTTTTTTCATGTTACCCTGCTGTTTTATTATAACATGGCGATCACCGTATTTTATTCTTATCTGAGTGCCGTGGTGGTAAAAAAGGAGCGTTATGAGTCTATTTTTATATTAGCATTTGTAGAGATTTTGTTTCACTCCTCTATGGCGTCTATATTACTTGGATGGAACTGGGGATTTATGATTTATACAATGGCGTTGATTCCGGTAAGCTTCTATCTTACCTATACCCTTCCGTATTTTAAGGGGAGCGTTTTTGCACCGATTACGGCATCTGCTATTGTCTGTATCTGTTACATTGCAATTAGAGCAGTTACCAATAATATTTTACCGGTATATGGCGGCGGCCGGCCACAAGGACTTAGTACATTTTTTTACTATTTTAATACCATGGTGGCATTGGGGATGCAGATTTTTTGTTCCATACTGTTTGCTCTGGAAATTCGGCATATGAAGCGGCAGTTAGAAGAGGAAAATCGTACACTGGGTGAGATTGCGAGTCATGATCCGCTGACGCATTTATTAAATCGTAGGAGTATGAATACATATTTAAAGAGTGCATTGGAAAACGGTGTCGGACGGGGGCAGCCGTTTTGTCTCATTTTGGCAGATATCGATAACTTTAAGAACGTGAATGATACCTATGGGCATGATTGCGGAGACGAGGTGTTGATTGCCGTGGCAGAAGTGATATCCGGAAATGTGCGTGAAGAGGACCATGTCTGCCGTTGGGGCGGAGAAGAGATATTAATTCTGTTACAGGCAGATCTGGAGACAGCAGTTCAGGCTGCAAACCGTATTCGAAGGGAAATTGCCGGTACTATTGTAAAATATAAGGAAAAAGAGGTCAGTGTCACTATAACAATGGGAATTTCCAGGTATATGCAGGGAGAGACGATTCGTTCCATGATGGATGAGGCAGACCGGAATCTGTATTATGGTAAAAAACATGGGAAAAACCAGGTAGTCACTTCGGACAGTAATTCTGATGCTGAGTGAAACGGCATATGCCATAAAATAGACAGAGAGAGGAATTAAAGCTATGAAACGGAATATTGACATATCAGAGGTGTCGGATGGAAAACGCTATGGTATCCATGATATGGTAAGAGCGGGATGTGATGATTGCAGGGGATGTTCCGCTTGTTGCCGGGGAATGGGAAATTCTATCATATTGGATCCTTATGATGTTTATCGTCTGACTACCGGATTGAATTGCAGATTTGAGGATTTATTGACAGATAAATTGGATTTAAATGTTGTAGACGGCATTATTCTTCCCAATTTGAAAATGTCAGGGGAAGATTTTAGCTGTGTATTTTTAAATACAGAGGGAAGATGCAGCATTCATACATTGCGTCCCGGAATCTGCCGTATTTTTCCGTTGGGACGTATTTATGAGAATGGTTCCTTTCAGTATTTTTTGCAAGTGCATGAGTGTAAAAAACCAAACCGGACCAAAGTAAAGGTTAAAAAATGGATTGACACACCGGATATTGTTAAAAATGAGAATTTTATTAACCAGTGGCATTATTTTCTAAAGGAAATCAGTGAAAAGCTTCCAGCTTTATCTGAGGAGAGAGTAAAGCAGATTAATATGTATATACTGAATGTGTTCTTTATAACACTATACGAGGGAAAAAGAGATTTTTATGAACAGTTTGGAGAGAGAATGCAATCGGCACAAAGAGAACTTCTTCTATAGCCGGACTGTATAGATTTTAGGGGAAAAGGGAATGATAAAACAGGACTTGAGCCGGCATTTTATAGAATGAATTTAAAAGGAGGAAGATATTTTTATGAAAATTCTATTTTATGATGCAACTCCATATGATAAAGAATCTTTTGACAAAGAATTAAGCAAATATCAGGGAATTGAGATTACTTATCAGGAAATTGATATTTCTTTAAAAACGGTTTCCCTTGCAAAGGGATATGATGCCATCTGTGCATTTGTCAATTCGGATCTGAGTGCACCGGTTATTGACAAGCTGAATGAAATGGGAATTAAACTGATTTTACTCCGCTGTGCAGGATTTAACAATGTTGCTCTTGATAAAACGGCAGAATATGGCATGACGATCTTACGTGTACCGGGATACTCGCCGGAGGCTGTGGCGGAACATGCCATGACGCTGGCACTTGCGGTAAACCGGCATTTACACAAAAGTTATATAAAGGTAAGAGAGAATAATTTCAGTCTGGTGGGCCTTACTGGAATCAATTTTTACCAGAAGACCGCAGGTATCATCGGAACCGGAAAGATTGGTGCAGCGATGTGCAGGCTTTGTAAAGGTTTTGGTATGCGGGTGATAGCCTATGATATGTATCCGAACAAGAGTCTTGATTTTGTGGAATATATGCCGTTAGATGAGGTGCTAAGGGAAAGCGATTTAATTTCACTGCATTGTCCATTAACGGAGGAAACCCATCATTTGATCAACAAAGATACCATTGAAGAGATGAAAGATAATGTGATATTAGTCAACACTTCCAGAGGAGCCTTAGTGAAGACAGAGGATTTGATTCAGGGAATCCGGAGCAGGAAGTTTTTCGGAGTAGGTCTGGATGTATATGAGGAGGAAGGCAGTAACGTGTTTGAAAACCGTGAAGATGAACTGCTGGAACATTCCGTAACTGCAAGATTGTTGTCGTTTCCTAATGTAATTGTAACCTCTCACCAAGGTTTCCTGACATATGAAGCCTTGTCGGCAATCAGCCAGGTGACCCTTCAAAATGCATTGGATTATGAGAATGGTAACATTGAAAAAGGAAACCTTGTGAAATAACAAAAAACCTCCAAACTGATATTACATCGGTTTGGAGATTTTTTATTATCCTGGTGTAGCACCTGTTATCTGCTTTTGGTTGTACTCATGTTGGAAGCACCCTTGTTGCTTGAAGTAGCATTATTATTTCCGGTATTGTTTGAATTACCGGAGGTCTTGTTTCCGGGATATTCTTCAATACTGTTATTGCTTCCTTTTTTGTAGATGGTGCCAGATGTTGCGTCTACATAGAATTCTCCGAATAATTCACCCTGATCATTTTTGCTGGTATCGTAAAGATTAAAGTGGTATCCCTTGGAGCCTTCCTGATAATCGTTTAGTTCTTTATCTTCATCACGGATTTCAAATTTTGAATCTGCATGATAGGATCCCATTGTATCCATAAAATAATCATGGGCATCATTGTAGTTGTCGAATCCACCATTTCCTACCAGATCATCAACAGCATCTCCGACTCCGTTTGCCAAATCGTCGGCAGCATCTCCCACATCATCAGCTACATCTTCTGCAACACCATTGTCGTTGTTGCCGCTGGTAGAAGCGTTATCCTTATTCCCGCAGCCGGTCAGGATAAAGCAGAATACACAGGCAGTTGCAGCAAGACGAAGACAATTTTTAAATTTTTTCATAATAAATCTCCTTCTTATAGTTAAATTAGTTTTATGATTTTTATGGATAAAATCACAAACCTTTTCATTGGTATTATGTGTATTTGGGCTTTTTTATATTCAAAAGGAATATAAAGGAAAATTTATTCATTTTTTAAAAATTGTTTGCCGGTATGGTCTAAGTAATAATTGGAAGTGTAGATAAGGGAAGATAATTTTACAAAGGAATATCCCTGTTCTTCTAATTTTGTTAACATAACATCGAGAGCGTCTTTCGTATAGGTTGCTCCGTTGTGTAATAAAATAATGCTGCCGTTTTCCAGGTTTTTGTGTTCACATACGGTACGTATGATAGAATCAATACCGTAATCTTTCCAGTCGAGACTGTCCACGGACTGATTGATGGCGGAATACCCCATGGCATGGGCAACATCTACTACTTCATCATTCCAGTCACTATAAGGTGCACGAAATAAAGTCATATCCTTTCCGATCAAGTCATATACCGTATTATGACAGCCTTGTATTTCGGCAGCCATTTCTTCTTTGGAAATCTGTGGCATATGTTTATGGGAATTGCCATGATTGGCAACCTCATGCCCTGCCTGATCGATTGCGATAATGGCATCAGGATATTTTTCGGCCCATTCACCAGTTACAAAAAAGGCGGCGGGGGCATTGTGTTTTTTTAAAATAGCAAGAATATCCGCTAAATCTTCATTGCCCCATGCACTGTCAAATGTTAGGGCAAGAACCGGTTTTTCCGTATTGACACAATAAATCGGAAGTTCATTTGCAAAAAACGAGGAAGTAGCGATTGCATTTTTTGTTTTGACAGTATCATGAATACTATATAAAAAGACGGAAATCAGAAGGAACAGGGTGATATATTTCATATAGTTGATTTTGAGATGAGAAATCATAGACATACCTGTAGATTTATGTTTTTTAAATGTATGACATAAGATGATAAGATAGAACCTGATAAAAACATATTTTTAATGAAAAATAAGGAGAATTGTAGTAAAATAAATATAAAGACCTATGGGGCAGAATCGGTGCAGGGAATAGAAGGTGATTGGAATGAAAAGGATTTGGAATGCACTGCGTTATGGAGATGCAGAGACGAGAAAATGTATAGGAAGCGTAATCCTGTTTTCGGTAGTGGCAATAGGCATAATTGCCATAGCAGGGCTTTTGGGTCGTTTTTATCTGTTTGTTTTCGGTATGCTGGCAGGGATTGTCGCAATCATGGTATCCCAGACCTTTACACTGGTAGATGATGATTTTGTGGCTGAGATAAACCGTGATGGTGAAAAAGATACTGTAAAGACAGTTTCTGTCAGGAAAAACAGCGTGATATATGGCAGAGGGAACGAAAAAAAGAAGGAAAAAGAAGAACAAAAAGAGAAGGGCAGTTCTGACACCGATGATGGGAAAATCCGTGCTGCCCAGTTTGAACATTATAATGCAGTGGTACTTAAGAAAATAAAGAAAAAATATCGTCTTAAAAGAGACCATAGACCTATCATTATAGATTATTCAAAATCTTACAGGATTAAGGAATGTCCGGCATTTATCTGGCGGATACACAATAAAGTATATTTACTTTTATTAGAAAAAGAGCCCCGCAGACTTAGTATTTCCAGAGAGTTAATTCGAAATATGGGATATCAGCCAGGTATAAAGTCTGATCCCGCAAAGGAATACGAGGCATTTAAAAAAGATAATCTTGTTACCGGGGTATTTAAAGAATATCTACCGGATTATTATGATTCCAAGGTGAAAAACGATACGCTAAAGTATAAAAATCTGTATACAATTTATCCTGATATCTGCATTTCAAACCGTTCTGCCGCAGATGTGATGGATCTGCTCTATCTTAACTTTATGCCTCAGGATAAGATTACAAAATCGGAAAAGATAAACGGATTTTTCAAACGCATTTATGCCGCAAACATTTTGTATAGAGACAGGGTATACAGCATTACGGAATATAAAGAAGCAGTAGAAAAGGCTCTTGGGGAAATGTGTTATGCCGAGATTCCGGAGAGAGAATTTGTGATCACATTAGAGAACCTTATGAAAGGAAAGTTCATCTCCCAGGAGTATGTTGACCATTATATGGATATGAGGGATAAGATCGTTTCAAACAACTCTCATTAACATTTCCAAATGTTCTTCGAAACAGACTCCATCATTGATGGGTATTTTTAGCTTGGCAGAGGTAATGAGACAGGTGCGGATAAATTCGGAGGCTGTCATAACGGATTTTCTGAGTGGGATATTATGTAAACTTCCGCCTGCTAAAATAGAGGCAAAAACGTCTCCGGTACCTGGACGAAGAGGAAGGATTTTTAATCCGTATACAATCTCAAAATTACCATTTTCATAAATTGCATTTCCAATTTCATTTTCTTTTTCAATCCCTGTTACCACAATCTGGCTGACGCCTGTCCTGGCAAGGGTTTTGCACATTTCATAAATGTCTGATTCGGTGATATTCTCGCGGTATGGTGTGTCTGTAAGAAGACAAAGCTCTGTTATGTTCGGAGTGGTAAGAGTGGAATGGGCTACCAGCTGTTTCATGGATTGACACATTTCAGTTGTGTAAGAATCATAAATAGTCCCGTGATCTCCCATAACAGGATCTACGATTATCTTTTTAAAGGAAAATTCTTTAAGCATATCTGATATAATGGCAAGCTGTTTTTCAGACCCCAGAAAGCCAGTATATATGCCCTGAAAGGAAAATTGCAGGGATTTCCATTTTTCCAGATATTTTTTCATGTAAGGAGTAAAATCCAGCATAAAATAATCAGGATATTCTGTCTGATTGGATAAAACAGCAGTTGGGACAATGCCGCATTGTATTTTCATGGCAGATAAGATGGGAAGTGCTACAGCTGCTGAACAACGTCCGAATCCGGATATATCATTTACAATCGCAATGGAAAGTTGTTTGTTCATTAAATATCTCCTTTTGTGCCGGAAACACTTTGAAATAAAAGAATTCCGCGGGCATCTAAAATAGTTCTTCTAAAGTTTCGTTATCTAAGATAGTACATTTACCGGAAAAATGCAAGTAAAAAGAAAAATAAAAACTGGCACTGTTAAAAATAATAAAACTGGCAGTTTTAAAAGTTCCAAACAAAGAGTATGGTATCAGAGTAGCATCTGAACAGGAGAATTATAAGCAGAGTAAAAAGATGCAGCAATGTAAGCAGAGCAGGTCTAAAAGAAAGGGTTGGGAATTATGGAAAAAATATTGGAACATGACAAGTTGAAAATGAAAGCAGGAGGTCAGGCAAAGAGCCAGGCAAGACAGATAGCTCTGGATGCAATGTTTGTCGCACTCACACTGGTATTTACAGCATTTGTAAATATTCAGATTCCTGGTTTTGGCGGTGCCGGAGGTTTGATCCATTTAGGAAATGTGCCATTATTTGTTGCCGCTATGGTCTATGGAAAGCGTACAGGAGCTTTGGCCGGAGCATTGGGAATGGGATTGTTTGACGTTTTGAGCGGATGGGCTGCATGGGCACCCTGTACGATCATTACATGCGGACTAATGGGATTCATTGTGGGAGCAGTCTGCAAAAACAGAAAAAGTATATTGTCTAAAGTTATAGCGATAGCTGTGGCACTGATCATTAAAATAGCAGGTTATTTTATCTTCGAGAGTTTTGTCATGGGAAACGGAACGGCAGCAGCTTTAAAATCGATACCGGGTAATATCATTCAGATTGCAGTGGCAGCCATAATCGTATTCATCATGATTACTCCCCTTGAAAGGGGCCTCCAAACAATAGAGGGATAAATTCCTGTTTATCGTACTAGAGGACGCTTTCAACATGAGGGGCTGGTGGGGGTCGCTGTGGAGATATTATAGGATTCACGTTCCGTCCCCGCTTCCGCTCCATCTCATGCGTAACGGTACATAAGCTGC
>JAIDOW010000050.1 GCA_029063085.1 Lachnospiraceae bacterium
TTTTAATTAGTCGGCTGCGTCAGATGTGGATAATAGTCAGGTATGATAGTCTGTAGAAATTTGTTGGATGGAGAAATACCATGAGAGATTTTTATGATGTAGTGACTTAAGATGTATAATTAGGGATTTTAAAAATGAGCCAATAGAAGATGAGGTAATTGAAAGAATTGGAATATTCTATAGTTGAAAGAATGCTCAAAAATGCTGGTAAGCTGTTGTATTTAGAATTCCAGATTATGTATAAGAAAGTGAGAAAAGTTATGACATTAAAAAAGCTGTCAATGACAGATAAGGATTTGATAACAATATTTTTTAAAGAGGTATTTACAAAAGCACCATGGAATGATGATTGGAGCGATGAGGAGCAGCTTGATCTATATATTATGGATTTGATTGGAAATCCTAATTCTATGACATTAGGATTTTTTGAGGATACAAAGATGGTTGGTTTAGCTATGGGATGTATCCGCCATTGGTATGAGGGAACAGAGTATCATATTGATGAATTATGCATCTCTACCAATATGCAGGGAAAAGGAATCGGGACAGAATTTATCAAACAGATAGAGGGATATATGAAGACAGAAGGTTTAAGCAGAATTTTCTTACAAACGGACAGAGGTATGCCAGCGTATGAATTTTATAAAAAAAGAGGATTTGAGGAAATGCAAAACCATGTGTCATTTGTTAAATCGATGTTATGATTTTTAGTTACACAGGAGTTGTATTATGGAATATATAAAATTTTTCTGGAAATATATTGATGAAGAAACACCTGTACTTTTGTTTTATGAGGTAGATGTTGATGAAGAAAGGTATGCTACCCGTATGATAGAGGTTTATAAAAATAGAACAATAAAAAAGATAACTGAAGAAGGTGTTCAGTTTATTACAGAGGCACCAGTCCCGACAGTAGATGAAATCAATATGGACAGTGATTTCTTTGCCTGTACTATTACAAGAGAAGAATTTGAGGAATTATATGATTCTGACGGAAAAAAATATAATGATTCAATAGAATTTCCAGTTAAACAAAAATGAAAATGAGAAGGAGAATAGTGTGCAGTTAGTCAGAGTTACAAAAAGCATAAAAGAATATAAACAGATTAAAAAATTATACAGGCAGGTATTTCCATGGAAAGAAAGAGCTCCTTTTTTTCTTTTAATTAAGAAGGCTAAGCCTTCAGTTGCAGATTTCTGGGCTCTGTATGATGATGATAACTGGGTTGGGTTTACCTATGTTGTAAAAGGTGACGAATTGGCATATATCTTTTATCTGGCAATAAAGCCTGATGAAC
This sequence comes from Lachnospiraceae bacterium, assembly GCA_029063085.1. GTDB lineage: Bacteria > Bacillota > Clostridia > Lachnospirales > Lachnospiraceae > CAG-590. Next base: position 1,299 of record JAIDOW010000050.1, read on the forward strand.
AGGGAAAAGGATACGGTGGAACAGTTTTAGAGATATTAAAGGATTATTATAAAGGCTGTAAGTTATTTCTGGCGTTAGAACCCCTTGATCAGACAGCAGATAATTATGAGCAGCGTATAAAAAGACATTTATTTTATGAAAAATGCGGTCTTTCCGATATGCCATATAAGATAAAGGAAGCTTCAGTTATCTATGATATTATGGGAATTGGAGGAGTTGTAGAACCTGAGGAGTATGGTGGGATGATGGAACATTATCTTGGAAAGTTTTATAAGGGATTTATAGATATGAAAATAATAAAGAATTCATGAGACATTTTGAAATAAGGGGAAATCTTTTTTAGGTAAAGTAGCTTTAAATAATATATGTTCAGATGAGAATTGGGATTTCAAGGATAACATTGTATTTGTGTTCGGTTTAATAATTGATGGGAGGTGGAAATGCAGCCATAGTGAGGCAGAAGAAAGCTGAAGCAGAATACAAAAGTATAAAAGCAAAAAAGTGAAGAGGAGAATTTTATGGATAAGTTTTTTAAAATTACAGAGCGTGGCTCGACAATAAAGGCAGAGATTATTGGAGGATTAACTACTTTCTTTGCCATGGCATATATTGTATTTGTGAACCCAAATCAGGTGGCAGGAGAGGGTGCTTCCGGCTGGCTTGCACAGGCAATGGATAATGAAGCGGTTTCTGTTCAGCTGGGACAGATTTGGAATGCCGTTTTTGCTGCTTCCATTCTGGCAGCAGTGATCGGTACACTTCTTATGGCATTTCTTGCAAATATGCCTTTTGCACAGGCATGTGGTATGGGGCTGAATTCCTTTTTCTGCACGGTGTTTGTTGCAGGTGCCTGTTTTGGGGGAGTGGATGTTATTGAAGGATACCATGCAGGCATGGTTATTATTTTTGTATCAGGACTAGTCTTTCTTGTCTTGTCCATAACTGGTGCGAGAGAGTATATTGCAAAGGCGATGCCGGATTGCCTGAAAAAAGCGATTCCTGCAGGTATTGGTCTTTTTATTGCCATGATTGGTATGAAAAATGCAGGGTTGATTCAGGATAATCCATATACATTTGTTCAGTTTGTGGATATTCATGGTGCTGTCAATGATGCAAAAGTAAATGGAACAGATTGGAAAATGTTAGTGGTTCCGGCAGTGGTCGCATTTGTGGGATTGCTGATTATTGCAGTTTTAGAACATTATAAGGTAAAAGGCAGCGTGATCATTTCCATCCTTGTTTCTACGGTGCTGTATTATCTTTGTATGCTGACGGTTCCTAGCTTTGATTTAAGTGCAATTGGACAGATGTTTAAGGATTTCGGAGAAGTCGGCATTGTTGGGCTGTTTGATGGAAAAGCCTGGAGCGATGCGTTTATCGGAGCACCGGTTGGCGGTATATTTAATGCGGTTATGCTGATCATTACCTTCTGTCTGGTGGATATGTTTGATACAATTGGAACGCTATATGGTACAGCATCTCAGGCCGGAATGTTGGATGAAAATGGAGATCCGGTCAATGTCAACAAATCCATGCTTTGTGATTCTATCGCAACAGTAGCAGGTGCAGCATTGGGAACATCTACCTGTACTACATTTGTGGAATCCTCTTCCGGTGTGGCAGCAGGTGCAAGAACAGGTTTCGCCAGTGTAGTAACCGCTATCTGCTTTACCCTTTGTCTGTTTTTAAGTCCACTTGCCAGTATCATTCCAAGTGCTGCAACGGCTCCCGCTTTAATATATGTTGGTGTGCTGATGATGAAGAGTTTTGCACAGGTGGATATGCATGATATCACATCTGCTGTGCCTGCTTTTTTAGCACTGATTATGATGCCGCTTACTTATTCTATTGCAAATGGTATTGGTATCGGAGCGATTGCATATGTGATCATTGCTCTGTTTACTGGTAAATATCATAAAAAGGATATTGTGATTACGATTATTGCAGCATTATTTGTATTAAAATTTATTTTTGTGACGATGTAATGTTACTGTAAATCCCTTGTTTTGGCGTGGGTAATTATGCCGGGCAGGGGATTTTTTATATGGAAGGCATATATATTGAGACTGCAAAAAGAGAAGGGGACAGGAATCTTACATAAATTGTATTTATGTGGCATACGTTATTATAACAATGCTGGATGATAATATGGTATGGAAATATATGTAGTAAAACAGGGAGATACCCTGCAAGGTATTGCAACAGAGTTTGGGGTGTCAGTTGCCCGTTTGGCATATGACAATGAACTGGAAGGAGAACGCCTGGTGGTTGGTCAGTCATTGATTATACTGAGACCACAGACAGTATATACCATTGAAGACGGAGATACCCTGCAAAGTATTGCAGACCGGTTTCAGACAACAGTGTTAAAACTGGTACGGAACAACTCATATCTCCTAAATGAGGATTTTTTGCTGCCGGGCAGGCAGATTGTGATTTCCTATGAGGCGGCAGAGCAGAGGGATATCGAGATTTTTGGATATGCTTATGCATTTATTCAGGAAGCTGTCTTGGAGGAAAGCTGTCTTTATATACAGGAATTACTACCATTTTCTTATGGTTATAATGAAGATGGTTCTTTGATTCCCATGAATGACGACAGGCTGCTGGCAACGGCGGTACACTTTGGTAATCGGAAAAGAATGGTCATTACACCTCTTGACCGATATGAGAGGTTTAATAATCAGTTGGTGGTAAGGCTTCTCTCAGACTTGCAGATGAGAGACACTTTACTGGACAATATATTGCAGACAATGCAGACAAAAGGATATGAAGCCTTGGATATTGATTTTGAATTTATTCCCGGAGAGTACAGGGATTCCTATGTGGCATTTATTGCAGAGGCGAGAAACAGACTAAATGCGGAGGGATATACGGTAAGTGTTGCAGTACCTCCGAAGATATCAGATGACCAGCCGGGACTTTTATATGAGGGTATAGATTATGCGGCTATTGGAAATGCTGCGGACAGTGTTTTTTTGATGACATATGAATGGGGATATAAATATGGTCCGCCCATGGCGGTTGCGCCTATCCCAAGTGTCAGAAGGGTATTAGACTATGCAGTTTCTGTAATTCCCAGAGAAAAGATTGATATGGGAATTCCCAATTATGCATATGACTGGCCGCTTCCTTATGAAAGAGATGTGACGGAAGCAGAAACGATCGGAAATCTTCAGGCAGTCAGAAGAGCGGCATTATTTGGAGCAGAAATATTATATGATGAGGAAGCACAGGCACCATATTTTTATTATACAAGAGATGGAGTTGCCCATGTTGTATGGTTTGAAGATGTGAGGAGCATCCAGGCTAAATATGATTTGATTGCAGAGTATGGATTTAGAGGAGGTGGATATTGGAATCTTATGCGGGAGTTCCGCCAGAATTGGATGTATGTAAACCAGATTATCGGATAAGGGAATAAAACAGGAGCTGCTGCATTAAAAAATTTCTTAGTGCAGCAGCCCCATGCTTTTGTATTCATATTAATCTTAATATTCTCTGGCTTCTTCCTCTTTGTTCATTACACGGATTGCACCCTGTGCAAGAGCGAGTAATTCGTCCTCACCGGGATATACAGTGAATTCTGCGATGAAACCAATCTTTTCCTTTAAAGCATCAATGGTTTCTGAATTATATGCAATCCCGCCGGTACAGATAATCTGATCCACTTTGCCGTTAAGAACGGCAGCCATGGCACCGGCATCTTTTGCGATTTGATAATGGAAAGCATCAATTAAATCTGCTGCTTCCTGATTACCCTCTGCTTTCATTTTCATTAAGTCCCGCATATCATTGGTTCCGATATACCCGTTGAATCCGCCATTGCCACAGATTTTTTTGTAGATTTCTTTTTCTGTATATTTGCCGGAATAGCATAGCTTAATTAAATCGCCAACGGGGACAGTACCGGCACGTTCTGGAGAAAATGCTCCTTCGCCGTCTAAAATGTTGTTTACATCGACTACTTTACCATTTTTATGGGCGCCTACGGAAACTCCGCCCCCCATGTGAATCACGATTAAGCTTAAGGAGTCGTAAGATTTACCGGTTTCTTTTGCATAGCGTTTTGCAACAGCTTTCTGATTCAGGGCATGGAAAATGCTTCTTCTGGGAAGCTCAGGCATACCAGAATATCTGGCAACCGGTTCTAATTCATCCACTACCACAGGATCGACGATATAGGAAGGGATGCCTACTTCATCTCCAATCTCCTTTGCTAAGATTCCGCCAAGATTGGAAGCGTGCTGTCCCTGCTTGCCGATTTTTAAATCTTCCAATAGAGCTTCTGTTACAGAATAAGTACCACCAGGAATAGGTTTTAATAATCCGCCGCGACCGACAACCACATCTAAAGTTTTAATGTCAAAATTCTTTTCTTTTAAAACGTCTAAAATTACATCTTTGCGGAAGTCTTTTTGGTCGATGATAGAAGCATATTTTGCAATTTCTTCCGTTGGATGTCTTAGCGTTTCTTCAAATATCTGCTTTTCATCTTCATATACACCAATCTTGGTAGAAGTAGAACCTGGATTAATAATTAAAATACTATAAGCCATTTGTATATCCTCCTTATATTGAGCACTTAATAAGCAGTAATCTGCGAATTTAGTGCAAAAATACACTATAGACCACTTTGCGAGGTATTTTGAGCTTAGTGGGCAAAGCGCTTCTTACTGTTTGTTCATTGCTTCGGCAACGACTGCACCAACAGCAATGGAATTTACCTTAGTCTCAAAATCATCGGAACGAGAGGTTAAGATAACAGGTGCTTTTGTACCGGTTAAGATATTGCCGTTTGTAACCTTTGCGTTGTGAACAAGTGCTTTATAGGTAATGTTGCCTGCATGGATATCAGGGAATAATAAGATATCAGCATCACCGACAATTTTACGATCGGTTGCTCCCTTATGTTTGGCAGCCTCTGAATCGATTGCGAGATCATAAGAAAGAGGACCGTCCACGATACATCCGGTAATCTTACCTTCTTCATTCATTTTAGTAAGTTCAGCAGCATCAACCGTGACAGGCATTTTAGGATTGACTACTTCAACAGCAGCAAGAGGAGCCACTTTTGGACACTCAATACCGCATGCATGGGCAATTTCAACTGTATTGCGGATGATATTTGCTTTTGCTTCCAAATCAGGATATGGAATAAATGCAACATCGCTTAAAAACAATAATCCGTCATGACCTTCAATGTCGAAGATACATACGTGGGACAGGGTTTTGTCTGTACGGAGTCCAACTTCTTTGTCCAGTACACTCTTTAAGAAAGATTTGGTATCGATTAAGCCTTTCATATACATATCCGCTTTGCCGTCATGGACTAATTTGACAGCTGTCAGTGCAGCTTCATATGTATCCTCTACATTGATGATTTCGTAATCAGATAAATCCATGTTAATGGAAGCAGCGACTTCTTTGATCTTTGCCTCATCCCCAACTAAAACAGCTTCAGCAATCCCTCTTTTTTTTGCTTCGGCAACAGCCTCTAAAACGGCATCATCCTGTGCAACGGCAACAGCAACTTTCTTTGTGCTGCAGGCTGCAACTTTTGCAAGTAAATCGTCAAAAGTTTTTGTCATTTTTGTACACCTCGTTTAATTATTTTTGTTTGGTATTTGCGAAATTCTATTCTTTGACCGTTCATTGTTACTGAAATATTAGGGAGTTTCGCAATTACCCTTTTTATAAATATTATTCAAAAAATATAGTACCACCTTGACAGATTTTGGTCAAGGCAATTCCTGTGAGAATCTTAAGGGGATTGCACGTGAAAGATGAAAGAAAATCATGTATCAAACAGGAAAAAAACGCAATATCTTGTATTATGAAAAAATTGGGATGATAGAAATTGTGAAATTGTGGAAAAAATCTTTTCATTTTAGGTAAGATATGCTATACTGACATCAAATAAGGTTTATTTATATATTTTTTATAAAACATCAACCTGGTTTTGTGAAAAGTATTAAATATAATACATAGAAAGACGATAATATAAGAATATAGGCAGTTTATTAAAATATGAGGTGATTGGAATGAATACAAGGAACGGATTAGTTGAAAAATTGTTAAAGGTGGCAAAAAAGCATAAGATTCTGACATATCCGGTATTGGCATTAGTGGCTGTTGCCAGTGTGTTTAATTATTTCTTTTCATGGAGTAAAGGAGCCGGCAAGCGTGTAATTGCTATGGTAATGGTTCTGGTTATGCTGGTATCCCAGTCATACTTTTTAACCTCGTCTGCTACGGCGTTGGTGGATGATGAGAATGCGGCAAAGGTACAAAAAGAGATACAGGAAAAGCTGATAGAGGAAGAGACGAACAAAGTTGTGGAGAATGCCACAGAGCAGACTGATAAGACCGCAGAGATTACCACAGAATTGGAACAGACCGGAGAGATTGCAGCAACAACGGAAGAGCAGGCAGGAGTTGCAAGCACGGAATCAAATGCTTCTGGGTTGGTTACTGATGAAGAGGGGGTAACTACAGAGGCTGAAAAGACAGGTACAGAGGATGATTCTGATCTTTTGGAAGAGGATACGGATTCCAAATTAGCAGCAGGATATGTAAACTGTGTTTTTCGTTATTTGAGGGGGAGCGGAAGTGGCTCCTGGGGTTCGATTCCAAACGATAAAGAGATTGTACAGAATCCTTCAGGGGAGTATGACTTAACTACATTATCTAATACTGTACTTAATATGTTAAATACTGGTCCGGATTATACAGAAAACGGATGTTATATATTTGAAGGCTGGTATACCAATCCGGCTTGTAGTGATAGCCAGAAGGTGAATGATTTAACAAAAGTAAAGGCAACAAATAATCAGATTATTTTATATTCAAAACGAGCATTAGCAAAGTACAGAATCCAGATTAATACGAATGCTGAAAATCCTGACGGAGGACAGGATATAGTAACTTTTGATACTGATGCTACAAAAGAGGGTGACTATTATTATGTAGATATTGAAGACGATTCTTTCGAAATTTCTAATATCAGTAGAACAGGATATACAATGGGGAGAGCGACGGCAATAGGAGGCACTGCGGTAACAAATGCAGATGATCATAGTGTGTCAGTGACATTTACTGGTAATTCATTGGATAAGGTTATTACTCTTAATTGGATAGCCAATAAATACAAGATAAGATATGCATCGAATGATAGTTTAGACAGCCCCATTGCTGATGAGCAGACAGTACAGTATAACGGTACGGAAACGATAAAAGAGACAAATATTGCAGAGCCGAAGGAAGGTTATGCGGTTTTAGGCTGGAAGATTGGAGATCCTGTTAGCGGTCAACAGGTGGATGCTGGCAGTAATGTACGTTTGGTACAGCATCTTCTGTATCAATATCCGCAGGAAGAATCAGATATTGTTGTGCTTTATCCAAATTATGATTATGCAGGAGTGGAGCTTGCCTTAACAGAAGAGGAGAAAGTATTACAATTTGTATATAATGAAGAAAAAAATTATTATGTTCAGGGGCGTTATATAGGTAGCAGCAAAGCAGGAAGTGATAATTTTACATATTCTGTTTCAGCTGCCGATAACATTAAGAATACATATGGGATTGAAGTGATTGTAGAAGATGGTGGAGTCTGGTTTAGAGGGACACCGACTAATATCGCTCCGGATGGAATGCAGGTTGGAATTGATATTACAGATAATAATGCACCGGGTGGACCGCAGACGACAACGCATTATGTAACGATTCAGATTGCTAAAAAAATCGTTAAAATAAAGCCGCCTGCAAATAATTCTCATATTAAGACATACGACGGAACGAATGAGACGAGTGCAGAGTTTCCGAATGAACTGAACACAGAGGTACAGGGTGTTACGGTAAAATTTGATTCCGCACATTACAATTCTGCAAATGTTAAGGATGCAAATCGTATTATATTGGAAAATGTACAGGTTTTTGAAGATGGCAATCCTACAAATCATTATGTAGTGCAGCTTATTGATGGAGACTACTATGTTGAAGGACGCATTACTCCACGAAAAGTACTTTTCCGAACCTATGTTGACTGGAGTAATAGTGCAACGAATAAAAGACAATACTTAAGGACAGGTGAAAAGGACGAACTGCTGAAATTTGTACTGGAAGAGGTAAAGGATGACACCGGTAATACAGGATTTTTAGACGGTGATTCCATTCAGAATATAGAGCCGATTCAGTTTATGACAGGAAGAGAAGATTTAATGGTGCCTGGTACATATGAGATTACAGCTAAGACAGCAGAGGTTGTAAACTATGAGATTATCATTCATTGGGAAGATGTAGGAACCTTTGAGGTAGTAGCGGAGGACCCAATAGAAGGTGAACACTTCGAGATTAAAGGAACGCTGGGTAATAATGAATGGTATTTCCAGACTCCGCCGCAGGCTGTTATCAAAAAAGGCGTTGATTATAATATGATACGCGTTTCCACAGATGGGGAAAATCCCAGTGGTACTGCTTCAGCAGCGGTGAATTTAGATGATGGAGAGTATTCTGATAAGGATAAAATCTGGATTCAGCTTTATGATACGAAAACGGGTGCTGTTTCCAGATGGAAAAGGCTATACATCAAAGTAGATACGAAGGCACCGGAGTATGACGGTTTTGTATTGACACAGAATCAGGATACTCTATATAACAGTACAGGAGAAGGCTTTTATTTCCCATCCAAGGGAATGGTATCCTTTGGTAATTATTTCAATAATACCGTGAGCATAACGATTAAATTTAAAGATGTTACTTCGGGGTTGACCACATTGCATTATGGTCTTTATGGCGAGAGCGTGACAAAACGTTCCGTGTTGTTTGAGCCAACAGATGATGAGTATGCGGTGGCTACTTTTGAATTATACAAAGGTGCTGTTGAAAAAGCAGGTACCATAGAATTTTGTGCTGAAGATAAGGCGGGTAATAAGAGTACTCCGATGAAATTAAGCCGTGATGGGGCAGATGACTGGAGTGTTGAGACAGGTGGACCTGCAATTGAGCAGTTCTTTGTAAGAGGAGGAGAAAACGGAGAGACAATTGCAAGTGGAAGTTCGGAATATTATGCAAATTGTGAAGCCGTTTTAACTGTAAAAGATACGGTTTCGGGAGTAAACAGTGTAGCGTGGAATGTAAATGGTGTGCTGTTAGAGGCAGAGCGTGTAACAGATACCAAGAAAAAGCAGGGAATCTGGACTTTTACAAAACCAATTGATAACGATAAGCTTCCTAATGAGGATGGTATTTACAGTTTATACGCAGTGGTTACGGATAATGCAGGAAATGCCAGCATATCAGATACTATTCAATTCAGGGCAGACAGTGAGCCTCCGGTTATTAACGTTACATCAATGAATGATAAATGGGAGGCAACTGCCAGAATAGAGTTTGATACCTATGATTTGTTAAGTGGAATAAAAAGCATTAAAGTAAAAGATGAAGCAGGGAATCTGATTTCGCATAAAGCAAGAGAGGAAAATGGAAGATACTATTGTTATTTTGAGACGAGTATAAAAGGAACGTATTCTATCATTGTTTCCGATAAAGCGGGGAATACTGCTACAAAGGAGATTAATTTAGATAAGGTATCAGATCAGCATCCTGATTGTCCGCAGATTACGGTAACACCGGAGAATGCAAATGGAAACGACGGATGGTACAGACAGATTCCTTCATTTGCAATTAGTAACGTGACACAGACAGAAGATGGAACACAGGCATTTACAAAGTACCAGCTTTGGAAAGAGGGAGAAGCGGCAGGTAGTGCAGTTTCTATTCCTTCCACGGTTGCTTCTGTATTAGAGGAGGTTCCGGGTGAGGGAATCTATAACCTGAAAGTCTGGAGTGAAAGTATTGCTGGTCAGGAATGTGAAGGCAGACATCAGTATCAGTTTAAGGTAGATACCATTTCACCGTCAGTAAAGTTTTCTACTACAAAGGGAAATGGCTCAACGATTTTGGTAAACTTTACTGTAACGGATAACGGAAGTGGTGTAGATGCTAAGACTATAAGAGTACTGCATGGAACAACTGATATTACGGCAAAAGCTGAAGAGATAGAGAATGGATATGCAGGAAGCTTTGAAGTCAGTCAGACAGGGGATTATTTTATTCAGGCAGCTGATTATGCAGGAAATGTATCAGATGTTGCGGCATTCAGACCAATGAGTATGAAGATTAAAGCGGTTACCAATATAACCAATTCGTCTGCTACTTTAAGGGCAAATGTTATAAAGGGAACTTTTGATATTGCATCGGTTGCACTAGCGTACCGTAAAGCCTCAGATACGGCTTATACAGAAGCAGATGCATTAGTAACAAAAGATACAAGTGGAAATGCGGCATTATCAGCTGTGCTTGGCAATCTTCAGGAAGGGACGGCATATATATATAAAGTAACAGCAGTTTCTTCTGCCAATGAAGTGTTGGAATATGAGGGATCTTTCAGAACCCGTGCAGCAGGTGAAACGGGAATTTCTGTTTCCGGTATTGCCAGATATGCAGATAACAGATCAGGTGCGGTTACAGTAGGTATATTTGACGGTAATATCTGTATTATGGCACAGGATGTAAATGCAGGAGATGAGTTTGTGTTTGAGAATGTACCGGATGGTAACTATAGTATTGTGGCAACGGATGGAATTTTTTCAAAAACTGTCAGGTTGCTGATAAAAGACGGTATGGTGGTTTATCCGAGCAGTTACATTGAAATGATACTTTCCGGGCAGAATACATCGGTAATCATTACGACGGATGAAACCCCGCATGTTACGGCTGATAACATGGATTCCATCTTTGATGATGATAATATTAACTTTACAGACAGTGATAAAGCATTGATTGAAGCTGGAGGTATAGTTGAATTTCAGTTGCACGCAACATTGATGCGGGTATCCAGCGTTTCAGCTAACGAGATATCTGCTATGTATGCTGTAACAGATAAGAATAAAATTGTAGGTGCATATTTAGATTTATCCTTATACAAGGTCGTAACGGATATGAATGGTGAGACGAAGCGTACCAGAGTCACCAATCTTGCTAACGGTGCCAGTGTTTCGGTTACGATTCCGTTAGGTGATCTGGCGGGTAAACAGGATTTAGAGATTGTCAGAATTCATAATGATGGAGAGAATTTTGTTGGGGCATCTCTGGTAGATCAGGACAGTAATCCAAATACTTATACGATCTCGTCTAATCAGTTCTCTACTTATGCGGTACTATATCGAAGAGAGGCAGATGTAGAAACACCTCCTGGCGGAGATGGTGGTACCAATAATGAGGATGATAAGAAGCCGGGAGCTACTACCGAAAAACCGAATGATAATCCGGTAGATGATCCAGATGACGACCCAGGAGATGATGGTCCGGACGATAAGCAGCAAAAAGGTGCTTCTGTTGGTTCTCTTAAGAGTTCGGGTTCTGCAAAGACAGGAGATGGAACACCAATTGCAGCAGTAGGAAGTCTGATGTTGTTATCCATGGGAGGGTTCTTCTTCTTTCGTAAAAAAATAAATAAATTTATTGAACAATAATGAGAAAATAGCAATAATTACCTAAATAAAAAGAAGTTCCCTGCAAATACTATAGTCAAGACATTAAAGTGTCTTAAATATATTTATTTGGAGGGAACTGTTATGTCAAACAATTCTAGTAAGAAATCTGACGCAATGAACAAGTTTAAAATGGAGTGTGCATCTGAAGTAGGCGTTTCTTTAAAGAACGGTTACAACGGTGATTTGACTTCCAGAGAGAACGGTTCTGTTGGTGGACAGATGACAAAGAAGTTAGTAGAAGCACAGATGAATCAGATTTCTGGTAAGTAATCGGATAATTTCATCTGAAAGGAAGGTCGTAATTTACCTTTTTATAAAAAAAGGTGAATTACGGCCTTTTCCTGTTGTTGAAATTAGGGCAATTGTTAATGTTTTGCTGTTTCTATGTCAATATTAAAAAGGGCTGGACATTTATACATACTGCATGATATAATTGACTGATTAATGCAGATGGATGTCTGCTTTGGCAGGAGACGTGATTCCCGTGAGCAACGAGCCAAGCGAGCTTGTATGTGCATTTGGCGACTGCTGCGAGGGTCGCATGCTTCGTTCTCAGCAGCATTGCAAACTAGATGCCTCGTTGATTATAGCGGGGTTGTTGACTTGGAAACTGCAAATGAATAAAATGTTATATATTTAAGGAGGAATTGTTAAAGATGAGTTTAACAGTGGAAAATTTAGAAAAGAATATGGCAAAGCTTACGATTACGGTACCAGCTGCTGAGTTTACAGAGGCAATGAAAGCTTCTTATAATAAGCAGAAGGGACAGATTTCTATTCCAGGTTTCCGTAAAGGTAAAGTGCCTCAAGCATATTTAGAAAAGATGTATGGTCCGGAAATGTTTTATGAAGATGCAGCAAATACATGTATGGAAAACTCATATCCAGGGGCACTTGATGAGTGTGAGCTGGATGTTGTTTCCCGTCCTGAAGTTGACATAACTCAGATGGAAAAGGGAAAAGACTTTATTTATACAGCGACTGTAGCAGTGAAGCCGGAAGTTACTTTAGGCGACTATAAGGGCATTGAGATTGAAAAGGTTGAAGTAGAGGTAACAGATGAGGATGTGGAAGCAGAACTTTTAAATGTTCAGAAGCAGAATGCGAGAAATATTCCGGTAGAAGACAGAGCAGCGAAGATGGATGATGAAGTAACGATTGATTTTGAGGGCTTTGTAGACGGCGAGGCATTTGAGGGTGGTAAAGGAGAGAATTACCAGCTTACACTAGGGTCTCATTCTTTTATTGATACATTTGAGGATCAGATTGTAGGAAAGAATATCGGTGATGAATTTGATGTGAATGTTACTTTCCCTGAAGATTATCAGGCGGCAGATCTTGCAGGAAAACCGGCGGTATTCAAGTGCAGATTAAATGGTATCAAAGAAACAGAACTTCCTGAACTGGATGATGAATTTGCATCAGAGGTTTCAGAGTTTGATACAATGGATGAATATAAAGCGGATATTAAGGCAACACTCCAGGTGAAGAAGGAGAAAGCAGCAAAGAATACAAAGGAAGGTCTGGTAATTGATAAAATTATTGAAAATGCGTCCATGGAAGTTCCGGATCCTATGGTGGAAACGACTAAGGAACAGATGGTACAGGAATTTGCACAGCAGATTAGTTATCAGGGACTTTCAATTGAACAGTATTTCCAGTTTACAGGAATGTCCAAAGAAAAGTTTTTAGAGTCAGCAACCCCTGAGGCATTAAGAAGAATTCAGTCCCGTCTTGTATTGGAAGCAATTGTAAAGGCTGAAGATATTCAGGTAACAGAGGAAGAATTGGAAGAAGAATTAAAGAAAATGGCAGAGATGTACCAGATGGATTTAGAGCAGCTGAAAGGATTAGTTGGCGATTCAGAGAAGAAAGCGATTATGCAGGACGTCGCTGTACAAAAGGCAGTGGATTTGGTAACCGAGGCTGCGGTAGAAAAGTAGGATTGATTAGATGAAGGAGGATTTGGTATGAGTTTAGTACCTTATGTCATTGAGCAAACCAGCAGAGGAGAACGTTCCTATGACATTTATTCCAGATTATTAAAAGACAGGATTATTTTTCTTGGAGAAGAAGTCAATGATACAACAGCAAGTATTGTAATTGCACAGCTTCTTTTCTTAGAGTCAGAAGATCCTTCAAAGGATATTCAGCTGTATATTAATAGTCCGGGGGGATCTGTTTCGGCTGGATTTGGTATTTTTGATACAATGAATTATATTAAGTGCGATGTTTCCACAATTTGTTGCGGAATGGCCGCTAGTATGGGAGCTTTCCTGCTTGCAGGCGGTGCTCCAGGCAAACGTATGGCTCTTCCGAATGCAGAGATAATGATTCATCAGCCAATGGGTGGAATGCCAAGTGGCAGTCAGGCAAGTGATATGCAGATTACGACAGCACATATATTAAACACAAAGCGAAAAATTAATGAGATTTTAGCAAAGGAGTGTGGCAAGCCGGTTGAGGTTCTTGAAAAAGATACTGACAGGGATAACTGGCTTAGTGCACAGGAAGCAATGGACTACGGTCTGATTGATTCCATAATTGCGAATCGTGAGTAGATTAAGTAATGTAAAGAATGAGGTGTAGCTATGGCAGGTCGCGGAGATGATAGAAAACCTTTACGTTGTTCATTTTGCAATAAAACGCAGGATCAGGTAAGAAAGTTAATTGCCGGACAGAATGTTTTTATTTGTGATGAGTGTATTGAGGTTTGTTCCGAAATCATTGAAGACGAATTAGAAGATTATGATGAGTCTTCTGATATTAATTTATTAAAACCAAAAGAGATTAAAGAATTCCTGGATCAGTATGTGATTGGTCAGGAAGATGCGAAAAAGGTACTTTCTGTTGCAGTGTATAATCATTATAAGAGAATTCTTTCTGATAAGGATTTTGATGTGGAACTGCAAAAAAGTAACATCATTATGGTAGGTCCTACCGGTTCCGGTAAAACCTATCTTGCACAGACGCTGGCAAAGCTTTTAAATGTTCCGTTTGCTATTGCTGATGCAACTGCATTGACAGAGGCCGGATATGTAGGTGAAGATGTTGAGAATATACTTCTTAAGATTATTCAGGCTGCCGATTATGATGTGGAAAGGGCACAGCACGGTATCATTTATATTGATGAGATAGACAAGATTACAAAAAAGTCAGAAAATGTATCGATTACCAGAGATGTGTCTGGTGAAGGCGTGCAGCAGGCATTACTTAAGATTATTGAGGGAACGGTTGCTTCCGTGCCACCACAGGGAGGCAGAAAACATCCGCATCAGGAATTTATCCAGATAGATACGACCAATATTTTATTTATTTGCGGTGGAGCATTTGATGGTCTGGAAAAGGTGATCGAGAATCGTATCGGTAAAAAATCTATTGGATTTGGTGCGGAATTAGCAGAAAAAACAGATGAAAATGTGGGAGAATTACTTAAAAAAGTGACTCCTGCGGATTACGTCAAGTATGGTCTGATTCCTGAATTTATCGGGCGTGTACCGGTTACTGTGACTTTGGAATTGTTGGATGAAGAAGCACTTGTCCGTATTCTGACAGAACCAAAGAGTGCGATTTGTAAACAATATAAAAAATTGTTTGAATTAGATGGCGTGGAACTGGAGTTTGAAGAAGAGGCATTAAAGGCGATTGCAAAAGTGACAATGGAGAGGAAGACAGGTGCCAGAGGCCTTCGTTCCATTATCGAGAAATCCGTTACGGATTTAATGTATGAGGTTCCGTCCAATGAAGAGATTGCAAAATGTGTGATTACAAAAGAAGCTGTGGAAGGTACCGGAGAACCGGAGATTATATATACAGAATCTCCAAGACCGAGAAAATCTTTTGTAAAACGCCATCCGAAGACGAATAATGGAGAGATTGCATAAAACGGTGATAATACAGGAATCTGTGTTATGATTAAAGAATATCAAATGGAAGTGGAACTTGTTAAGATTGCAGGTTCCATTTCTGCGTTCATAAGTTTGTGAAGTGAGGAATGGATATGGAAAATACAAAACAGGATAGTTGTACAATCCCAATGATGGTGCTTAGAGATATGGTAATCATGCCGGGAACCAGTGTTCATTTTGATATACAAAGAGATGTTTCCATCCATGCAGTAAATGCGGCAATGGAGGGGAATCAGGATTTATTTGTGGTTGCGGCAAAGACTTCCAATGCCAGTGATAAGGTTTCCAGGGAACAGTTATATGAAGTAGGGACGATCGTTACAGTGAGACAGGTGTTAAAACTTCCCAAGGGATTGATCAGAGTACTTTTTGCGGGGAAGGAAAGGGCAGTATTAGATGAAATGTCCTACGAAGATGACTATTATAAAGCATCAGTTACGAAGATGGTCAGTGATATGAACCAGCTGTCAGAGACAGAATGTACTGCAAGAATTCGAACGATCAAAAGTGTACTGAAACGGTGTGAAAAATGCCGGCTGATTCCCAATGAAATGACAATGTCCACACTGAACAAAGTAAAGGATTTGGAATTTCTGGTTGACTTGACAGCAGAAGCAGTCCCGATGCAGGTACATCTGAAACAGCAGATTTTGGAGACCGCAGATATTTCGGAAAGAGTGGAAAAACTGCTCACGATTCTGTTGAACGAAATTGAGATTTATGAAGTTCGTGCTGAGATTGGCGAGAAGCTTAAGGACTGCGTGAACAAGAATCAGAGGGATTATGTTTTAAGAGAACAGCTTAAGGTAATCAAGAAGGAACTCGGGGAGGAGAATACGGAAGATGAGGGTGACCGTTATCAGGCATGGCTTTCCGAAGTAAATCCTCCCAAAGAGGTGAGAGAGAAATTAGAAAAAGAAATAAAAAGGTTCAGGAGCTTAGCCTATGCATCTTCGGAAAGTGCAGTGATCCGTAATTATATTGAAACCTTGTTGGAATATCCATGGAATCAGGCGAGTGAAGAAAATCGTGATCTAAAAAAAGCGATTGAACGGTTAGAAGGTGATCATTACGGACTTACCAAGATCAAAGAGAGGATTATTGATTATCTTGCGGTGCGTAATTTAAGTGGAAAAAAAGATGCACCGATTCTTTGTCTGGTGGGACCTCCGGGAACGGGAAAAACGTCAATTGCCAGATCCATTGCTGCCTCGCTTAATAAGGAGTATGGCAGAATCGCTTTAGGCGGTGTCAGGGATGAGGCAGAAATCCGGGGACACCGGAAAACTTATATTGGGGCGATGCCGGGAAGAATTGTAACAGCCATTGCAAAGACAGGTGTGAATAATCCGTTGATTTTATTAGATGAAATAGATAAGACCAGCAGTGATTATAAAGGAGATACTTCTTCTGCATTATTAGAGGTACTTGATGGGGAACAGAATGTTTATTTTACGGACCATTATTTTGAAGTGCCGGTGGATTTGAGCAGTGTGCTGTTTATCGCTACAGCCAATGATGCTTCCGCGATACCGGAGCCCCTTCGTGACCGTATGGAGCTCATAGAGGTTAACAGTTATACAGAAAATGAGAAGTTCCACATTGCAAAGCTATATCTGGTTTCAAAGCAGCTTGAGAAGAATGGTCTGAAAAAAAGACAGTTTAAGATTACAGACGAAGCTATTTACAAAATTATACGGAATTATACTAGGGAAGCAGGAGTACGTAATTTAGAGAGACTTTTGGGAAGACTGATGCAAAAAGCTGCACGAGGGATAGTAACGGAAGAGTTTAAGTCTCTTAAGGTAACACCTAAAAGATTGCCGGAGTTGCTGGGAGTGGAAAAATACACGACTGACAATGAAGATTTTGCAGATAAGGTTGGTGTGGCATCAGGACTGGCATGGACAAAAGTGGGCGGAGATACTTTGAAAATAGAAGTAAATCTGCTAGAAGGAAAAGGAGGTCTTACCCTGACAGGAAATCTGGGAGACGTGATGAAGGAATCTGCCCAGATTGCCCTTTCTTTTGTGAGGACACTTTCTGAGGTGAAAAAATTGCCGGATGAATATTTTGAAAAACACATTGTTCATGTACATGTTCCGGAAGGAGCAACTCCAAAGGATGGTCCGTCAGCGGGCATTACAATGGCACTTGCCATGTATTCTGCATTGACAAACCGCCCGGTAAGTGGAAGGATTGCAATGACAGGTGAAGTCACATTGAAAGGGAATGTGCTTCCAATCGGGGGGCTGAAAGAAAAACTGCTTGCTGCTAAAAATGCAGGTATGAATAAGGTACTGGTTCCAGCGAAGAACCGAAAAAATGTGGAGGAATTGGAGTCTGAGATTACAGAAGGAATGGAAATTTTATATGTTTCCCACATGAATGAGGTGATTCAAAACGGAATAGCAAAGCGTACGATTTCTTTGAAAATATAGATTGGGATGTATTATCTGGAAATGGAATTGGTACAAATTATTTGGAGGAAATGTGAATGGTTATAAAAAGTGCACAGTTAGAGACAGTTTGTGGTGTTACCAGCAAGCTGCCAAAGAATAAAGAATTGGAAATTGCATTTGCGGGAAAATCCAATGTTGGAAAATCTTCCTTAATTAATGGGCTTCTCAATAGGAAAGCATTGGCAAGGACATCTTCCCAGCCGGGAAAAACCCAGACAATTAATTTTTACCGGATTAATGACGCATTTTATTTTGTGGATTTACCGGGCTATGGTTATGCCAAGGTTTCTGTTTCAGAGAGGGAAAAATGGGGGAAGATGATAGAGAGATATCTACATACCTCGGAAAATCTTGTATTGGTGTTTTTGCTGATTGATATCCGCCATGAACCTTCTGCAAACGATAAGATGATGTATGACTGGATTGTGCATAATGGATTTACTCCGGTTATCATTGCTACAAAATCGGATAAGATTAAACGCTCCCAGCTTCAGAAGAATTTAAAGAGTATACGTACGAAACTGGAGATGCCTAAGGAGGATATTATCTTCCCGTATTCTGCATTATCCAAGCAGGGGAGGGAAGAAATACTTGATTATATTGAATCGGTTCTGGCAGGATGATTAAGTATCCTGCCAGACCTGTGTAATCAGATATTGATAGATTTCTTCACTTTTACTCTGCCAGGAGTCACAAATATGAATAGCCTGTTCCTGAGTGGGAACAGTAAGCTTAATCTCTAACAGAGTCTGATTTCTTTCTTTAATGCTGCATTGTGCAATATATTCATTGTTAGATGGATAATAGTCGGAAGAAATAGCGGACTCATTGCGAAGTTCAATCTTTTGTTCCTTCAAATAGTTAAGGATATCCATTTTTATCGCATCTGATATTTTAAATTCAAATAACTCTATTGCTTCTTTACCTTGTTCGGTAATTTCATACAGGGAATGATTCCGTTCAGCAGTGGGTTTGATAAAATCATTTTCAATCAGTTCGTTAATGGCGATCTGAAGATTAAAATAGCTGGTATATCCTTTATCCAGGACAAACTGCGAAATCTGGGCAAAGGTAAGTGGAAAATCTACTCTGTCTAACATATATAATACCATTAACTTGTAAAGAACCAGTCCTTCATTTGTCATACAAACTCCATTCTGCCATCTATAATAACGGCATAAAAAACATTAATTAAGAGCGAATATGGGATTTTACGGCTTCGCTTACGATATCGGCTACTCGTGGATCAAATGCTTCCGGCATGATAAAATCATCATTCAATTCTTCGTCTGAAACCAGTCCGGCAATGGCATTAGCCGCAGCTAATTTCATTTCTTCAGTGATAACGGAAGCACGACCTTCCAGAGCACCTTTAAAAATGCCGGGAAAGGCTATGACGTTATTTACCTGATTGGGGAAATCGGAACGTCCGGTTCCCACGATTCTTGCACCGGAGGCTTTGGCGATATCCGGCATGATCTCCGGAGTAGGATTTGCCATCGCAAATAAAATGGAATCGGTATTCATGGATTTTACCATCTGGGCTGTTACAATATTTGGTGCAGAGACACCGATAAAGATGTCAGCTCCGATTAATGCGTCTGCAAGAGAGCCGGTTTTTTCTTCTAAATTGGTGACTTTCACCATTTCCTGCTGCATCCAGTTAAGTCCTTCGTAATCTTTGTGAAGAATACCGTTACGGTCACAGATGGTAACATTTTTAAAACCATAGGTAAGCAATAATTTTGTAATGGCAATTCCGGCAGAACCGGCACCGTTTACGACAACTTTGCAGACTTCCTTGTTCTTTCCTGTAATGCGGAGGCTGTTGATAATACCAGAGAGAACTACTATGGCAGTACCATGCTGATCATCATGGAATACGGGAATATCCAAAGCTTCATTCAGGCGTTTTTCTATTTCGAAACAGCGAGGAGCAGAGATATCCTCCAGATTGATTCCTCCAAAAGCAGGAGCGATACGAATGATCGTATCCACTATTTCATCGGTATCCTGAGTATCCAGACAGATGGGAACCGCATTGACATTACCAAAGGATTTGAATAGTACAGCCTTTCCTTCCATAACAGGCATGGCGGCAGCAGCACCGATATTGCCAAGACCAAGTACGGCACTTCCGTCAGAAATAACAGCAACCGTGTTGCCTTTTTGTGTATATTTGTAGACATCTGCTGGATTTTCAGCAATCTTTCTACAGGGCTCGGCAACACCAGGAGTATAAGCTAATGATAAGTCTTCGCGGGATTTGACCTGGCACTTTGGTTCTGTGCTTATTTTACCGGCCCATTCTTCATGTAATTTTAAAGCTCTTTCGTAAACATCCATTTTTATCCACCTTTAAATATAAATAAATTTGTGATCATCACACTATTTTTTATCTTACCATTTGCACTAAGGTAATGCAAGGTTCTTTCAGGAAAATTTGAGAGAGTTTTGTTTTATGAAAATCGGCATTTTGGGGTTTACATTCCTATAAAGTATGTTATAATCGGAATAGTTGTGAAATATCTATATCTATTATTTATTCAGATTTTACCCAGTATTGATAATTGATTTTTGCGGGCAGGGATTTAGATTTATGCCTGTTATTGTGTTTTTCTCTGCTTTATGTGAGGTGGACAAGAGGAAGGAGTATGTATGAACTATGAAGATATGACTTTGCAGGAACTTAAGAATGTAGCAAAGGAACTAGGGATCAAGGGCGTTACGGTTATGAAAAAAGATGAATTGATAGATCTTTTGAATGCAGTAAAGGGACATCAGAAGGAAACTGTTAAAAAGGAAAAGAAGGATACCGTAAAAGCAGATGCTGTTGATATGAATCTTGACAGTGGCAAAGAGGCTAATGGTATATTGGAGGTTATGTCGGATGGCTTTGGTTTTATCCGTTGTGAGAATTATCTTCCGGGTGAGAATGATATCTATGTTTCGCCGGCACAGATCAAACGTTTTAATTTGAAAACGGGTGATATTGTTATTGGTAATCAGAAGGTTAAAACAGAAAAAGAAAAATTCGCAGCGCTTTTATATATTAAAACAATTAACGGATATTCAGTGGAAGAGGCAATGAAACGTAAAAATTTCGAAAATTTGACGCCTGTTTTTCCAGATGAAAGAATAAAGCTTGAGAATGAACATGCCAAGGGTGTTTCCATGCGTATTATGGATTTGCTGGCACCGATTGGAAAGGGGCAAAGGGGAATGATTGTAGCACCGCCCAAAGCAGGTAAGACGACCCTGCTTAAACAGATTGCCATCAGTATCAGCAGAACTTACCGGGATATGCACCTTATTGTATTGCTGATTGATGAACGTCCGGAGGAGGTTACGGATATCAGGGAATCCATAGAGGGACCGAATGTGGAAGTCATTTATTCTACTTTCGATGAACTTCCAGAGCATCATAAGCGTGTATCTGAAATGGTATTGGAGCGTGCGAAGCGTTTAGTAGAGCACAAAGAAAATGTTGTAATCCTGCTGGATTCCATTACCAGGCTGGCGAGAGCATATAATCTTACGGTTCCGCCAAGTGGAAGAACTTTGACTGGAGGTCTGGATCCGGCTGCTCTGCATATGCCAAAGAAGTTTTTTGGAGCGGCAAGGAATATGCGTGAAGGCGGTTCCCTGACGGTATTGGCAACGGCATTGGTAGAGACCGGTTCTAAAATGGATGATGTCGTATTTGAAGAGTTTAAAGGAACCGGTAATATGGAGCTGGTTCTTGACCGCAAGCTTTCGGAAAAGAGGATTTTTCCTGCTATTGATATTGCAAAATCAGGGACAAGGCGGGATGATCTGCTGTTAACTCCTTTAGAGAGGGAAGCAGTGTATGCCATGCATAAAGAATTCTCTGGTAACAGGGGAGAGGAATCGATAGAAGAAGTGTTGAAGCTTTTTGTGAGAACGAAGGATAATCAGGAGTTTTTGGACTTGGTAAAACGTTCTTTGTTGAGAAAATAATAAAGTTATTATTAAGAGAAAAAGTGCTTGCAATTATATGATAAGCATGGTAAAATACAGAAGTTGTTTAGGCGGGTTGGAATCTGCCAATATATTTTGAGAGGTGTATACGATGAGAGAAGGAATTCATCCAAATTATTATCAGGCAAAAGTGGTTTGTAACTGTGGTAACGAGTTTGTAACAGGTTCAACCAAGGAAGAGATTCATGTAGAGATTTGCTCTAAATGTCATTCTTTCTATACAGGTCAGCAAAAGGCAGCACAGGCTCGTGGTCGTATTGATAAGTTCAATCGTAAGTACGGAGTTAATCAGGCTAATTAGTAACGGTTCTAGGTTGGGATTGAATAATCTCAACCTTTTTGCGTTATAAGCATGAACGCAGTTTCCGAATGAATATGCTGGCAGCTTGCTGTCAGGCATATTTAGCGGAAACTATGTGAGTGTAAACGAACACCGAGATGGAGCAAAGCGAAATCGAGGTGCGTTCATGCGGATTGAGGGAAACACCGAGAAGAAGCGAAGTGAAATTGAGGTGCGTTCATGCGGATTGAGAGGGAACACCGAGAAGAAGCAAAGCGAAATCGAGGTGCGTTCATGTGAATGAAGGGAAAATAATCGAACACCGGATTGGAGTACAGATAGATTTTTTGAAAGAGTAGAGGTTTGTATCATGGAAGAGAGATTACCAAAGGGAACACTTGGCGGTCAGGCGGTAATTGAGGGCGTTATGATGAAAGGTCCGAAAAGCTATTCCGTCGCAGTAAGAAAACCGGATCACAAGATAGAAGTAAAACTGCAAAAACATCAGTCATTTGGGGACAGACATGCCGTTTGTAAGGTACCGTTTATCCGAGGAGTCGTAAATTTTGCGGAAGCAATGGTAATAGGAATGAAAACTCTTACCTATTCGTCCTCTTTTTATGAAGAGGATGAGATAGAGACAAAAGCAGATAAGCTGTTTAAGGATATTTTTAAGGAAAAGGCAGAAAATGTAATTATCGGATTTACGGTTCTGTTATCCGTTATTATCGCAGTTGCTCTGTTTATGATGCTGCCGGCAGTTTTGGCAGAGATTATCGGGAAATGGGTAAAAAGTCATATCTGGCTTTCTGTGATAGAGGGTGTGATACGTCTTGTGATTTTTATTATTTATGTGCTTTTAATTTCACAGATGGAAGATATTAAGAGAGTATTTATGTATCATGGGGCAGAGCATAAGACGATTAACTGCTATGAATCAGGAGAAAAACTGACTCCGGAAAATGTTGCGAGGCATACCCGTTATCATAAACGTTGTGGAACCAGTTTTTTATTCATAGTTATGATTGTCAGTATTTTTGTATTTATGTTTATCACGGCTGAACAGATGTGGCTGCGTTTTTTACTGCGACTGATACTGGTTCCAGTGGTGGCAGGTATTTCTTACGAATTTATCCGGCTGGCAGGAAGATATGACAATGCATTTTTTAATATTTTAAGTAAACCTGGAATGTGGATTCAGAAGCTGACTACCAAAGAGCCGGAAGAGGAAATGATTCAGGTAGCCATTATCTCAGTGGAAGCGGTCTTATATGGGAAAACTTATGTGGATGCAGTTAACGAGGCACAGGGAATCGGTGTATCAAAGGATTAAAGAATGGCAGACCGGGTGCCGTTTTATAAATCGGTTACAGGCGGGAGGCAGATGAATGGCTACAATTCGGGAATTACTAACTCTTGGAAAAGAGAAACTGGAAAGCAGTGGGAATGAATATGCAAAATATGAACGGAAGGTACTGTTAGAAGAAGTCCTCGGCTGCAATTATATGTATATGCTGATGAATGGAGAAGAAGAGGTTTCCGGTGAGAAGGAAAAGAAGTATCTTAGTCTGTTGGAACGAAGATGTGCACATTATCCGTTACAGTACCTGCTGGGATATGCACATTTTATGGATTATACTTTTTATGTTAATGAGAATGTTCTGATTCCTAGAAACGATACGGAAATTTTAGTAGAATGTGCCAATAAAATATTAGGTGATATGACAGGAAATTTTTCTACGAAAACAGAGCAGGAAGAAAAGGGAAAATCTGAAAATTCTGTTCAGGTATTGGATTTATGCTGTGGTACCGGCTGTATCGGCATTTCTTTAAAATTATATCATCAGGGGATCGCACTTACTCTGGCAGATGTTTCCAAAGAGGCTTTAGAGGTTACAAAGCGTAATCTGGAAAAACATGATGTTAAGGGAGAACTTATATGCAGCAGTCTTTTCCAGAAAATTACAGGGAAAATGGATATGATAGTCAGTAATCCTCCTTATATCGAAAGCAGGGTAATTGATACATTGATGCCGGAAGTAAAGGAGCATGAACCGTTGCTGGCATTGGATGGCGGTGAGGACGGACTTGATTTTTATAGAAAAATTACAATGCAGGCACCGGATTATTTAAATACCGGAGGGTGGCTGCTATTTGAAATAGGGTATAACCAGAAAGAGGCGGTTTTACAGATTATGAAGGCAAAAGGTTTTAAGGATATAGAAGTGAAGACAGATTATGCAGGTCTTGATCGTGTTGTATATGGGCACTCGTAGCGGTGGGTAATGATAAAATAGAAAAGAAAAAGAGAGGAATATGAATATGTTTGATAAATTGGAAGATATATTGGCACGTTATGAGTCAGTGTTAGAGCAGCTGAGTGATCCGGATGTTTTAAATGACCAGGAAAAATATACAGCACTTATGAAGGAGCAGAGTGATCTGGCTCCGATCGCGGACAAATATAAGGAATATCTGGCGGCAAAACAGGCTATTGAAGATAGTCTTGCCATGTTAGAGGAAGAAAAAGACGAGGAAATGCGTGAACTTGCAAAAGAGGAGTTAAATGATTCCAAGGATGCAGTGGAGCGTATTGAAAATGAACTGAAAATTCTGCTGCTGCCAAAGGATCCGAATGATGAAAAAAATGTAGTAGTGGAATTAAGGGCCGGTGCAGGCGGAGATGAATCTGCCCTGTTTGCTGCGGAGGTTTTTCGTATGTATCAGAAATATGCAGATAGAATGCATTGGAAGACAGAATTGATCAGCTTAAATGAAAACGGGATTGGCGGTTTTAAGGAATGTTCATTTATGATCAATGGTAAAGGTGCATTTTCACGTTTGAAATACGAAAGCGGGGTACATCGTGTACAACGTGTTCCGGAAACGGAGTCCGGTGGAAGAATCCATACTTCTACCATGACAGTTGCCATTATGCCAGAGGCAGAGGAAGTAGATTTTGAACTGGATATGAATGATTGTAAGTTTGATGTGTTCCGTGCATCGGGAAACGGTGGACAGTGTGTCAATACAACGGATTCTGCGGTGCGTCTTACCCATATACCGACAGGAATTGTTATTTCCTGTCAGGATGAGAAGTCACAGCTTAAGAATAAAGATAAAGCCCTTAAGGTTTTACGTGCCAAATTATATGATTTGGAATTGCAAAAAGCACATGATGCAGAGGCAGAACTCCGTAAGAGCCAGGTGGGAACCGGTGACCGTTCGGAAAAAATCCGTACGTATAATTTCCCTCAGGGCCGTGTGACGGATCACAGGATTAAGCTTACACTTCATAAGTTAGATCAGGTCATGAACGGGGACTTAGATGAGGTTATTGATAGTCTGACAGCTGCCGACCAGGCGGCTAAACTTGCCAAAATGAATGAGGCATAAAGAGAAGCGAGGAATAGACAGATATGAAACCATGGGAAAAAAATATTCGGAAGGTAACTCCTTATACG
The DNA here is from genome assembly GCA_029063085.1 of Lachnospiraceae bacterium. Classification (GTDB taxonomy): domain Bacteria; phylum Bacillota; class Clostridia; order Lachnospirales; family Lachnospiraceae; genus CAG-590. Next base: position 26,970 of record JAIDOW010000050.1, read on the forward strand.
CCGGGAGAACAGCCAAAGGAAAAGGATATTATCAAATTAAATACGAATGAAAATCCCTATCCGCCTTCTCCCAAAGTGATGGAGGCAGAATTAGAATTGGAACAGCTGCGTTTTTATCCGGATCCATCGGCAATGGAGCTGGTAGAGGCGATTGCCCGGTATCATGGATTAAACAGTGACCAGGTATTTGTGGGTGTTGGTTCAGATGATGTGCTTGCCATGTCTTTTCTCACTTTTTTTAATTCTGATAAACCGGTGTTCTTTCCGGATATTACATATAGTTTTTATGATGTATGGGCGGATTTATTTCGTATTCCATATGAGACAAAAGCATTGGATGATGAATTTTGCCTGGTGGCAAAGGATTATTATGCAGCAAATGGGGGAGTGATTTTCCCAAATCCCAATGCACCTACAGGGCTTGCAGAGAAACTTTCTTTTGTGAAGGATATATTAGATCATAACCAGGATGTGGTTGTGATTGTGGATGAAGCATATATAGATTTTGGTGGGGAGTCTGCGAGTACATTGCTGGATCAATATGAGAATTTGCTAGTGGTCCGCACGTTTTCCAAATCACGTTCTTTAGCAGGGCTGCGGATTGGTTATGCCATGGGGAACAAAAAGCTGATCAAGGCATTAAATGATGTAAAATACAGCTTTAATTCGTATACAATGGATTATCCGACTATTGTGATGGGGAAAGCCAGCATAGAAGATGAAGTGTATTTCCGAGAGACTGTGACAAAGGTTGTTAAAACAAGGGAATGGTTCAAAAAGGAGCTTGCAGGATTAGGGTTTCTTTATCTTGAATCCAGTGCTAATTTTGTATTTGCAGGGCATAAAGAGATTCCGGCAAAGGATATTTTTGAGGCGGCAAGGAATAAAAAGATATTTATCCGATATTTTGATAAACCAAGAATTCGTGATTATCTGCGTATTTCCATTGGAACAGATGAAGAAATGAAAGTATTGGTATCATTTCTTGAACAATTTGTGAAGGAATGGAAAAACACTTGACGAAATGACAATGAATCCGTTATGATAAGGCTACACATAACGGATTCATTTATTTTATCTGTGATACAGTTTCGTATCAGATTTCTCATTTTATAATTACATTATGTACAATAGCAGGATATATCTGTGATTTTCGTACAATTCTGAATTTTTCCAGGCAAACATGAAGGAGAAAGAACAGACGATCAGCTGTGACAGCGTTGTCTGTAGGAATAGGAGAATTGTATTATGAATTATCAAGAATTTTTGGAGTATATTAAGGATAATCTGGCTCAATATTTGGAACAGCAGGAACGGTTTAATAAGGGGCAGGCAGACAAAGGCAGGAAGGGTAATGCTCAAAAAGAAGATTATCTGGTGGAACTCCATAAAGTAATCAAGAATAACGGAATTATTTTAGATGGAATTACAATCAGAAAAGAAGGAGAGAACATCAGTCCCAATATTTATCTGAATTCTTATTTTGAGAGTTATCAGATGGGGAAACCGTTAGCAATCATCATGGAGGAGATTATATATTGTTACCAGAGGGCAAAAGCGGAAAATGCTTTACAGGTTGCAGATGTTTTGGATTTTAAACTGGTTAAGGATAAGATTGTACTCAGGCTGGTACATTATGAAAAGAACAAGGAGCAGCTCAAATGCTGTCCTTATAAAAAATATCTGGATCTGGCAGTTACGTTTCGGTATATTGCCAGTAAGGATGCCCTGGGAATTGCCAGTTCCCTGATAACCAATCAGGAATTTGAAGCATGGGGAATTGGAATAGAGGAATTGTACCGGATTGCCCTGTTTAATACGATGCGGGAATTTCCGTGGCGTATGGATTCTTTGGCAAAGGTCATTTTCGAAAGTTTTCAGACAAAAGATAAGGAGATGCTTCTGAAGGAAGTGCTGCGTGGAGCGGAATCTTTTGAAGAAATGGAAAACGGGGTGAATATGTATGTTCTTACGAATGATACAGGATTAAATGGGGCTACCTGTATTTTATATGATAATGTTATTAAGAATTTTGCCAAGGTTCAGGAAAGCAATGTATTTTTGCTGCCATCAAGTGTACATGAGATGATGCTAGTACCAGAAGATGAAGATACGGATGCAGAATTTTTGTCGCAGCTGGTAATGGAAGCCAATCAGAATGCAGTGGGGTTTATTGATCTGTTGTCTGATAATATTTATTATTATGACAGGGAAAAGGATCAGGTTATTATATACGGACAGAAATAAATAATTATGAGTTATTGACAAATAGGACAGTATGCCATACAATAAAATAGCAGGTGAATAAAGTTTCACAATTGTGGGGGTTGTGTATGAATAATAATTTTGTTAATAGAAAAGATAGGATTATTGCTTCTGCCCTTGAGATTATAAGCGAAGCAGGGTTGGCCTCACTTACTACGAAGACACTGGCAATGAAAGAGAATATGTCAGAGTCCTTACTTTATCGATATTTTGGAGGTATTGAAGAAGTATTGGTAGAAGTTGTTGATAACTTTACTAAATTTGATAACAGCATTATTGCAACAATTGAGGCAAAGGATATTTCACATTTAGATAAGGTATTAGAATTATTAAAAACCTTCAGTACATATTATAGTGGATATAAAGAAATAGCAGCGGTTGTGTTGAATTATGAAGAGTTTCTGCATAATGTCAATACAAGGGAGACGATTGCAACATGTATCGCAGTACGGACAAATTTCATTAGGAAGGAGATAGAAGCGGCAATCAGGGAAAGAGAGATTGTAGATATTTTTACTCCAGAGGAATTGGCTGATATTTTTATGGGGAGCCTTGACAGAGATTTGTTAAACCGAAGAATCCAGAATGATAACAAAACACATATACAGGTAGTAGCATCTATAGTGGATAAGCTGGCTGATATGTTGAGAATAAGAGAAGATTCATAAAATGTAATGTGGAGACAGAAATAATATGCACAAATAGTTTGGAGGACCCATATGAGAATATTAATTGCTGATGATGATTTTGTGAATAGAAGATTTTTGGAAAGGATATTTAGCGGATACGGTGAGGTGGTTGCAGTTGACAACGGAATGTCTGCTGTAGATGAAGCCGCAAAAGGTATAGAAGAGCGGGAGCTTTTCGATTTGATTTGTTTAGATATCATGATGACCAGATTAGATGGTTATAAGACATTAGAAGCAATAAGAGAAGCAGAGAACAAATATGCAGTGTTAGAGGAAGAGCGGGCAAAAGTCATAATGATCAGTGCTTTGGATGAAGTTGTCTTAGACAGCATCCAGGTCTGTAGTGATTATGATGCTTATATCTGTAAGCCGATTGTTGTAGATAAGTTTGAGCAACTGTTAGAAAAGATGGGTTTTCATAAAATGGCATAGAGGCAGAAGGGATATTCATGGATTTATTTGACTTTATGAGAGAAGCGAATATGGAAAAGGAATCACCTTTGGCAAAGAGATTACGACCAACAACCCTTGATGAGGTTGTTGGTCAAAAACATATTATAGGGAAAGATAAGCTGCTTTACCGGGCTATTCAGGCGGACAAACTCAGTTCTATCATTTTTTATGGACCGCCGGGAACAGGGAAAACAACGCTTGCCATGGTGATTGCCAATACGACTAGTTCTGTTTTTACAGCTTTAAATGCCACAACTGCTGGGAAAAAGGATATGGAAGAAGTCGTAAAGCAGGCGAAAGACAATTATGGGATGTATCAGAAAAGAACCATTTTGTTTATTGACGAGATTCATCGCTTTAATAAAGCACAGCAGGATTATCTGTTGCCCTTTGTAGAGGATGGAACCGTAATTTTAATCGGTGCGACTACGGAAAATCCTTATTTTGAGGTGAATGGAGCATTGCTTTCCAGATCCCATATTTTCCGGCTGGAACCTCTTGACAGGGAAGACATCAAAGAATTAATAAAGCGGGCTGTATATGATGTGGAAAAAGGTATGGGGTCTTATCATGCGGATATTGATGATGAGGCTTTGGAATTTCTTGCAGATGTAAGTGGAGGAGATGCGAGAAATGCGTTAAATGCAATAGAACTCGGAGTGCTGACTACGGAACCTTTGGAAGATGGGCAGATTCATATTACGACAAGTGTGCTGGAGGAGTGTATTCAGCAAAGAGCAGTAAGATATGATAAAGACGGGGATAATCATTATGATACTATATCGGCATTTATCAAGAGTATGCGGGGCTCTGATCCCGATGCAGCAGTTTTTTATCTTGCTAAGATGCTGCATGCGGGGGAAAGTGTCACCTTTATTGCCAGAAGGATCATGATATGTGCCTGTGAGGATGTAGGGATTGCAGATCCGCAGGCAATTCAGGTTGCAGTGGCATGTGCACAGGCAGTAGAACGTATCGGTATGCCGGAAGCTCAGCTGGTGCTTGCCAATGCTGCTGTTTATGTCGCAAGTGCACCTAAATCCAACGCAGTATGTAATGCAGTTTTTGATGCACTTAATATGGTTCAGAAAAGAAAGACAGGTGCGGTCCCTCCTCATTTAAGGGATGCTCATTACAGGGGAGCAGAAAATCTGGGACATACCGGTTATATTTATCCTCACGATTATCCGGATAATTTTGTAAAACAGCAATATCTGCCGGATGAGATAAAAGATGTCTGTTTTTATTATCCCACCGGAAATGGATATGAAAAAACAGTAAGAGACAGGTTGAATGATTTATATGGGGAGGATAAATACAAAGAATGAAACGATTAAGACAGATCATGGCATGGCTGACAATCGTATTGATAGTTGGTCTTATTATAGGGGCGGTTGTCTGTGCTGTAACCGGAAGCAGATATTTTTTTGGTTTACTGGTTCTGGCAATGGCAGTGCCTATTGTATTATGGGTATTTATGTGGTTTACCCGTTTGATTTATGGAGATTCCGATGTGGTATCGAAAGAAGATATGTATGCATCAAACCAGAAAAACGATTCCAAGGAAGAAGGTTAAAGGGGAAACGGAGCCGGCAAGCCGGCTCCGCAATAGGGGAGGATAAAGTATTATCAGATTCCCTGAATCCAGGGAATCGGTATCACTTAACAAAAGATGCTATAACAAAAGTCATAACATCTTTTGTTGTAAGTGATATTTTAATTATGTCCCCTTTTTATGGATTTATACATACTTGAAAAAAAATTTGCATTTTGTTATAATTTAGCTTGCTGTATTTGATAAAAAAGCACACTGATGTGTGCATAGGAGGCTGCCTTGTTAAGGAAATTTTATGTGACAGCCCCAGTATATATTTTTTATGTAAAAGGATGGTAAAACAAATGAGTTTATTAAAAGAATGGCGTGACTATGCATATGGACTGGATGACAGGACTCCGGAGGGAAAACAGTTCTGGCTGAATTATTTTGGAGTAGAGCAGGGAATTTATAAGCAGCTTTTGTCAAATCCTACAGAAATTGTAAAGGGAACCGTAAAAGAGCTGGCAGATAAATATGAAACAACAGTTCAGTTAATGACCGGATTTTTAGATGGTATTGATGAGAGTCTGCGGACACCGAATAATATTGATGAGATGGAAGAGGATACAGAGGTGTCTCTGGATATAGATTTGGAAAAACTTTATATGAATATGGTGGGCTGCAATGCGGAGTGGCTGTATACACTGGAAGAGTGGGATAAACTGCTTACACCGGAGAGAAGAAAAGAGCTTTACAAAACCGAGAAGAGTTCCAAGACAGTTGTAAAACCTCCAAAGGTTGGACGTAATGATCCTTGTCCATGTGGAAGCGGGCGGAAGTTTAAGCAATGCTGTGGAAAAAATAAATAGAAAAGAAGTTGAGGACAATATGAGTAAAATAAGAACCAGATTTGCGCCAAGTCCTACGGGAAGAATGCATGTGGGAAATTTGAGGACTGCCCTGTATGCGTATTTGGTGGCGAAACATGAAAATGGAGATTTTATCTTAAGAATAGAGGATACAGACCAGGAGCGGCTTTTAGAAGGTGCCGTTGATATCATTTATCGTACAATGGCAGGAACGGGTTTAATCCATGATGAGGGTCCGGACAAGGATGGCGGAGTTGGTCCTTATGTGCAGAGTGAGCGCCAAAAACAAGGTATTTATATGGAGTATGCCAAGATGCTGGTAGAAAAAGGAGAGGCATATTATTGTTTTTGTGATAAAGAGAGACTGGATAACCTGACAGAAGAGGTTGTGGATGGTAAAAGTGTCCGTAAGTATGACAAACATTGTCTGCATTTGAGTAAGGAAGAAGTGGAAAGGAAGCTTGCTTCCGGTGTGCCGTACGTAATCAGGCAGAATGTTCCGGAGGAAGGGGAAACCAGTTTTGAGGACGAGTTATACGGAACCATTACAGTGCCCAATAAAGAGCTGGATGATATGATTTTGATAAAATCGGATGGATATCCCACCTATAATTTTGCCAATGTGGTGGATGATCATTTGATGGGTATCACTCATGTTGTGAGAGGACAGGAGTATTTATCTTCTTCTCCTAAGTATAATCGTTTGTATCAGGCATTTGGCTGGGAGGTTCCCACTTATATTCATTGTCCGACGATTACTAATGAAGAGCATCAGAAATTATCAAAGAGATGTGGTCATTCTTCTTATGAAGACCTGTTGGAACAGGGATTTTTAACAGAAACTATTGTGAATTTTGTAGCCCTTCTTGGCTGGAGTCCCGAGGATAATCAGGAGTTATTTACATTAGAGGAATTGGTGGCAGCCTTTGATTATCATCATATCTCCAAGTCCCCTGCGGTTTTTGATATGGTGAAGCTTCGCTGGATGAATAGTGAATATATTAAGAAAATGGATTTTGAACGCTTTAAGGAGATGGCACTTCCTTATGTAGAAGAGATTGTCAAAAGGGATGTTAAGACGGATGCTATTCTGGAACTGGTAAAGACCCGGATTGAAGTATTTCCGGATATAAAAGAGCATATCGATTTCTTCGAGGAATTACCGGATTATGATATTGCGTTGTATACTCACAAGAAAATGAAGACCAATACAGAGAACTCTTTGGAAATTCTCCGTGAAGAGTATGAAATTCTTAAAAGTATAGAAGACTGGTCGTTTGATAATCTCCATGACATTTTGATGGAGTATATTGCAAATAAAGGAATCAAAAACGGAACAGGCTTATGGCCGGTTCGGATAGCGGTATCTGGCAAACAGATGACTCCCGGTGGTGCTTTTGAAATCATGGATATTCTTGGGAAGGAAGAATCTCTTAAAAGAATGGAGATTGGAATTAAGAAGCTGGAAACAGCTTAAGCAGAGAAAAGGGGAAACGATGCCTGATTTTAACAAAGGACAACTTACTGCTATTCATCATGTACATGGTCCGATGCTTGCACTGGCCGGTCCGGGTTCCGGAAAGACCACTGCTATGGTATATCGCATAAAATATCTTATAGAAGAAGCAGGCATTCCTTCTTCCCAGATACTTGTCATTACCTTTACCAGGGCAAGTGCAAAAGAGATGGAGGAACGGTTTGTAAAATTAATGAAAGGTTCTAAGTGTACTTCCACATTTGGAACCTTTCATTCTGTATTCTTTTATATATTGAAAATGGCATATGGATATCGGAGTGAACATATTCTGAGTGAAAAAGAGAAATATTCGATTATCAGGGATATCCTTAAACATAAACAGATTGAGTGTGAAGACGAGGAGGAGCTGGTATCTTCCGTTATCCGTGAAATCGGAATGATGAAAGGGGATATGATCGCACTGGAATATTTCTATTCCAACTGCCTTGGAGAAGAAGTATTCCGCCAGGTTTATAAAGAATATGAAGCAAAAACAGCATCTATGGGAAAACTGGATTTTGATGATATGATGGTATATTGCTATGAATTATTAAAGGAACGTCAGGATATTTTGGAAATACTTCAAAAACGCTATGCCTATATATTAGTAGATGAATTTCAGGATATTAATAAGATTCAATATGAAATTACCAAAATGCTGGCAGAGCCATTACGCAATCTGTTTATTGTGGGAGATGATGACCAGAGTATTTATGGATTTCGAGGTGCAAGACCGGAAATCATGCTGCATTTTAAGGAAGACTATCCAGAAGCAGTTGAGACGCTGTTAGATGTTAATTACCGCTGTAACCGGAATATTACGGAAGGTGCAGTTAATCTCATCACTAATAATCGGATTCGCTTTCATAAAAAAATTGTCAGTGCAAAGGAATATGAAGAACCTGTTTTAGTTCATCATATGAAGACATTATCCGAAGAAACAAATCATGTATTGAAAACTATCCGGGATTATCATAAGGAAAAGATTCCCTATTCTGAGATGGCAGTGATTCTGAGAACCAATGTGCAGGCAAGAGGGATTGTGAATAAGCTGATGGAATACAACATACCGTTTCAGATGAGGGACAAAGTTCCCTGTATTTATGATCATTTTACTGTACAAAATGTACTGGATTATATCAGGGCAGCCATGGGTATCCGGGACAGGGCTTTGTTTTTACGGATTATGAATAAACCAAACCGTTATCTGTCAAGAGAGCTGTTGACAGAGCCTGTTGTGAGCTTTGAAGCACTGCGGACAATGGTGGAAGGTAAAAACTGGGCGTTAGATAATATCGACCAGTTTGAATATGAATTAAAAATACTGGCAGGGTTAAAACCGTTTGCGGCAGTGAATTTTATCCGCAAAGCCATCGGATATGATGAATACCTGAGAGAGTATGCACAGTATCGCCATTTAAATGTGGAAGATTTGTCGAGCACACTGGATGAGTTACAGGAAATGGCAAAACAGTACCGGACCTTTGGGGACTGGTTTGAAGGAATTGATCAATACCGACAGGATTTGGAACGGCACAGCAGGGCAGATTTGGCAGAACGAAAAGATGGTGTTGTGGTTACTACCATGCACAGTGCAAAGGGATTGGAATTTGATGCAGTTTTTATACTGGAAGCCAATGAGGGCATGACACCATATAAAAAGGCTTTGAAACCGGAAGAAATAGAGGAGGAACGCCGTATGTTTTATGTAGCGATGACCCGTGCCAGAAGTCATTTACATATTTATGAGGTGAAGGAGTATTATAATAAGGAATTAGAGCCTTCCCGTTTTTTAGAAGAGATCAGGAGAGCAGATGGGGAAGACTGACACTGCCGGCCCCCTGCATGTTGTAGGGAAGATAAGGGACAGTATGGGCAGATTCCATCAGGCGTATTTTTGTCTGGTCGTTGGTGAGATATGGATATTTTTGGAGCAGCAGGGCACATGTGCCGCTGATAAATGGAACGGACATGGAAGTACCGTTTTTGATACTGTACCCTCCGCCGGGTTTTGTGCTTAGGATATGGAAACCGGGAGCGGTCAGTTCGGGTTTTGTAATATAGGGCAGAAGAGGACCGGCTGATGAAAAATGCTTTCCGTCAGAGGAGCCGATGGTGATCACCTTTTTGCAGTTGCCAGGTGCCGTGATGGAATTCGGTGCAGGACCGTTGTTGCCGGCAGAACAGCAGACAATGATGCCTTCCTCCCATAATCTTGTTACCCATAAATTTAGCCGGTTTTTTTCATTTTTGAGTTCAGCATTGGTTCCGCCTACAGAGATGTTTACAACACGGATATCATATTGTCTGTGATGGCCAAGAAGCCATTTTATGCCTTCAATAAAGATATCAGAGGAACCATTTCCCTCTTTATCCAGTACTTTTAAGCTTACCAGATTGCTTTCTGGTGCAATGCCTATTTTGGAGGAGGCAATAATGCCGGATACGTGAGTGCCGTGGGAATAGTCATCATAAGGCTGTGTCCGGTAAGAGATAAAATCACGAAAAGCAAGAATCCGGTCAAAATCAATATCAGGATGATAAGACAGACCAGAATCCATAACGGCTATAGTTATATTTTTTCCGGTGATTCCGATTTTATGGAAGGGAGCGGCACCGGATACGACAGCAGGAATTTTAGGAGAAGCAGACAAGTAAGACACCTCAGCTCTTTACAAAATTTTATTTTACGATTATATTTATATTGTATGTGATTATGCGAAAATGGTTTTAAGAATTTAACAATTGTGAAGGAGACAGGGATGCTGAAAAGAAGTGTACGGGTAGAATTAGACTCTATTTTAAATGATCTGCGCATTAATCTGGAAAATAATTATAAAGATCTTGCCCATGATGCATTAAAAAAACTGCATGGAACGCTGGAAGATTATCTGAAAAGCGGTACGCTGAAGGAAAAGGATTATAGAAAATATAAGAAAATCGCAGATGATTATTCAAACAGGATGGCAAATTACCATCACTAATACAGATATAGAGGAGAAAGAATGTGAGACGAAGGAATTGGATTATTTATATTGTGATGGTACTGTGTACAGGTCTTATGATTACAGGCTGTGGAACCAAAGTGAGAAGTTTTAAGAGCCAGGATAAAATACTTGTAGTAACTACGATTTATCCCGTGTACGATTTTGTATTCAATATAGCCGGAGACAGAGCAGAGATCATCAATTTGGTACCGGCGGGAACAGAACCCCATGATTTTGAACTTTCAACGGGAGATATGCAGCTGTTGGAGGAAGCGGATTTATTTATTTACAATGGTGCCGGTATGGAACATTTTGTGGATAAAACGCTGGATGCCGTATCCAATAAAGAACTGATAGTAGTAGAGGCGGCAGCAACAGTGAAAACGCTGGAGTCTGGCGAGAAGACAGATCCTCATACATGGCTTAGTGTCCAAAATGCGATATCAGAGTCAGAGGTGATAAAAGACGCATTTATACAGATAGATGCAGAACATAAGGAAGTGTATGAGAAGAATTTTGAGGATTATAAGGACAGGCTGGAGGCTTTGGATAAGACTTATAAAGAAGAGTTATCCGGCTTATCCAGAAACACGATCGTGGTAGCACATGAAGCATTTGGCTATCTGTGTGCCGCATACGGTCTGAAGCAGAATGCCGTGGAAGGACTGACAGCAGATTCCGAACCGGATTCTGCAAAAATGAAAGAGATTATTGATTTTTGCAGGGAAGAAGATATTCAGGTTATTTTCTTTGAAGAACTGGTAAGCCCTAAGGTTGCAAATACCATCGCGGAGGAAATCGGTGCTGAGACGATGGTGTTAAATCCGATTGAAGGACTGACAGCCAGCCAGGAAGAGGAAGGGCTTGATTACATTAGTCTGATGGAAGAAAATCTGGAGGCTTTAAAAAAGGCGCTTAAGTAACGGTTACAGCAGAAAGGGGTGCAGACATGGCAGCTTTGATTATAAATACGATAATTTGTATCATAATACCGATTATCTTACTGGGAGTGTTATTTTTTAAAAATCCAATGGAGAGAAAAGGAATATTTGTGTTATTTCTTTCGGGAGGTTTGGTATATCTCCTCATGGAGTTTGTGATCAAGGAACAAGGTCTTCAGTATCTTTTTAATCATACGGATTTTACGAAGTTTATGGCAGACCATTATATTGCCTATTTATTTGTTGTTGCACTGGCAGGAGCAGTTTTTGCGGTTTTGCCGGAAATTCTGATTATTGTATGTCTGTTTAAAAGACAGATGTCACTGGTGAAGGCGGTGGCGATGGGGATTGGTTATGCAATGGCAGAAGCGGTGATGCTGGCAGGAGCCAAAAGTATTTTCACGATTATTGAGATGATAAAAGGAACGGAGGCAGAGCTTACTGCCACTACAATAGAATTGTATCTATCAGGATATGAGAGGTTTTTGCTGATGCTGATACAAATTACCATGATCGTTGTGCTGGTATATTTTGTGGAACATAAAATGACAGTCAGAGGCGTGATGATTAAAGTTCTGTGTCAGACGATAACAGGATTTTTGCCAGGTTTTTTGATGGCTTTTACTTATAAAGATTTTTATGAGGTATATGACCGTCAGTGGGCATTGGCACTTATTTATATCTTTTTGACGGCAGCAGCATTTTGTTCGGCAGTCGTATTAAACAGTTTAAAGTATGCACTAAAAGATGACAGGGTTGACTCTCCTGCGGCAGTTGCAAGATATCAGAAAAAAAGAGAAGAAAGACAGAAACACAGAGAGAGGAAAAAACAGGAGAGGACAGAAAAAAAGGAAAAACGGAAAAAGACGGTTAAAGAAGAAACAAAGCAGAATATGTAAAAAATATGAAATGTACGAAAAAAAATTCTTGAAATCTGTGGAAGGAAATGGTACATTACTATTCGAGCGGTATTCGTTAGAAACTGCATCGAGTGATAGGTGTTGTCACATGACAGTGAGGTGATGACATGAAAATAGGTTTTATTGGCGCCGGAAAAGCAGGATGCAGTCTTGGAAAATATTTTTCCATTAAGGCTGAGCAGGGCAGAATCCAGGTTGCCGGTTATTATAGTTTGATTGAAGAAGAAGCCAGATGGGCGGCAGCATTTACACATTCCAGGCATTTTTGTACAGCAGGGGAAGTGATTGCGGCAAGCGATGCCATAATTCTCTCGTCTCCGGATGGAGCGATAAAGAAGGTATGGGATGCGATTGATAAAGATAAGATTCAGGGCAGGATTTTCTGCCATTTAAGTGGCTCCTTATCATCCGATGTATTTTCAGGAATAGAAGATTACGGTGCATATCCGATTTCTATTCATCCAATGTTCGCATTCAGCGATAGAGAATCCGTATATCAGCAATTGAATCAGGTAAGCTTCACTTTGGAAGGGGTGTCCCATGCAGTATCAAGATGGAAAGAAATCTTTGAAGCACTTGGTAACCCTGCGATTGTGATTTCGAAAGAGGCAAAGCCCAAATACCATACTGCGGCAAGCTTTTTGAGCAACCATGTGCTGGCTGTTTTGGAAGCAGGTTATCAGCTTTTATTGGAATGTGGTTTTTCCGAGGGTGAGGCCAGGGATTTCAGCTCGGTTCTGGTGAGAGGCAATGTAGAACACGCTGTTAAAAATGGTACCGTAAATGCTTTGACCGGACCTATTGAAAGGGCTGATGAATTGACAGTTGCCAAGCATCTTTCGGTGTTAAATGATATGCAGGAGAGCATTTATAAATCCTGTGGAAAAGAATTGTTAGAGATTGCAAAAAGAAAGAATCCGGGTAGGGATTACAAAAAAATTGCAGAAATGCTATAGGGAAGGTTGGTACAATGGAATCATAAGTAATTGACAGTTTGACTTGCCGGAATTACCAGTCACTTAATATTCATTGTGCCAGGTCAGATAATAGGAGGAAAGCGATGAAGAATACAGTATTAACCTTTAAACAGGCAAAAGAAAAGGGTGAAAAGCTGTCCATGCTGACAGCGTATGATTATTCTACTGCGAGACTGATTGATGAGTCAGGAGTAAATTCCATTTTGGTTGGGGACTCTCTGGGGAATGTTATTTTAGGTTATGAGGATACGATTTCGGTAACGATGGAAGACATGATCCATCATTCGGCAGCAGTGGCAAGAGGTGCCCAAAATGCGTTGGTTATCTGTGATATGCCATTTATGAGTTATCAGACATCTGTGTATGATGCTGTGGTAAATGCAGGGAGGCTTATGAAGGAAGGTCGTGCAAATGCAGTTAAATTAGAAGGGGGAAAAGAGGTATGTCCCCAGATAAAGGCTATCGTAGATGCAGGAATTCCTGTTTGCGGGCATTTAGGCCTGACGCCGCAGTCCATTAACGCTTTTGGCGGATTCAAGGTACAGGCAAAGACCGAGGCAGCGGCAAAGAAACTGATTGCGGATGCAAAAGCAGTGGAAGCAGCGGGAGCCTTTGCCGTGGTATTGGAGTGTGTTCCGGCAAAGCTTGCAGAGCTTGTGACAAAGGAGCTTTCGATTCCTACCATTGGGATTGGTGCAGGTAATGTCTGTGATGGGCAGGTACTGGTATATCAGGATATGCTTGGAATGTTCACTGATTTTACCCCAAAGTTTGTCAAGCGTTTTGAGAATATCGGAGAGGTTATGAAACGTGCATTTTCCGCTTATGATGAAGAGGTAAAAGCAGGAACATTTCCAGACAAGGAGCATGAGTACACCATCAGCGATGATGTGTTAGAAAAATTGTATTAAATTCCTGTTTATCTTACTAGGGGACGCTTCCATGGCGGGTGATGGCGGACGCAGGAATCTATGGATATAGGGTTCTACGAAAGACACGTAAAGTAA
>JAIDOW010000051.1 GCA_029063085.1 Lachnospiraceae bacterium
CCTCTTCATAATATACAGTTACTATTTCTATAGATTACAGTATATTACAAAAAGGGGTATTCTTTAATTATATTTAACTAATTTTCCTGCTATATCTATCAGTATTTTAAGGAAAACTCTTACATTATTAGCGTATATTTACTCCTCCAATGAACTCTTCTTATGTACGGTCACTGTTTCATCGTAACAGGTAAAGATATCCTCTACCAATTCCTTATTCACCTTAGGCGTAACAGCACTTACGATCGGAACAACAATCAACCCTACAATCATTGTAATCGCTCCCGCATTAATGGGTGATGCAATAAAGCCTATAAACATATTGGACACTGTTATACCCACACCGACAATGTAGCTTGCCCAGACTGCGGCTTTTGTAATCTTCTTGGAGTATAATCCATACATAAAAGGTGCCAGAAATGCTCCGGCAAGTGCACCCCACGAAATCCCCATAAGCTGTGCAATAAAGGTCGGTGGATTTAATGCCAGTACAACTGATAAGATTATAAATCCCGCAACCAGCACACGCATTACGATCAACTGGGTTTTTTCACTCATGTTCTTAGCAACCGACTCTTTTAAGAAATCCAGCGTCAAGGTAGAACTGGATGTCAAAACCAGAGAAGATAAGGTTGACATGGAGGCAGAAAGCACAAGCACGATCACAATACCAATCAGGATATCCGGCAAAGTAGATAACATTTGTGGAACAATAGAATCAAAAGCAATACTTCCGTCTTCTTTATAAATTGCCGCACAGTCAAATAAACGTCCGAAACCACCGAGGAAATAACATCCCCCGGAAATAATGATGGCAAAGAAGGTAGATACCACTGTACCGGTTTTTACAGCCTTCTCATCCTTGATTGCATAAAACTTGTGAACCATCTGAGGCAGACCCCATGTACCAAGAGAAGTTAAAATGACCACACCCAAAAGATTCATCGGATCCGGTCCAAAGAAACTTGCTAATAACCCCTGGCCACCCTGTAATGCCGGAACAGCCACATCATCTGCGGAAAGAGCTGAAAGCTCTTTGACTGCATTTAAGAATCCTCCCTGTCCATTTAACACTGCCACAATAACTGCACAGATACCAATCAACATAATAATACCCTGAATAAAGTCATTCAGCGCCGTCGCCATATAACCACCGACGATTACATAAACACCTGTCAAAAGTGCCATTACGATAATACAGACTTTATAATCTATATCAAATGCCATACCAAACAATCTGGAAAGTCCGTTATAAATGGATGCGGTATAAGGAACAAGAAATATAAAAGCAATAGCAGAACCTGCAATCCGAAGTGCCTTGGAATCATACCGCTTCCCAAAAAACTCCGGCATTGTCTTTGCATCTAACTTTTGTGTCATAACCCGGGTTCTTCGCCCAAGTACCAGCCACGCCAGCAGACTTCCGATAAATGCATTACCAAGACCTATCCATGTAGAGGCAAGACCGTATTTCCATCCAAACTGCCCTGCATAACCGACAAATACAACTGATGAAAAGTAAGAAGTACCAAACGCAAAAGCAGTAAGCCATGGACCAACCCCTCTTCCTCCTAATACAAAGTCGTTGACATTGGTAGCCTGCTTTCTGGAATAAATACCAATACCGATCATAACTGCAAAAAAAACTACCAGTAACAAAATTTTGATTGCCATTTTCTCTTTCTCCCTATCTCATATTCTCTTCTCTGACGTAAGCACAGCATGTACTTTCAGTCTTATGCTGTTATTTGTGGCTTTAAAGCACTTATGTTTTAAAGCTTTAACGTCATAAAGTGAATTATAAATAAGAAGTCCACGTCTGTCAAGAATAAATAATGAAAATCTCCTCTTTATTATCTGCTGAATAATTTTCTGCCAATAGCACCAATCGGATGCTTCATTATATTCCGAATCCCATTAATCTGCCGTTTTTGTTCCTTTAACTCTTTTTTCTGTTCTTTTAACTCTTTTTCTATTTGCATTGCAAGGCTTCCGAAAAAAAGTATGACATCTTCCAACATATATCCATCATGGGGATTCCACTTCTTCTTTTTCCCATCTTTCGGCAAAAACAATTCCTCCTCCCCCAGATATTCTTTTGCAATCCGGATATTCCCCTCATGATATTTTGCCAGAAAAACAGTTCTCTCCTCCTCGGAAAACATATTATATATATCATTCTCTTTCTGATACCCCGACTGTTCCACCAACAGCTGCCTAAACAATGCATTTTCGTCAGTATCTAACCCCGGAAGTCTGTTTAAAATCCGTTTAATTTCATTACTATTCCGGGTAAGACTAATATTTCTCATTTCACTTTTAACATGAAATTCCTCTGAATAGGTCAATCCCAGTGCATCTATAAAATCTGTATATAATGTACCTCCAATAAACCGTTCTGTTTCAAACCTTCTTACTATGATATTATCCCTGCCCACATAATCTGCTATCCTTTCCAGCATATCATAATAATCCAATTGAATCATCGGAAGCTCATTTACCATCCGTTCCCATGTAAGCTGGGACTCCGCCCTTAACCCTTCCTTCACCCGCTGGCTCCACCATGAGTAAAGAAAAGTATCCTGCATGCGAAGATATACAATTACTTTGATTGCAATCTGCTTTTCTCCAACCTCTTCCATTATCTTTTCCCATACATTTTTCTCATCACGGAAACCGCAGGTCCATAACCCCTCATCAGAAAGAATGATATTTTGATATTTTTTAAAGGCTTTATAAATTTCATGAAACCCTTCCTGAAAGATTTCCTCTTCCCTCTTATCATCTCTTAATCCGTCTTCATCATGTACACGTCCAAACAGAAAATGCCCATTTCTTAACCTGCTTGCACTGGGATAACGATAGGTGAATTCCGGATAATAATATCCTTGCTGATTCAATACTTCCTGATTTTCACTGCAAAAGTTCTGTATTGCCGTCGTTCCTGTCTTCGCTGTTCCAATATGTAAATAAATGGTATTCATTGGCATATTCTCCTATCTTCAACCGCTTTTACTGTAATCTCCATAATCTGACCGATGCCTTCTCACTTCCTTCATGCATCTACATTACAGATATTATCTTTTCTGTTTGAAATTTAAGTGAAGTGCCATTTATTTAATTATAAAATTTACTTTCCCCTGTATTTTTATTACTTTTTCATTTCCTCGATAATTGAAACTCCATTATGCCCCTTACTCTCCCTCATCAAAAAGCGAAAAATCCCGCTGAACTCTGATTGGTATGTCGCCAAGTTTACCCTTTAACTGCTCTTCCATCTCTTTTGAAAAAGACTTTAATGCCTTCTGTTTTTCAACTTCATGCTCTTTATTAACATAACTGCCATTTTCATCAAATTCACTTTGTGTACCAATTCTTAATACAATTGCATTTATTTCTACAAAATCACCATTATTATCGTAAAGTGTTTTTATCTCTTTATCTGCCGGGCTTTCTACTGGCTTATATGCAATCACATCTGCAAATGTTTGCACAATTACATCCATTACATCTTCAGAAATCATACCGTCTTCCATATGCTCTGCTTCTCTTTGCAAAAGTTCGGTCTGTGCCCTGGTCAAACGCTCCAAATGCAGCTCATTGCGGAGATAGATATAAGTCAATCCGAATCTGTCATTTTTTTGTGGCTCGCTTTTACTTTCCTCCTCATTAGGAATATATCTCATATCACTCTCTGATAGATCCTTATCATATTGTCCCAGTTCCAACGTATCCAATAAGTATCTGCTAAGTCCAATTCTATAAAGTTCTTCCATACTCCGTTGTGCCTCCCTTGTTTTACATCCGCTAAATATTGTAATCATAAATATAAATAAAATTAAAATCTTATATATTTTTTTCATAATAAATTCCCTGCTTAATATATTATCTGTTGAAACTGCATCCTATCATATACGGAATCTCCCGACTTAATATAATACTCTTCGCCCCATGAAGATACTCTGTACATCCCATCATCTGTCTTACCTGTAACAGTCATTGCATGACCTCCATCAATATCAACTGCTTTATTCCCTGATTCATCATATAAAATACACGGTTGTACTCCAACTACTATATCCCCTTTGGAAGCAACTTCATCATAATTTTCCGGCGTAACTTTCACATTTTTCACATCCACATCTATTCCATGATCCGCCATATACTTTTCCCATCTGTATTCACGTTTTTTTCTAGTTGTGCCTCTTCCTTCCGTAGCTGATTTATCCTCAGATTCATCTATCACATCTTTCCTAAATATCAGACCTTTTTCATTATGATTATCTGTAGCCGCATAAAAATCTGTTACCATTGCATCATAATTTAAATCTCCGTTTTTATCATACATCGGAAATCCAAATGTTTTCTCAAATTCTTTCTCTTTTCCCACAAATTGTGCGAAGATAGTATTACTCATGGCAACATAACCACATCCCTCCGACTCTAATTTTTTTAAATAATCCTCCACTTCTTTATCTGTAAAATCCGGATAATATTTTCTGACGATATCAGCTAATTCCTCACTTTTTGTTACTGGATTACTCTGATTTCCTCCATAAGAACCTTCTTCATCAAATGCCGGATTTCCCTGTTCTATGTTTTGATTAGAAATTATCTTTTCTGTGTTTATATAATTTGAAGAGATTTCAGATAATACTCTCTTTGCAGACTTTATACTATTTATAATATTCTCCATTTCCTCAGAAGTTAATTTCAAACTGTTTTTAACACTATTTCCTGCGGATCCCGATAATATAAGGGACTGTCTGATCTTTTCTAATGACTCTTTATTGCCATTCAGTACACTTGTAATTGATTGCAAATTCTCTGCTTCCTTTGACAACTTTATTGGCTGCACACTAAAAACTGACATATCTTTCCTCCTTTAAAATTCTGTTAACTCATTATAATTTGTATATCTTATTACATAAAAATTTTAACATATATTCTTTACCATTTTTATTTTTAGGGATGAATAACCAGTTTTTGTGACGAATGACCAGTTAAAACTAATTTATACAGAAACAGCCACAAAATATTTAATGCGGCTGTTTCTTTCTATCTCTTTTACTTTGATAATATTCATATACCAGATTCCGATATCCCCACTCCTTCATCTGCTCATAGGTAATACGGTAATTTCCTTTATAATGCCTCCCTGTCACACAATAGCGGATATACTGCTGCAAATATGCATCAATTTCTTTTAAACCCACATCCGTTGTCAAATTTGGGAAAAACCAACGGCTCCAGGAAAATTCTGTTCCTTCTCCGCCATCAAATAATATATGGTTCATAGCTTTAATAAATCCTTTTGCCGCTTTCTCCCCGGATAATCCCTTTTCTGCCTGCCAGCGTCTTAATGCATGTGCTTTCCGTTTTATTTTTCCCTTTATCTTGCATTTCGTATTTTCCGATAAATCCACTTTTCCATTCCTGTAGCAAAAACCGAGAAACTCCCATTCCTCACCAGGACTGCTTATTTTGACTTTTGCAGGATTTAGCAACAGATGATTATCCTGAATCCTGTCATATAACTCTTTCTGGAAGCAGCAGAGTTCTTCCTTTGTATCTGCAAAGATTAAGATATCATCTGAATAACGGAAATACAAAACTTCTTTTTCGGCAAAATACTGGTCCAACTCCATCAAATACACATTGGCCAAAAAAGGAGAGACCGGTATTCCTGCCATGGCACCTCTTTTTTCCGTAATCGTCTCCCCGTTCCAATATGCCTGATCTGCTGTCAGAAGTTTCTCAAACAGCAAAAACAAGCCTTTGTCGTTTTCCTTTAAAAATTCCAGCTTTTCCAGCAAAAGTCCCACATGAATAGAATTAAAATAATTGCTGATATCTGACTTTAGACAATATTTCCATGAAATTTTCTTTGTCATACGGATTCTTCTTATCGCATCGCCCGCTCCATAATTTCTGCGAAAGGCATAACAGTTGTATTCAAATATATCATCATAACGGTATAACAAATAGGCTGTCATTTTTAACAGAATATTAAATTCCACAGGATAGGAATATACCACACGCTTTTTAGAAATACCTTTTTTATTGATCTCTCTTTTTACAGGAATCGGAGGACAAAACGCAGGATTTTTCATATCCTGAAGCAATGGGATATAAGTCTCATTATCTATAAAACTTTCTAATTCCTTTTGCTCTGCCTTTGATAAATGCCTCTTCTCCATTTTGTATTTCAAAAAATCCCGCCATGTATCCCGGTCCATCATTTTATCCAATATTTCCATATCAGGCTTTCTCCTCATATTGATAGTAAACAATCCTGCAGCATAGACAGGATATTCGACTTTTCCAGCTTGTTCCTGGGATACTCATAAACTCTGGAAAAGTCAAATATCCGCATTAGTGCAACTGCTTGGCTCATTGCTCATGGAAATAAAAAAAGAAAGAGAAATTACTTTGAAGGAATCAAAGCAATGCTTGATTCTACCAGACTGAACATATCCCGGTCACCTGCAAAACCTACACAAGAATATGCTTCATCCACCACAGGTACAGCAACCGCTGCATTTCTCTTTCTTTTTAACAAAAATATATACAATTTTGCCGATACGTTTTAATAATCTGCCTTTCACAACCTCTTAAAATTACAGGCACTATTTCATTATCATACCAGCTGTTCCCTAATTCTCTGCTCCATATAAGTTTCTTCATTTGGCAGATAATTAAAGAAATCTATCATTTTAACATGGTTATTGGCACAAAAATCTTTAATCTGACGGTTTGCTGCTCTGGCATAGTCTGAATAAAAGTCCCACAGCCTTATAAGCAGAATCCTGTTACCACCCTGATATATTCCATAGGTAATTTTATCCGGATTACAGCGGTTCCCTCCACGGGTATATATCTCCTGTCCAAATTCCTGCTCTAATGTATCTGGTAATATATTTTTTCTAAGTTCATAATCCCCTGCATTTTGTAAAACAACCTGAAGCTTTTCTTCAAAGCTTCTCTTGTCCGATGCTGCATTACCAAATACCCTGATTCTTTTATTCAGTAATTTGTCAAACAGTCCCATATATATCCCCCTTTCTTCTACATCTATTATCATAAAATACAATATAGAATTGCCGGCTGATTATGACTATCGACCAAGCTGTGCAAGTCTTTCCTCCACCGTTTCCAGCATACCTGTATATTTTTCAAGCTTCTCTTTTTCCTCTGCGATTTTAGCCTCGGGTGCCTTGCCTACAAAATTCGGATTATTTAACATTCCGTTACAACGTTTAATCTCACCCTCTAAACGCTTTTTCTCTTTTGCAAGACGTTCCTTTTCTTTCTCAATGTCCACAAGCTCTGCAAAAGGCATATAAACTACCGCATCATGGATTACCGCTGATACCGCATCCTCTGCAATTCCTGTCTTGTCTGCCTGCACTATTACCTCAGAAGCAAACCCTAAGGTTGCAAAGAAAACCTTTGCGTCCTCAAAAATATTTCGAACCTCTTCCTTTTCCGAAACCACATAAACAGTTGCCTTTTTGCTGTTTGGCACATTCATTTCGGCACGGAGGTTACGGATTCCACGAACCGCCTCCTTAATAGTATCCACTGCCCTTTCATCCTCGGCAAAATTCCATTCTTCCTTAAATTCCGGCCAATCGGAAATCATTATGGATTCCTCGGCGTCCTGAAGGTTTGTGAAGATTTCCTCCGTCACGAATGGCATATACGGATGAAGCAGCTTTAATGCATTGCCTAAAACGGTCTTAAGCGTCCACAAAGCGGCCCCCTTTGTCTCGTCCTCATCACTGTAAAGTCTCGGTTTTACCATTTCAATATACCAGTCACAGAATTCCTCCCAGATAAAGTCATATACCTTAGATGCTGCAATACCAAGTTCAAACTTATCAAGATTTTCTGTCATATCCTTGGCAAGCGTATTCACCTTAGATAAAATCCAGCGATCTGCTAACGTCAGCTTACCAAGTTCAATATCCGTTACATCTGCCTTTTCTATATTCATCATAATGAAGCGGGAAGCATTCCAGACCTTGTTTGCAAAATTGCGGCTGGCTTCTACCCTCTCCCAGTAAAAACGCATATCATTTCCCGGTGCATTTCCTGTAATCAGTGTAAATCTTAAGGCATCTGCACCATATTTCTCAATAACCTCTAACGGATCAATTCCATTTCCTAAAGACTTAGACATTTTTCTTCCCTGATCATCCCTTACCAGCCCATGGAATAATACAGTATGGAACGGCAGCTCTCCGGTCTGCTCCAACGAAGAAAATACCATACGGATTACCCAGAAGAAAATGATATCATATCCCGTTACCAGTACATCAGTGGGGAAGAAATAATCCATTTCCTCTGTCTTCTCCGGCCAGCCTAAAGTCGAAAACGGCCATAGTGCGGAAGAAAACCATGTGTCCAGTGTGTCCGGGTCCTGCTTCATATTGGAAGAACCACATTTGGGACAGCTGCATACTGCCTCTTTGGACACGGTAATCTCATTACAATCCTGACAATAATATGCAGGAATCCGGTGCCCCCACCAGAGCTGGCGGGATACGCACCAGTCACGGATATTTTCAAGCCAGTTGTAATAATTTTTATTCATGCGCTCAGGAATCAGCTTTAAATCGCCCTTCTTTACTGCCTCTAAAGCAGGCTTTGCCATTTCCTCCATCTTTACAAACCACTGAGGTTTTATCAACGGTTCCACAGTTGTCTTACAGCGGTCATGGGTACCCACATTATGGCTGTGAGGAACAACCTTAACCAGCAATCCCTCTGCTTCCAAATCTGCAACCATTGCCTTACGTGCTTCGTAACGATCCATTCCTGCGTACTTTCCGCCAAGGGAATTAATGGTCGCATCATCATTCATAATGTTAATTTCCTCTAAGTTATGGCGTTTACCAACCTCAAAGTCATTAGGGTCATGCGCCGGAGTAATCTTCACACATCCGGTTCCGAATTCTTTATCTACATAAGGGTCTGCAACCACCGGAATCTCCCGGTCCGTAAGCGGCAGCTTTAACATCTTGCCAATAATATCCTGATATCTCTCATCCTCCGGATTCACCGCAACCGCAGTATCCCCTAATAAAGTCTCAGGACGAGTAGTTGCTATCTCTACAAATCTGCCATCCTCACCGATAATCGGATAATTGATATGCCAGAAATTGCCGTCCTGATCCACATGCTCTACCTCGGCATCGGAAATGGTCGTCTGGCACACCGGACACCAGTTAACGATACGGGAGCCTTTATAAATCCAGCCCTTTTCGTAGAGCTTGCAAAAGACCTCATTTACGGCATCATTGTTACCGTCATCCATGGTAAACCGCTCTCTGTCCCAATCCGCAGAAGAACCAAGCTTCTTTAACTGATTGATAATCCGTCCGCCATATTCATCCTTCCAATCCCATGCTTTCTCTAAAAACTCTTCCCGTCCGAGATCATCCTTATCAATCCCTTTTTCCTTCAGTGATTCAATAATCTTAACCTCTGTCGCAATAGCCGCATGGTCAGTTCCCGGCTGCCACAATGCGTTATATCCCTGCATTCTTTTATAACGAATTAGAATATCCTGCATTGTATTATCTAATGCATGACCCATATGCAGCTGACCAGTAATATTCGGCGGGGGCATTACAATAGTAAATGGTTTTTTACTGCGGTCAACTTCTGCATGGAAATATTTTTTGTCTAACCAGTTTTTGTAAATCCTGTCTTCAATCTCCGATGGGTTATAATTTTTTTCTAATTCTTTTGACATGTTCTTTACTCCTTTCGCAAACACTTATATTTCGTTTGAGTTACGCTAAGGGCGATGAACAAAAGGAAATGCGGAGCAGTTTCCTATGCATATAAAAAAGCCCTTATATCGATATATCATCGATATAAGGGCGAATCATCGCGGTACCACCTTAATTTTTTCTCTTCCTATCCTATAACGGGGACGATGCCGTCATGACCTACACTCCGTACTTAGCGAGTTTTTTTGAGCTTAGTACGAAAGCACACTTGCACACTTAGCAAAGTCCTTTTGAGTTTGGTGGGCATAGTGTTTCATTCATTTCTCAGTCATGCAGTTCAAAAGCTACCTTCAACGTCTTCTTCTTGAAATAATCTCTCAGCCGGTGAATTATTCTCTCTGGCAAGGAATAACGTCTACTCCTCTTTCTCACAACCTTTAAAACTAGGTTTAATAATAAAATATAAGGATTAAAATGTCAAGGTTGAGTTTCCCTTTCCAATACTCATTCCTTGATCTTCTTATATGATACCATCTCTACAACGATCCGCATTTTAACTTTACACAACAATGGAGCCGTCACATGAAGTGAACAGCTCCATACTATTTAACAGCTATTTTTTAATGATTGTCTTTTTACCAACACCCTTTTTACGTAATAACTTTTTATAAGCTGACAGTTTATTCTTTGGAACCTTGATAACTGCCTTTGAATTAATCCCTGTAAATGCTTTGCTTCCAACCTTCTTAGCAGTCAGCTTGCTGGTCTTAATCGTAATTTTCTTTAATTTCTTACAATTATAAAATGCTTTCTTCCCAATCTTATTTACCTTGGAAGGAATGGTAATGCTTGTAATCTTACCACAGTTATAAAATGCCTTATCGCCAATAACAGTTACATTCTTTCCAAGCTTCACGGTCTTTAATTTCTTACAGCCGCTAAATGCTTCCTCTCCAATGGTCTTTATATTACTTCCAATGGTCACCTTTGTAATCTTCTGATTATTCTTAAATGCTGATTTTGCAATAGACGTAATAGTATATGTATTTCCGTCAACCTTGAGTGTACCCGGAATCACCAGACTGCCTTTTGCATACTTTTTATCCACGGACAATAAAGTAGCATTTTTCTTGTCACCTTTTGTCACAGAAATCGTAATGCCTGTCTTTTGATCATAACAGTTTATCTTATCCCCAGCACCGGCATCCGTTTTATCATCATCCTTTTCCCCATCTATATCATCCTTTGCTGGAATACCATCCTGCCATTTATCTTCCCTGCCAGAGGCTGCGCTTCCAACATAAAAGGTGTACACTCTGCCAATAGATGGGTTATACTTTGGCCGAACCTCCACTTTTGCAACACCATCTGCTATAAAATTCAGACATCTGTTATCTGTAATTGTCACCACACTGCTGTTGCGTGAGATAATCTCCATCTCATCTAAATCTGCATTAGAAACATCATAACAATTGCATTCCAGGATGTCCCCTACTTTATAATTGCTCATACAGGCACTGTAATAATATGGATCATGATTTAAAGACCATGATATCCGATAGCTGGTTGGTACAGTTGCCATAAATACTTCATGACACTGCGGGCACTTCATTTTTACCTTTCCATCTGTCACTGTGTCATCTTCCATCACTCCATTTAAATCATGTGTAACGGTAATCTTCGCAGTTGTACTTGCCGCCAGATAGTTTTCCGTTTCCCTTGCCTGAACCGTAATAACGGCTGTTCCGGCTGAAACACCTGAAATAACACCGTTGGCATCTACCGTTGCTACAGATGGATTATCTGATGTATAAATATAATCACCACCACCCACAGAAGAGGCATAATATATATCAGTTGTCTCCTGCTCCATAATACTGCTTTTTCCAAGATAAGCACTTAAACTCCGTTTTGCTTTTGCAATAGTAAAGTTTGTAGAAATATGCCCAGTATACGAACCGATACCCATAACTGTCACGGTAGCGGTACCCGCATTTACATTATCCGAATAATTCACAATATAATCTTCATTTACTGTTAATGTCTGGTCATCTAAAGTGATTGTGACTGCCGGTGTAATGTCCGAACCTGTATAAGTATAACTGTCCTGTTCCAAAGTAATCTCTGCTTCTGCAATGGAACCCGTTTCTGTTCCTGCCCATGCTGACCAGGTGATGGTCCCGTCATGGTCCGTCAGCACATCCTCCGTCCATGTAGCATTCCCCTCCGGATAATAGGCATCTGCTGTACAGTAATAAAAAACTCTGTCATAAAATGCACCATCTATCGTTTCTCCAAACGTCGGTGCATCTCCCATAAAATAAATGTGCTTTAACTTACTGCAATAACTAAATGCATATGCCCCCAACGCTTTCACGGAAGCCGGTATCCGAACTACTGAAAGGGAAGTGTCAGACCGGAAACAGTGAGCACCAATCGAAGTAAGACCGTTACCTTCAAAAGTAATACCGGATAAACCTGAACAATTACCAAATGCCCCTTCTCCCATTTCTTCGACAGAGGCCGGAATCGTAATACTCTGTATATTCGTATTATAGTAAAAAGCATAATCTGCGATCTTCGTTACCGTGGCCGGAATCGTAATCCGGCTTGCTACCGGGCAGGTCACTAAAGTCTTTCCGTCCTTACTGTAAATCGCCTGGTCAATCACCTGGTAGCTTGTACTGCCACTGGCAATAGAAATATTTGTAAGCCCCTTACAGCTGGAAAAAATCGAATTGCCAATAGAAGTGACAGAGTCCGGAATTTCAATACTGGTCAGATTGCTACAGCTGCTAAATGCAAAATCACCGATACTTGTCAAGGTATCCGGTAATATAATCTCTGAGAATTTGGTATTACTAAAGGCACTTTTATAAATTCCGGTAACTGTCTTTCCATTGATCGTATCCGGAACCTCCAGTACACCGGTAGTATCATCACCATCATACTGATAAACTGTAAGACCATTTGATAATGAATAATAGCTGAATAAAGAATTTCTTACAGTAACGTCATAAGGACGGTATCCCTGGTCATTTTTAGACATGCTATACCCAGCTTCAATCTCGTAATAAATACCGTTTAACTCTGCCATCGCATTCATGTGTCCACTGCCTGCTCCCGGATCCTTATTGCCGTTTCTTGACCAAGCCTTAATACCCAGCTTATTACACAAATTAACAATTGCAGATGTACTCGCCCAACAATCTCCACCACCATATATGATCATGGAATACACGCTGGAATATGATACAGAATAATCATAACTGGCTGGAAATTTAGCAACCGCTTCCATAATCTCGTAGTCCGTCATACTCTCTTTCACATTCTTGGAAAGATACGCATCCATAATCTCGTCACCATAGGTTATGGCATAGTCCTTCACATGTACGGTTATGGTGTAGGATTTATTGGACGTCTTTGCTATAATTTTAGTGTCTCCTGCACTTATCGTATAATAATCATAGTCCTGACCCTCAGGAACAGAAGCACTATAACCGGGATACCTTTTCCAATATGTATATTTGGGGGTAACACGACCATCCACCGAAACCTTTGCAGAACTCCCGCTGGAAATACTGTAGGTAACATTCGTTCCTTCTCCAATCGTAAGCTGATGGCTTTGAGACAGACTATCTGGAATTGCTAATTTCTCAAGATAGGTGCTATTCAACCCATAGATCGTAACCTCCTGATCTGCCTCTGCTGCCTGTGCGTGTACAGGACAAAATACAACTACATACAAAACAAAAAGAAATATGTACTTTTTCCACACCTTTGCTTTTTGTAAAATCTCCATCCAACCGTCCCCTTTTCATATTGAAACTTTTTTACTTTAATTATACTATAATACACTTATAAGTCCAAGCTATTTTACTTACAATTGTTACCATCTGCCTATCCTAAAGCTGATACTCAAGTCTGGCACATGCAAAGCTTAACTTAAAGTAGTGATATTTTAGACGACAGCTTTTTCTTTATCTGACACGTCTTATCCTTACAGTGTTCACATTGCAGCGTTTGATTGGAGCCGCTCCAGAACCGTTCAGGATGCTTTGCATAAATAACTTCCCAGTGAATCAGCACCACACAGGAGGTAAAAAACAAACTCCAGCTGAAAAAATTCCGGATAAACAGCATAGGGGTAAACATCATAAAATGTCCCCAGTCATAAATGCGACAGTTAATACAGCATTTATTCTTCATGATAACCGACTGAAACGGACAGTAAAACAATATGCAGATATAGTCACATAAAAAATAAAATACCGTCAGCATCAGCAAATCTGCATTGTCAAGAATATGTACCAGATATAAAAAGCCAAATATGGCATTAAAGATCAGCCATACCAGCATAACATTCCACGCCTTTATATTCTGCTCCCGCACAAAACGATATAATGCAAGCTCCGAATATCCTTTTACCTCCTGATACTGCTCCGGCTCTGCTTTACGAAGTGCCATAGTCAGTTTATCCATAGGAAAAATATGTGTAACCATCATAAGCATAAAAACCATCCACAAGGCATGAAGCGGTGTAATTCCAAGCCATATGGACTGGGTCATCAGATCACAAAGCAAATCCTTATGTAACACATAAAAAATGAAGACTACTATAAAAATTAATATTCTGATCGCTAACTTCAGCATATAACGGTTCATCATCTTCGTTCGAATAAATCCTGGCATTGTGTTTTCACCTCTGACCTTTTTATCTATTGTGCAATTCCATTTTATCCATCATACACCCCAGCGTCGGAAAAAGTAAACCGATTTTTCATATATTGTCATAATCTGAATATTTTCCATATTATGGGTTCATACTATTCAGGAAACCGTTAATGGGGATTTACCTGTGAACAGAAAGGAAGTTTTTATGAAGAAAAATAAGACAACAAACAATCAGCAGACAGATACCTTTTCAGACTGCCACAGACAGCAGAAGGATAAAAGAACTGCTCAGGTTTCCGAAACCAATTCCGACGAGGATTCTTCCACATCCAAATATGTCGTGCAAAATGATGACAGGGAAAGAAGAGACGGTCCCGGAGGTAATTAAAACACCAATCCTCTGGTACAATAGGAGTTATCCCTATCCATGACCGTCACAATCAATATTTAAATCCACAAATAAAAATACACAAAAAGCTGACATTTCCAATACTGCCTGCTTTTTGTGTATTTTTTGCTATACTCTTTTAAACTGTTTTTACTGTGCCGTCCACAATCCTCTCTTTGTCAGCAGCCGTTTCTCAATCACGGAAAAGATACATTTATCAATAACGATACCTACAATTACGATAACCAGCATAACCAGCATGACCTGATTAATATCAGCCAGATCCCGCCCCATGATCAAGGTTTGACCAAGTCCGATGGAGGTAGTCATGACTTCTCCCGCCATCAATGCTCTCCATGCAAAGGACCACCCCTGTTTAAGCCCGGATACCAGCTCCGGCAGACTCGCGGGAAGTATGACATGCCAGTAAAGCTGCCTTTTTCCTGCTCCCATGGTCAATGCCGCTTTCAAATAAATAGGCTGTACATTCTTAATTGCATTATCTACTGCAATCGCAATACTAAAGGCGGCCCCCATCACAACAACAAATAAAATTGCCTGAGTAGACAGACCAAACCACAGAATGGAAAAAGGAACCCAGCAGACACTGGGGAGAGTCTGTACTCCCAACACTACAGGCTTCAGGTTCTTTTGCAGGTATTTGAAATGGTTCATTATAAGTCCCAGAATCAGACCAATGACAACAGCTATTAGGTAACCGGCTATCCCCCTTAGCAGGGAATTTCCAGTCGCCTCTAACAGTGTTCCGTTACTGCAAAGCTCAATAAACCGCTCCCCGACACCGATTGGGGAAGGAACTGAATACGGCTTGCAAAGGGCAAGCAGGTCAACACTGACCCAGTAAAAGCCCTGCCAAACTGCAATTAATATACATAAGAAAATAATAACTCCCAATTAAATTGCCTCCCCTCTGATTTCCTCTAAAATCCGATGCCTGAGCTCTACAAACTCCGGAGAATACACATGCCGTGGTCGCTCCAGACCAATTTCCACAATGTCCATTTCCTTCTCTAATCCGGGAGTGAGCACCACTACACGGTCGCCCAGATACACTGCCTCTTCCACACTATGGGTAATAAACAAAATGGTTCGTTTCGTCTCCATCCATATCCTTTGAAGCTCTTCTCTTAAACGATTTGACGTCTGTTTATCCAGTGCCGAAAACGGTTCATCCATCAGCAATACCGACGAATCCATGGTGAGTGCCCTTGCCAGTGCCGTTCTCTGCCGCATACCGCCGGAAATCTGGTGAATCGGATAATCACGATATTCCGATAAATTTACCATTTCCAGATAATGCATTGCTTTTTCTTCCTGTTCCTCTTTTGATGCACCCGCCAGCTTTAAGCCGAATTTTACATTTTCAATTACATTGAGCCATGGATAAAGACCATGCTCCTGAAACATTACGGTCCGGTCAGCACCAGGACCGGTAATCTCCTTTCCGTCTAAAAGGATTTGTCCACTGGTGGGGGCAATCAGACCTGCAACAAGGTTAAGCAGCGTACTTTTTCCACAGCCGGAAGCGCCAACGATACAAACAAATTCTCCTGACTGTACCTCCAGATTAATTTCATTTAAGGTTGCATTTTCACTGTTATCAAAATGCTTGCAAAGATTTTTTATCACTAAAGACATTCTGTCCCTCCACTATTTGGCAAACAAAGTGCTCTCCTCCGGCACCTCATCAATAAACTTCTGTGCTTTGCTGATTGCTGCAAATCCCATTACCGACTCTTTATTCAACTCCGTCTGAACTCCAATCCGCTCAAATGCCTCCTTAATAATACTTTCACTTAAGGATTTACCGGTAGCACTCTCTAATTCCGCATTGATACTTTTTAAAGAATTATCCCTGTCATCTTTTATTTTAGATGTTGCCGCTTCATGCTCCTGTAAAAATTTCTCAACCAATTCCGGATGTTCTTCCATAAACTCTTTTCTGACCACGACTACAGCTACATCATATTGTCCGTCCATATATATTTTGTCATAATCTAATAAAATCTCGGAACCCTGCTCCAATAAAGTTGCTCCCCACGGTTCCGGCACCAGTGCAGCATCTATATCTCCGCGTTCCATCGTATTGGCAACATCCGCATTGGCAACTGCACTGACCGTAACGTCTCCACCATCCGTAACAGGCTTCAATCCGTTTTCTTCTAAAAGATGAAGCAGGCATAAATGCTGGGTATTTCCGATTTGAGGAATCGCCACATTTTTACCGGATAAATCTGCCACGCTGTTAATTCCGGAATCCTTTCCCGTAATCAGGATCGCACCTCCTTTGGTTGCACTTGATAGTATTACCACATCTCCCTGAGATTTCACATTTGCACTGATGGCAGGCACTGGTCCGATATATCCGATATCAATATCACCGGAAAAAAGAGCCTCCACCTCAGCAGGTCCTGCATTAAATGCTGTCCATTTTACCTGAACATCTTCTCCAAACGCTTCCTCCAGGCTTCCCTCTGATTTCATGAGAAGTGCCTGTGGATGTGTTACGTTATTAAAATAACCTATATTAACTTCTGTTTCCCCGCTCTTTGAACCATTTCCACATCCCGTCACTGCTGCTGTCAATATCAATGTTCCCGTTAATAATAATTTTTTCCACATCTTCATTTTTAATTCCCTCTCTTTATATACTTATGATTGTTTCATTTACAGCTGTCTTATTCATTTAATTTACTATTTTTTCTCCTTTCTGAAAACCATCATTATTGCAAACGTTTTCACTTGTATATTTCTTTAAATTATGATATTTTTTATATTATCATTTATATTTTGCTGATATATTTCTTCCACTTTTTGCAAACGTTTTCATATCTGCCATGAAAAAAATAGACGTTTTATTTCCAAAAGGAACAAAGTATCCTTAAGTAATCGTGGAAAACCTGATATATCTGACAGGAGGGAAAACCATGTCTTTAAAAGAAATTGCAAAATTATCCGGCACTTCTGCCGCCACTGTTTCCCGAGTATTGAATCATCCGGAACACCGCTGCAACGAACCCGGCCTTGCGGAGAAAATCTGGGAAACTGCTGCCAAACTCAATTATATTCCCAATGCCACTGCAAGAAATTTACGGCTGGGATCCAACGATGCCATAACACCTTTTACTGTAGACATTTTTCATACACGATTTGATTCCATGGATAAAGATATATTTTTCAAAGAATTATTCCAATGTGTAAAAGAAGAGCTTTTTGCAACCGGATGTCTGCTGGGAGAAATTCTCAATTCCGTGGATATTATGGATTTGGGGAATTCCTTTCATGATGTGAAACCTATTCCCTACCAGTCTGCCTCGACATTTATGAAAGAAAATACCATATCCTCCACTGTTTTTATTCCACGCAAGGAAAATACCGGACTCATTATCTTGGGGAAATGTCCCTCCGGGCTGATACCCATACTCCGAAAAAGATATTCCTGTATTGCCGGAATTGACCGGAATCCAACGGATTATGAGTATGATGAAGTCATCTGTAATGGATTGACTGCTGCGGAAAAGGCAATGGAATACCTGATTTCCCTGGGTCATAATAACATTGCTTATATCGGGGATTGCACTTACGAAGCACGTTATATCGGATATTACCAGGCTCTTTTAAACCACAAGTTACCCTTAAATCATACATATATTTATCCCACCAGCCAGACCCGTGAGGAAGGATATCAGGTAATGCTGTCCATCTTACAAAGAGAAGACCGGCCAACCGCCATATTCTGTGCGAATGACAGCACTGCCCTTGGTGTATTGCAGGCACTCAGACAAAGTAAAAAAAGAGGATATCTCCCTTCCGTTATTGCTATTGATAATGTGGAAGATTCCCAGAAAACATCTCCCATGCTTACCACTATAGATATTCCCAAAAAAGAAATGAGCCATCTCGCACTGACTCTTCTATTGGACAGGAAAGAAAAACACCACAAAGAAAATGTACGCATCGAACTTCCCTGCCGGCTAATCGAGAGAGAAAGCTGTACATATCTTTCCAGGTGATATCGGTTATAGCATAATTCTTAATATTTTATGAAGCAACTTGACACCAGAATCTTTTATTATTACCATGAAAAAAAAGAGAAAAGGAGTATCCTATGAAAAAAATTTCAAGCAAACACAATTGGCATAAGACAATCTTAACACTGGCAGCCATAATCACAATCGTTGGAGCCAAAGGATTTTCCTCCCATGCAGTTATAGGGGATTCGATCAAACTGAGAATGGAAAGTATGTTAGAAGAACAAAAAGAAGCCTATTTACGTGATGCAAATTTCCCGGCAAATACACTCTACACATCACGGGAATATACAGAAACAGAGAAAAAGCGCAAAGCAGAAATGGCTGCCGCTTACAAAAAAGGCATATTTCCGGAAGGTGAGATCACAAGAGTATCGGATGCAAGCCAGACAGATTCAGATACCCTTTGTTATATAAAAAACATGGGACGCATACACCTGCCCGATAGAGAGCTTACGGATGAGGAGCTTTTACAAATTATAGATTACATGACAAAATGTGAATATGCGATAAATGAAAATGCCAAGAAATTATGTGCAGATGAGATCAATGATTACGAAACAATGAAACAGGAATTTATAGCAAACGGCGGTCTCAGTGAAGAAGAAGCAATAGCCATTGCGGATGAATGGCGCAGCAAGGTATGGGGAGAAACTGACAAAACATTCACCGAGGACCTGAAGCAGATCCTGATCTCCCGCGGTCAGGAAGATGCCCTGCTTGATGGGGATACGGAATTAAGTTATGATATTACACTGATTGAACCATATGATGGATGCCCTTATTATTCATATTGTATCAATTATGGTACAAGTAACCGGGGACTTTACTCTTTTGTAATCAATGCAGAAGATGGAATTTTAGAGCAAATATCCGTTAACTTTGATTTTGAAGAAGCGGATGCATCTGTGGCAGAACAAAATATTCCTGCCATATATGAAAAGGCAAAAGAAGACTTAAGGATTCTGTTCGGCATTTCAGAAGACTATGAGGAAATTTACTGTTCCTATACCAAAGATGACCATGAAGAGGTTGATTACAATGAAATACGTTTCTACTTTTTAAACAAAGACGGAACAGGAGACTGTATATGGTATGACTGTGTTGCAATGGAGTTTACCGAGTATACAAAAACAACAAGAGAAATATTTGAAGAATACTTGGCAGATTGTGAATATAATGAACGAATGAGTCAGGATACAACCGTCACAAAAAAATTAAAATAAGTTTACGACGGCAGAGCCACAAAACTGGCTCTGCCTTATCTATATCTAAATTTCTTTACCTAGAACTGCTCATTTCTTTAAAATTCTGGAAGTAGTTTTTTTCCCAAGTAAAATAAGTTATAATAAATTTTAAAAATTCAAATTTATTTGTTACCTTTTCTAAAATCTGTCATATATATAAGAGGTGGTGATATAATGCAAATGACTTTTGAACAAATTTGTAAAGAAAATTATTCCCGAATTTTTAAATATATTTTAGCGGCAACGGGAAACAAAGAGCAAACAGAAAACCTGACACAGGAGGTTTTTTATATCGCATTAAAAAAAGGAGACCGTTTCCTGCAACATGATATACCGGAAGCATTCCTTTATAAGACAGCTAAGAATCTGACCTTAGAATATTTCAGAAAATCCAAAAAATACATAACGGAAGAACTGGATGAAAATATTTCCCTGCCACAATCCGATGTTTTTGATCTTATCTGCCAGCAGTATGATGACCGGGTCAATATTGAAGCGTACCGTCACAAGGTACTGGACATGCTTTCTGTTGAAGACAGACAATTATATGACGCACATTATAAAGACCGGATGTCCATGCGTGAGATTTCCAAAAACATGCAGATGACGGAAACTGCCATCAGAATGCGATATGTCCGGCTGAGAAAAAGAATCCGCCATTTAATCAAACAATTGCAACTTTCGGATTTTTAATTGTTACATTTGGATTTCACGAACATATATAGATATCCGGATAAAAATTTTAGATGATTACAACTCCATTAAAGTTTTTTAATATTTTGTAATCACCTAAACAAAATCATAATACAGGAGGAGAATTATGATGTCAGCTGATTCAACAAATAAAATAGATTCTATCAAACAAATTAATTCAGCAATTAAGCATGGAGACTATAGAGAAGCGGACGCTTTAGTAGACCAGCTCTGCAAAGCCCAGGGATTTGATACCGAATACCCCATGCCCGATTCCTTTATCTCCGAGTTAAAAGAAAAGGAGCATAATATGAGAAAACATTCCACAAAACATAAATGGCAGAAAAAAGTTGCAATATGGGCAGTCGTAATCGCAGCATTAGGAGCGGGAGGATTCACTACCCGTGCAGTTGTAAAAGATATGGTAAAGCAGCGAATGGAGGCTATGCCAGAGGAAAAGAAAGAAGACCTTTTAAAGATTCTGGACTCTGTTCCAACTAATGCAATCTATGAATCACGGGAATTAACGGCAGCAGAAGAAAAACGCAGATTAGCGCTTACTAATGAATACGTTAAAGGCAAATTCCCGGAAAACGAGATTACAATGGTACGGGCAGATAATATAGAAGACCTAAATAATTTAGACAAAGACACCCTTTACTATGTATACAATCGGGCACGTATATACTATCCTGAACGGGAGCTTACTGATGAAGAACATTTGCAAGTGATTGATTTATTTAAGA
This sequence comes from Lachnospiraceae bacterium, assembly GCA_029063085.1. GTDB lineage: Bacteria > Bacillota > Clostridia > Lachnospirales > Lachnospiraceae > CAG-590. The sequence goes on from JAIDOW010000051.1 coordinate 21,544, forward strand.
AACAGGAGTATGTAATACAGGAGCGATACGAAAGAGATTATAAAGATGAGATAGAAGCCGCAGAGGCAGAACAGCAAAAAGCATCTGAGGAAAGTAACATTACTGAAGAAAAAGCCATTGCCATTGCTGATGAATTCCGCAACAAGGTTTTAGGAGAATCTGGCAGGGAGATTACGGAAGAACTGAAACAGAAACTGATTTCCCGCGGAATAGCAGAAGAGGCTTTAGCAGAAGGTGATACTGAATTAATAGTTGATATTGTTTTTTGCGAAGCCACTGGGGATTCGGAAGAAGATCCTACTTACCTGATTAATTATAACACAAATACTATGGCTCTCTATGCATTTGTAATTAATGCACAGGATGGAACGGTAGAAGATATGTTTATTACTTTCGATTCCGGTATGGAAGAATTATCTACATCTGCAGCAGAAGAAAGTGTCCCTGCTTTATATGAAAAAGCAAAAGAGGATTTAAAAATCCAGTTTGGTATCTCAGAAGAGTATACCGAGACTCATTACTCATATTTCACAAATACTGATTCCGAAACTATTCATTTTAATGAACTGAGTTTCTTATTTGTAAAAGAAGATGGAACTGGATACCGCCTCACCTATAACTGTAACGCCAAGGAGTTAAGCAGATACAGCGTAATCAAAAACTTTGATGACTTTTTACAACAGCAAGCAGATAATGAATCAACAAATAATAAAACATTTATCATGAAAGATATGAAATAAATCCTCACAAAAGGCAGAACCTGTATTTTCGGTTCTGCCTTATTTGGATTAAAAAAAGAGCGTATTCTATTTTATCTTATATACAATACATCCTTGATTCTTTCCCAAATCAAATGTTACAAATTATCTCTGCCTGTACCTTCCTTCAATCCCCATGGTATAAATCACCATTGCAGCTATTACCTCAATCAATACTCCGATAATAGAAATCAGAATAAGCGGTGAATTCTGTCCTGATAACAGCGGAAGCCCTAACAGAACAAAAATGGCTCCCATCACACACCATAATCTGCCTACTGCCTTATTATAAGCTGCTACATTTTCTATGGACGGCACTTTTGCATTTGCCCAGAACCCCACTGCCTCTTTAGCGGAAAATGCAGATATTCCAAATCCTATAAACAACAAACCACACAAAGCCCAGATAATAAATCCAATCATATCCCGTCTCCTTTCTTTTCACTTTATATACAAACCAATCAGCTTATACTCTGTATCGAATGACAACGTATATGTGACGTTGGCATTTTCATAACCCACATTCACCTGCACAGCCACATACTCCTCTCCCTTCTGCCGGATTCCGGTCATATACACGTTGCCAAGGGAAATCTGTCTGCCCCAGTCATCACCGATATTCCTCTTTGCCTGCTCCATAGCTTCCTGTGATAAATGCGGTTTCATCTTCTCCTGTGCATATTCCGACTGTAACGTTTCATAATCTCCCATATCCAAGGCTAAAATGACCGCTTTTGCTCTAATCTCAATCCGCTCCTTATCAAAAACTGGGTTTTCTTCAATGGATATCGGTTTAGGAATCAGCCAATATCCCAAAATACCTAATATAATCAAAATGCCTGTGATGACAGCAATAATTTTACAAATCTTTCCCTTTTTTGCTTTCTTAATCTCCTCTGCTGATAAGTTCTCATTAAATTCTCCTGCCAGCTCCTTTGGTGTTCCCATTCTGCCGCATATCTGGTCAAAAGCTTCCCCCTTTTCCATTGCAGTAAGAATATCCGATTCCAATTGCTTTTCAATCTCTTTTTTCTTAGAAGCTGAACATTTCAGGTATTTGCTGACTTCCTTTATATACGCTTTCTGATCCATATCTTATCCCTCCAATATTTCCTTCACATTTTTTTGAAAATCATTCCATAATTCACATAATTCCTTAAGCTCCTGACCACCCTTATAGGTAATCTGATAATATTTTCTGGATATCTCCTTACCCTTGGGTTCACTCCATCTGCTTATTACAAGCCCTTCATCTTCTAACCGGTAAAGAATGGGATATAAGGTTCCTTCCTTTAATGTAAACATGCCCCCGCTTTTTTCCTTTAATTCACTGATTAACTGGTAACCGTATTTTTCATCATTTTCCAACAGCTTTAATACCAGAATCTCTAAAACACCCTTTTTTATCTGTTTCTCATATTTGGGATTCAAAACATCACCCTTTCTATTACTTAGTAATACTAAATACATTCTAATGCTATATGTTAGAATTGTCAATATGCCATCTCCTTTCTACAAAACTGAATAATTCTTTCTATGTCAAAAGTAAGTTTGCAAAAGTATTAATCTGTATAAGTTCTAAACATAAGCTTTTTGCATCTTTATGCAACTTTTTATAAATCATCATTAATTCGGCAACCAAATAACAACCATAAATTCATTTAAAAATTTCATGACTCTTATTATATCTTAAATAAGTTCCTTTTAACAAATTATACTTGTTTATATTAATATTTTTCAAATGAGCCAATCTACCTTTTAATTCACTACAATTCCCCATCCTCTGCACATCAACTCAAAGGACTATAAACGCATATCGCTTTATAGATTAATACTAGAACCTCTCTAATTTAGTTAATCTTATTATATTACAACAACTAATATATTTCAACAACAAATTCTATTTAAAATATCATTTAAAATTATAATGATAGAGATAAAAGTAATTAGTTATTTAACAAAATTTGAAGCACCTTGTTGTAACAACCCCTTTTTATTAGAAGTTTGCTTGATATAGCAAAAGTGTTAAATGTCTCTATTCATCAATTAATTAGAAGATATTGACTAGGTCTGTAACATTCAGACTTTAAATATGAGAAATCATATTATCATGCATATTAATATATATTGTGCTATTTCTTGTATTTCTGAAACAGCTTTAGAAATAGTACTTTTTTACTTTCAACATTAATGATATACTAAAAACAGATTTTAGCTGTTAAGGTATATTAGATGGAATGCAAAGAAGAATTATTTAATAAGTTTTATACAAAGAAATCTAATGAAAAGAAATAAATTTGTCTTGAACTAGTAAATATTCAGTATATGGAGGGAATAATGTCACAATCAAATATAATCATGTATACCACAGAAGATGGAAGTACAAAAATAGAAGTAACCTTTGACCAAGACACGGTTTGGCTCTCCATCGACCAAATGGCAGAATTGTTTCAACGAGATAAAAGTGTAATAGGGAAGCATGTAAGAAATATTTTTAAAGAGGGCGAGTTGATAAAGGAAACAGTTTGGGCAAAATTTGCCTATACTGCTTCTGACGGAAAGACTTATCAAGTGGATTTCTATAATTTAGATGTTATCATTTCTGTTGGTTATCGGGTAAAATCTTTTAGAGGAACACAGTTCAGAATATGGGCGGCATCTATTTTGAAAGAATATATGAAAAAGGGATTTGCACTAGATGATGACCGTCTTAAAAATCTTGGGGGTGGAAACTATTTTGACGAGTTATTGTCTCGTATTCGTGATATTCGTTCTTCTGAAAAAGTATTTTGGAGAAAGGTATTGGAAATATATGCAACTAGCATTGATTATGATCCTAAGGCAGAGAATTCAATTTTGTTTTTTAAACAAGTGCAGAACAAAATGCATTGGGCAGCACACAAACATACTGCAGCAGAAGTGATTTATCAACGTGCAGATGCAGATAAGGATAATATGGGATTAACATCTTGGACCGGAAAGGAAATTAAACGTTCTGATATAGAGATTGCAAAGAATTATTTAAGCGAAAAAGAAATAGATGCACTAAACAAAATCGTCACTGCGTATTTGGATATTGCAGAAGTTCATGCTCTAAATCAAGAACCAATGTATATGAAAGACTGGTTAGAAACGATTGATGATTATCTCAAAATGACAAGAAGGGATATTTTAACTACGAAAGGAAGGGTTACTCATAAACAGGCTCTTGAAAAAGCTTATGGAGAATACGAGAAATATAGGAAAAAGCAGGAGGACACCCTTTCTCCTGTGGAATGCCATTTTCTTGAAAGCATAGAAAAATTGCATAAGTTAGAAGAAAAAAGCTAATATGTCCTGCTGGTCAATTCTTCTGCTCTTCTATGACACTCATATAATCCTTCCCCAGTACCTGTGCCGAATAATAAAACCTATCCTGTACCGTCTGCATACAATTTTCCAAATATGCCTGGTCCTCTTTCACTCCTTTGGTCCAGGCGGCTTCTCCGGTCATTGCATTATACCGTACCTTATCTGTCAGAAAACTGTGGTCTTTAAACATCACCAGTCCCATATCCTCCGACAGCAGATCCCTTCCAGCAAGCAGCCGGGAGTCATACGAAAGACCCATCAGGTTAGAGATTGTGGGAAGCAAATCCAGATTGGAACCGTATTTATCCACCTGCACCGGAAATTCTATCCCTTCAGTCTCCTTCATGGAAGCACTCCAGATCAGACAGGTATTGCGGTAAATCTCAAAAACATCCTCTTCTACCGCCTGCCCATGCAGTTCATCATAGGCTCCTTTTTTCAGACCATAAGGGTAATGATCCGGTGCGATTACAAAAAGCGTATGGGAAAGCTGCCCCGCCCGGTCAAGCTTCTCTACCAGATATTCCACACCATACTCCAACTCTGTATTGGCAGCCAGATAACATGCCGCATTCTCCGAAAGCCCCATATCCTCAACCAGCTGACGGTTCTTTACTGCCATGGAATTATAATCATATGTATATGGCAGATGACCGCTCATTGTCACATAATAAGTATGAAAAGGAACCTTGTTCAGGTACTCATCACAAGTAATCTCCATCAGCTCCAAATCCGATTCTGGATACATGGATTCAAATGTGAGTCCTGCCCCCACTGCCTTAAAAGTATAACCCAATTCCGGATGTGTTTTAGTTCTATCATAATAATACGAATCATGGTTATGGTACGCATTACAGGTATAGCCTCTCCCAGCCAGCTGATTGCCCAATGCCATGGGAAGTGCATTCTCTGCCGAATGCTCCAGACTCCAGTCTCCGTCCACCGGAATCTGCCCCAGACAATTCACATATTCCCCATCAATCGTGCTTAAATACCAGCTTGGTGTATAAAAATTCTGAAACTGAAATCCCTCCTGCCACATCTGGTAAAGTACAGGAGTGCGCTCCTCATCGATCACCACATCGCTGAAACTCTCCGCTGTAATATAGATCAGATTGTAGCCTTCAAACAGTCCTGTATAGATATTCTCTGCTGTTGGTTCCACCCCTGCAAAATAAGTATGCATCTCCTGTAGTTCCTTATCTGTAGTACTCTTTTTAAGGGTATCAAAATCTATATCCCATTTATGATACAAAACCTTTGTTTTTTCTGTTTTCTCGTCACTCCCATTCCCATCCGAAGACTTTTCTCCTGTTTCGGCATTTTTTCTGCCTACGGAATCTGTTCCGTCTGTATTCCCCTCCTTCCATACAGCGGCGGTTTCTATTTTATCCACATTTTCCTTAAATAAATGCTTTTCTATCCACAAATAACCCGCATTCCACTGGCTTTCAGTAATTCCTGCCATATCACAGAACTTTTCTTCCACATCCTTTGCCAGTGTTGCCATTAAACCCAACCTGTACATAGACTGTTCCGTACGATGGAATCTTGTCTTTACTTCATAAATACTGCTGATTCCAATCCCCTCTGCCATCAATATCATGGTTCCCAGAAACGGTATTACAAAAATTAGCATAAGGTAAATCCCTATTTTAACCAAAACCGGCTTATTTACATATAATTTCCCTTTTGTTTTTTTATCTGTATCCTCTTTTCTCTTTTCATTTAGCTTGGATATCTCCTCATTTCCAATCTTATCTGCATCCTCTGTTTTGCCGGCATCCCCTGTGTTTTCCGCCAATTCTCTACTTTCCCTTTTATAAAACAACACCTCTGATGTCACATAACCGATATAACATAAAACAGCCACACTGATCACCAGTGCATGTTCCAAAAAAGCCTCCCATATGGTAGAACCGAAATCCACTGCCTGACCTGCACCGTTAAATATGGATTTCAAAGAAAGAAAATTACCAAATACCTGGTAATAAATTATCTGGGCAGTAAAATAAACCACCGCTGCCAGAAGCATAATGCATCTGGCAATCCCATTCCAAATTCTGCTGTCGGTACTTCCCACCAGTAATGCCAAAAAAGAAAAGGGCAGGGAAAAAAGAATGGCATGTACCATATTAGAATCAAAATGACCGTATATTTCTACATGAAACAGCAGCTCCAGTCCTATTACAAAAACCGGAATCAGCCACTGTATCTGAAAATATTTGAAACATTTTAATTCCTTTTTCCTGTCCTTTTCCATTGATATCCTCATATTTTTTGTCTGCTACAGATGATTACTGCCGATCCCTTTACTTTATCCATATACCTGATAAAATTATTATAATTCCTATCACAAGAAACACGGCTCCTGCCCCGCTGATCAATCTTCCCATACTCTGCAAAAGCTGTAAAAAGCCATCGTCCTCTTCCTTTTGATAATCCGGCGGCAGATATTTGCCCACATTTCTACCAACTATCAAAAGCACCACTCCTACCACGCTGATGATACTTCCTAATATCTGCATATGTCTCCTTTATCCGTTCTTCTGATTTCTGTTTGCTACAGCCCCAAAACAGATCAACTTGTCTGGTGGTTTGCCTGCCAGACGGGAATCTATGTTTTCCTCCTGTTTTACTGTGTCTGATAAAGATATGGTGTAGGGTCCACGGCCTCCCCATTGATCCTGATCTCAAAATGAAGATGAGGGCCTGTGCTTCGCCCCGTGTTGCCGGATAAAGCCACCTGCTGTCCCTGGTCTACATACTGTCCCACGCTGACTGTCACTTCACTCAGATGTCCGTAACGGGTACAGACACCGTCACCATGGTCAATAATGACGCAGTTTCCATATCCGCCAAGCCATCCTGCTGTAATGACCTGACCGGCTCTGGAAGCCCTGACCGTAGTTCCCGTAGGCACTCCTACATCCGTTCCCGCATGAAGACGTCCCCAGCGATATCCAAAATTCGAGGTGACATTCCAATTTGTAACCGGAAACATATATGTCGGCTTGGATTTGGTTCCTCTCTTTACTATCTGTGCAACTGCTGCTACTTCTACTGTCTCCTGCAACTGCTCTCTGTCACATTCCATATCATCTTTATAGGTTACCAGATCGGTAACAATATGACTTCCCGGTGTCCCTTCCTGGACAACCTCCGTTTCTCCAATATACATACTATCATCATCCTGATAGACAACTTCTTCATTATAATTTTCCTGATAGGTCTCCTGCTTTTCCACCAAGACCTGAACTGCTGCCGTGGGCACCGTAATATTCAGCCTGTCGTCATAAAAAAGATTATCATCGGATTCAATACTTGGATTTAACTCTTTAATCTCCTCTACAGACATATTGGTTTTTTCTGCGATAATAGACAGACAGTCCCCCCGTTCCACAACATAGATATCCGCCTCTGCATTTTTTGCAGTCATTTCACTATAAGCGGTGTCCTTGTCTTTAATCTGCTCTTTATTCACATAGGTTTCCATAACCTGAATGGTTTCGGAAAATCCCACATACTTTATTCCGTCATCCGCCGCCTGAGGAAGCATCTCCGAAGGCGGCGTGGCAGCTTCATCTTCTTCCGGTGTCTGTGTCCCTTCTCCGGCATTTTCTCCTTCAGCGGGAGCCTGCGTTCCTTCTCCGGCTGGTTCTCCTTCCGTAGATGCCTGTGTATCACCTGCTCCTCCTTCTGAAGACGTTTCCCCCTCTGTGGAAGCTTCCGCTCCTGTCAACAGGACTCTCTTATTTTTTTCAATCGGAAAAATCTGCCCCTCCTCGGATGGTGGCTCTGTCTGCGTCCCCGGCTCCCCCGGAGATTCCGTGGTGCTTCCGGTATCTTCAGTCTGTGCTTCAGTGCCTGCCTGTGTCCCGGCTTCACTTCCGGGCATTTCCGTTGATACACTCTGGCTGGCAGGTGTCTGTGTCGATCCCTGCTCCGCTCCTGCTTCAATATCCTTTGCTTCCTTTTTTGTCACGTCAACCTCATACATAGTGACATTCCTGCTGGCAGTCGGTTTCAGCCCTACCTTAAAAACATCTTCCGTATCATAGGCACCCTGTGCTTTTTCCAGAACAGAAACCAAATCCTCCATGCTGTCAATGGTTACAGTATAATCATCAATCCGCATTGTATAAGCAAGTTCTTTGTCAGCCTCTGCATACTTATCAAAGCTGTCCAAAACAGCCTCTGCAAGCTTTTCATTTCGAAGCAGATGCATTCCCTTAATGGTTTCCGCATCCTTTTCCTTATCTACTTCTTCGTAGGTAACATCTATATCCAATATCTGTACGCCCTTCGCGTTATATGCAAGCCTTGCATTTTGAAATGCTTCCTCACCGGCCTCCTTACTCCCCGCAAGTGCTACCACGTCACCATTAATCATAACCTTGACTTTACTGCCAAAGGAAATGCTGCTTAACATGGTGCTAATGTAATTTTCCGTATTATCCTTCTTTTCACCGGATGCCCCGATGATTTCTCCCGCTGTGGGAGCAATTAAAATTCCTATTGCTGTCCCTAATAGTGCCGCTTTAAACCAACCCCATTGCAGTCGGGTCTTCATATTAAATTTCTTCAAGACAATCCCCTTTTCTATGTATTTCTCTGTTTATGCGTTCCTTTTTTTCTTACGTGCCGGTTTTCTCACCGAGCACCCGAACGTTCCCAGTTTCTTTCCTAGTGTATAATATTCTCCGTGGGAATATGCCAGTAAATCAGCATCATTTAGGTGAAAACTTCCCTTCTCATCCATATACTCCTCGGAAATCTGTACATTTACTACTTCTGCAATAAACATATCATGGCTTCCAAGCTCCAATACCTGCCTTACCCTGCATTCGATATTCACAGGACTTTCCATAATAATCGGTGCTTTCACTTTCCCCGCACTGCCTTTGCTAAGACCCATTGCCTTAAATTTATCCTCATCCCTTCCGCTCCGGACACCGCAATAGTCCGTTGCACGCATAAGCTCTGCCGTGGTCAGATTCACCACAAATTCCCCGCTCTCTTTTATCATATGATGGGAATACCTTTCTTTTCTGACAGAAATGGAAAGCATGGCAGGATCCGAGCAGACTGTACCTGCCCACGCAACCGTTAATACATTGTCATTTCCTTCTTCATCCTGACAGGTTACCAATACTGCCGGAACCGGATATAACATATTCCCCGGCTTCCACGATTGTTTTACCATAACCTATTCCTCCTGAATTGTAACCAATTTTACCTGCAAACTTTGTTTGCTGCGAGGGTCAACAACCTCTATCTTAAAATCACTTCTATGTTTTTACACTATGAAATTATACAACTTTTTTTCATTTAGATAAAGAGTGAATTAAAAAAACAAGGAGGACTGCCGCACTATAGCCGAATTCTCCGTTTGCCATAATCCTGCAAACCGAAAATCCCCTATTTCATGCGACAGCCCCCTTAGTCAAATCTCCTAAGCATTCTAATGACTCCCAAAGCATTTGCTGAATGCCCATGCAGGCACGGTACTTAGCTCACTACCTGCGGGAATAAACCGTTTATTCAAAACTTTCCTAAACAATATTTTTGTTATCTTTCCACATATCTTACAGCTGTTCCATAAGCCATAACCTCGGCAGCGCCTGCCATGATTGCAGAAGTTGCATATCTCACATTGACAATGGCATCTGCGCCCAATGATTCTGCTTCCTGTTTCATTCTTTTGGTCGCCAGTGCTCTTGCATCATTCATCATCTCATTATATGCCTTAAGCTCACCACCTACCAACGTCTTAAAGCTCTGGGTAATGTCGTGTCCCACATTTTTTGTCTGTATCGTACTACCCTTTACAAGACCAAGCATCTCTAATTCTTTTCCGCTGATATAATCAGTATTGACTAAGATCATCTTCCTCACCACTCCTTATTTCCTTCATTCTCTGTACACACACAAATATCATCACAGCAGCCAAAGCAATGGGAATGATTCCAAATAGCAGTTTTAAAATAATTCCCGGCAATGCTGCCAGTAATATAATGAAATAAATATAATAATATACAATAAAAAGTACTGTAATAACAATAGGTGCGATCATCTTCTCACTATGCTCTTCCATGGAAATCCCCCTTTCATTGCATTTCTTCCATCCTATCTTAAAGTTAGTGGTTTGTCAATGTGAGTATGTCCCGTTTATTATAATAAATCATTATTTTCCCATAAATTGCATTTATTTTAAAAATTAACTTGCATATTCTATTAGCAGGTAGTATTATAGTAAACAAGATAACATAGTATTTGATACTACATAATATATTTTTGATTAACAGTACTCACAACATTGGAAAGGATGTGTTTCTTATGAATACCGGACACTGGAAAGTAAAAGACCCAGGAAGTGCTCTTACCCATTTTATCGGAATGATCGTCGCTGTTTTAGCAGCTTCTCCCCTTCTTATCAAAGCCGCACACGGATTAAATAGTGCTTACCTTGGTGCATTCGTTGTTTTTATCGCCAGTATGATCTGCTTATACGGTGCCAGCACGGTTTATCATACCTTTGATATTTCGGAAAAAGTAAACACGGTGCTTCGGAAGATTGACCATGCCATGATTTTTGTATTGATTGCCGGTTCTTATACGCCAATCTGCCTGATCGTTCTTCCAAAATCCGTTGGTCTTCCACTGCTTGCTACAGTTTGGAGCATTACCCTTATTGGCACAATTTTTAAAATCTGCTGGATCAACTGCCCCCACTGGTTATCCTCTGTCCTTTATATCGGCATGGGCTGGCTGGTCGTTTTTGCATTTTCTTCCATTATGAAAAACTTGTCGCACGATGCTTTTATGTGGCTGTTAGTAGGCGGTATCATATATACGGTTGGCGGTATTATATATGCACTGAAGCTTCCACTTTTCAAAAAATATAACTGGAAGAATTTTGGAAACCACGAGTTATTTCACTGCTTTGTCATGTTAGGCAGTTTGTGCCATTTTATACTGGTCTATAAATATCTGGCGTAATCTTTTCATTAAGAATAGCAACTTTCAAAAATTGTAAATACAGATAAATAAGTATTTCATCACTGCCAAAAAAGAAGAATGCCGGCACCAATTGTACCAGGCATTCTCCTTATACACATTTATTGAAGGTATTTATGAAATACTTTTTTATCATTATGCCATTTTAAGAGGTTCCATCTCTTTTACCGTTCCTGCCATTCCTTTTGTATAAAAGGTTTCATACAAATCCATCTGCCGATCCTCTTTAAACGGAAATTTCTTTCGAATCTCTTTCACTTTATCGGCATCCACCTCTACCACCATCAGCTCTGACTTGCTGTGTGCCTTTGTCAGCCGTTCTCCCATCGGGTCAAATGCCATGGAGCTTTCCATATATTCCAATCCGTTACCCCTTCCGGTCCGGTTTACTCCGATGATATAGCACTGGTTTTCAATAGCCCTTGCCCGAAGCAGGGTTTCCCAGTGAAGAATCCGTTCCTTAGGCCAGTTGGCAATCACTAAAATCATATCGGCTTGTCCCGATACAGCCTGGAAAATTTCTGGAAAACGCAAGTCATAGCACACAAATCCGGAAACCTCTATATCCTTTAAACGAGCCGTCTTCACCTCATGTCCTCCGATATAATGTCTGCCTTCCTCCCCATAATTAAAAGGATGTATCTTGTCATAATCATATAACACCCTGCCCTCAGATACGATCATCAGCTTGTTATAGTATTCCTCACCAAAGTCCTCTACAAAACCAAAAGCCATTGACATATGGTATTTTCTCGAATTTTCTTTAAAAAAACGCAGTGTAGGGGAAAACAGCATTTCTTCACCGGCAAGTGCCGTGTTCATTGTAAATCCCGTAAATGTCATCTCCGGAAACACCAGAAGCTCTACACCCTGTTTTGCTGCCTGTTCTATCAGTTTCCTCGCTTTTTCCATATTTTTTTCTTTGTTCTCCCAGACAATATCCATCTGAGTCAGTCCTACCTTCATAAACAACCTCCTCTATTGTAACCAATTTTGCAAAACAAAATTGATTGCCTGCTTGCCCGCCTATCTGCTTTTTGCAACCAACTGCAAAGCAATTTCTATGCATATAATCCTTAAAAAAGCAGATTTTTATGCGGGCAATACCCGTTTCAGTATATTTCACAATATACTTTGCTCTACCACTGTAACCAATTTACACTATAACCATCCATCAACAAGTATATGCTTCACTTATGCATTCTATGTGTACTTTTTTCACTTTAACGAAATTTAATGTCCCGCTGCTTGTGGCGGAGTCTTTGACTCTGACTCCTCCTGCGTTTTATCATATTCCGGAAAAGTTATGATCACTTTAAACAAATCCCCATCCAATTTAATATCAAAGGTTCCTCCCTGCAATCTTGTCAGGTCTTTTGCAATCGAGAGCCCTAATCCACTTCCCTCCGTGCTTCTTGCCGAATCCCCTCTTGTAAATCTCTCCATCAGTTCTTCAGGACTGATATTAAGTGGTGCCGCAGATATATTTTTCAGAATAAATGTAATCACACTCTGCCTATTCGATAAATCCGCATAGATTCTGGTTCCCGGATGTGCATATTTATATGCGTTTTGTAAGACATTTTCAATAATGCGGAACATCCGCCTTCCGTCTGCCAGCACTATTACCGGCTCTTCCGGAATATTCACAACCACTTTTAAATCCCTTGTGGCAAATTTATCTTCAAATTCTCCCAATGCCTGTTTCATTAATTCGTTAAAAGCAAGGGGCATTTTTTCCAATTCTATATTACCTGACGTGGCTTTTGCCGCCTCCACCAGATCCTCCGTTAAATGTCGTAATCTCTGTGCTTTTGATTCCAGAACCTCCACATAGTGCTCCGCTTCGGGAGTAGGCATTTTCTCTGTTTTTAACAGATTAATATAATTGATAATAGAAGTCAGCGGTGTTTTTAAATCATGGGATACATTAGTAATTAACTCCGTTTTCATCCGTTCATCTTTTATCGATGTTTCTACCGCAGCTTTGATTCCGTCACCAATATGATTAATTCCGTCATTTAATTCCTTAAACAACCCATTTTTCCTATCCAAAGAGACTTTATAATCCAGATTTCCTTTGGTAATCTCCGTTACGCCACGTGTCAGTTCTTTTAAATCCCTTACAGCATAAACAATGGCCGCCAGTGCAGCTATGTCCAGTAAAATAAACAACCCAAATCCGATTCTCCTCTGGGGCAGAAACCAGCAGATTGCCATTAATATTACATAACCTGCAAACAGAATCAGGAGCTTATCTGTTCCTTTCAGACTGTAAAAAAACTCTTTCAGGTTTTCTCTCAGCCCCTTAACATGGCTGCCCTTTTTCTCTCCCTCTAAATTTCCGCTGTTTTTTTTTGCTCTTATCAAAAATTTATAAAGGAATGAACGCTCCTTCATATTATGCGCCCTCATTCTCCTGACAAAGCTTAAGGTCAGCATCATAAAAGAGAATCCAAATGGAACTGTTGACAAAGCAGTCTGTAACATTACTATTCTTATATTCATATCTCCAAAATAAATAATCCGTCCTCCCAAAACTGCAAGCAGACTACAGCCAACAAGAACAGCCATGAACAAAAGAATCCAAAGCTCTGTTGGAAGCCGGTCAAAGGAATTTAAAATAACCTGTTTATCCCCTCTTCTCTTCTTACCGGTAGTATAGATCAGCAGCCCTGCCTGTAAAAACAATAAAATCAAGGCGATAGCAGCAATGACTACCGCAAAGCCCCCTCTGGAACAATTTTCATAATTCTGATAACTTTGAATCAACCTGCTTCCATCATCTGCGGATTTCACATTTGGATTGATTCCAAAATAAAATACTATATCCTGAGGCAGATAGCTAAATGCCTCCTCTATCACATTATAAAAGTCCAGGCTCTCCACATTCTGAAGGTTTTCCTCTTCTTCAGAATTCGTTCTTCCATATTCGAGAGCGTTCTTCCCAACCATACGATATGCATGCTGCAAACTAGTAATATCTTCAAGGCTTTCAACATTGCTTTTCTCATATTGGGAATTTTTTACATAGTAGTAAAACGAACTGTTTTCAAGCGTATTGACTTTAGCCAGTTCTATATTAATACCGCTTTGCTGGTTCAGTCTGCTCCATATTCCTCCATTATCCAGATTATCTGCTTTTAACAGCGAGAAAATAATACTGCCTTCAATATTTTCAGGTTCTCCTATCTCATTTTTCAAATCATAGGAACTGTAAATATAACTGCCCATGGGAGTAAAATAATTATCGCTGGTGGAATAGTATAAATTTTTTTCAGGGTCATATACAGCACACTCAACCTCAGGAACTTTTATGATAGCTTCCTCAAGTTTTTCTTCTTCTGCTCCGTTTTCTTCCTCACTTTTAGCAGTATCATCACCGAAAATCACTACATATTGTCCATCTTCAGCAAAAACAAAATAGGCCGACTCTGAAAAATATTCAGAATACATATGCTCTGCATTCTGACGTACACTTGCACCCGTCTTAAACAAATTTTGAAATGCTTCCTCTGAGAAATACAAAAAATTATTATCTATTAAAGCTGCATTCGCAAATAAATACTCCAGAATCTGGGAGTGTCTGGATAAATCAAAACCACAATTTAAAGTCCGAATCTTATAACGATCCTTATTATTCATAACATCTTCAATAGACATTCCATCCTGACAGTCCTGCATCATAGCAATCAGATCATAAAAAGTAATAGTTCTTTTTTCTACATCCGTGATAGAAAATTCCTTAAAATTTTTTTCATATATTGTTGCCAGACTGTACATCAGACTGCTCGCTTCATTACTTACATCTATCTGATATGTATTACTCTGAAAATAATCTGCCTTAGGAAAATGTAAAATATCTGACCCATAATGCAGAATACCATAAACAGAAAATACCAGTCCTGTCATAAAGACACAAAATGTCAGCATACAAAACAGTCCTCTTGCAAGTTTTCCTGAAGTGGAAAATAGCCATTTTTCCGTTTGCTCTCTCTCTTTCATGGCAGTCTCCTTATTATCCTATAACCAATTTTGCTCCTTTACTATGATAGCCGTGTGCATAAGGGCCGCTGCATCCGGCTTTTATTCGCATAAATCGATTATTTCCTTTCCATACGGTATCCAACGCCCCACATTACTTTTATATAGTCCGGATTCTTCGGATCAATCTCAATCTTTTCCCGAATCCTTCTGATGTGTACCGATACGATATTGTCCGTGGCATATGCATCTTCCTCCCATATTCTTTCATAAATCTGTGCAGAAGAAAACACTGTTCCCACATTTTCCATTAACAGCTGTAAAATTTTAAATTCCGTAGGCGTGAGTTTTACACTTT
Source organism: Lachnospiraceae bacterium (assembly GCA_029063085.1). GTDB lineage: Bacteria > Bacillota > Clostridia > Lachnospirales > Lachnospiraceae > CAG-590. The sequence continues at coordinate 37,015 of JAIDOW010000051.1, forward strand.
CTCCATCTACAGTAACAATCTTTTGTTCCCGATCCATTGCAATAGATCCATTTATCAAAAGATTGTCATTGTTCTGTTCTATCCCGCCCAGCTTTGTATATCTTCTTAGCTGGGATTTTACTCTTGCAATCAGTTCTAACGGATTAAAGGGCTTGGTCACATAATCATCTGCCCCTACATTTAGTCCCAGAATCTTGTCCACGTCTTCAGATTTTGCAGAAAGCAGGATTACGGGAATGGAACTGTTTTCCCGCAGCTTTAGCAATGCATGGATTCCGTCCAATTCTGGCATCATAATATCCAGAATAATTAAGTGAATCTCCTCTCTCTCCATAACCTCCAATGCTTCTTTTCCATTATAGGCCGGAACTATGTTGTAACCTTCCTGTTTTAAATAAATGGAAATAGCTTCCACTATTTCTTTGTCATCATCGCAAACTAATATAGTCATTATTTCACCTCACCCCTACTATACGTCAGCACAAGTAAATTATCAAGTTCCATTATGGAAACTTTAGAATTCTTCATAAACACAGGTATTTTTTACCTTCCACCATGTACTGCCAGTAAGCCTTATTATCAATATGGCTTTATTTTACAAAAAAATAATTACAAAAATGCATACAAAAAAATGAAGAAATTCTTACGATTGTCCCTTTTTCCATTCAATTGGAAAGTCTCGCTTACTCTTTCTGATTTTGTTTTATCCATTTTATTTTACCTTCCGATTTTGGACAAACAAAAAACCATTACACAGCAATGCGAATCACAAGAGATTTTCTCTTATTCTGATACTGCACACCATGTAACGGCTTTAAATTTAAAATCCATACCTTATACACTGCCCGTAAATCTGAGTCAGCAACTCTGTGGGAATCAATCAACTTTCCGCTGACGGATTACGGACAATCTTCACCTTTACATATTTCTTTGAGGAACGGTCATACCGGTAAATGATATAACCATCCACTTCTGCATCCGGTTTCCATCTGATCCGGACAGATGTGTTGGAATTCCTGATTGCCCTGACATTTTCTGGGGCATCATATGTAACACCCTTACTGGTTGCATATGCTAGTTGTCCAGACAGGAAAAAAACTGACAGCAGTGCCGTTATCAGAATACATATAATCCCTTGTAGCATTTTTCTATTCATATTTCTTCTCCTCCCTGTTTTGGCAAACTGCCGTTAATTGACTGGCTGTCACTTTCTATAAATCCTTTAACAGGATTACCAAATCATAAGTTAAATTCAATGTGGATAAAATCTGTATGCCGTCCAATGTGGTCCTATCTGTATATCCCAAAACTCACTGCAATCATTATCAAACCAGAAATACACATATGCCTCCAATGCCTCCTTGGTATCTTCCTTTTTCAGTATGTAATCTACACTATCACAATGTACCTCAATACTAATGTAATAAGGGAACTCCACCAGCAGTTTTTCTATATCCTTCCTTAAATTCCCGATATCCGCATTTTCCGGTGTGATTACCACATTAGCATGGTCATCCAAATCCATATAAATAACATTACCTTCACCAATCCTGTGTATGGAGTAGTACTCTGCTATATCTTGTATCTGAGGTTTAAAATCTGTAATCAGGGTATAGATATCATCTTCCCTGCTATAGTTATAAAAGTCATCCTCCTTGGCATAATTCTTAACGTTCACTTTTACTTCCGTCTTTGCACCGTTGTGTGCCTTTGCATAGATGCTGCAACTTCCTGGTGCTGCACCTGCCTTGACCACACCATTCTGGTCTACCGTTGCTATGGAAGTGTCACTGCTGTACCACCTTACCTTATCAGAAAACGGCTTTTTCTTTTTGTTCTTCCCATATCTGGTTGCAACGACTCTGCTTTTCAGCTTCTGGCTGGAACACAGTCCCAGATTCACCTTCTTCTTATCCACCTTTGGTGCCTGTGCATTGACAGATTTACTGTACCTCTTGTACGTCCTGGCACTCACCCAGTCCGAAAGGGCACTGACCTGCTTTTTTCCGTCCACCATCCTGTAAGAGGCTACTTTATACCGATAGACCTTATTGCTCTTTAACTTCCTGTCAATCCATCTGTCTGCTGATGAACCCCTGACGACCTTCACCTTTACATATTTCTTTGCGGAACGGTCATACCGGTAAATGATGTAACCGTCCACGTCTGTATCTGTTTTCCATCTGAGCCGGACAGATGTACTGGAATTCCTGACTGCCCTGACGTTTTCAGGGGCATCATATGTGACACCCGTGCCGGATGCATATGCTAGCTGTCCAGACAGGAAAAGGACTGACAGCAGTGCCGTTATCAGAATACATATAATCCCCTTTATCATTCTTCTATCCATATTTCTTCTCCTCCCTGTTTTGGCAAACTGCCGTTAATTGACTGGCTGTCACTTTCTATAAATCCTTTAACATGATTACCAAATCATAAGTTAAATTCAATGTGGATAAAATCTGTATGCCGTCCAATGTGGTCCTACCTGTATGCTCCACCATTCGTTACAGTCATTGTCAAACCAAAAAACTACATATGCTTTCAATGATTCATCACTATCTTCTTTCCTTAATATATATTCCACCCTGTCACAATATACCTCAATACTAATGTAATAAGGGAACTCTACCAGCAGTTTTTCTATATCCTCCCTTAAATTCCCGATATCCGCATTTTCCGGTGTGATTACCACGTTAGCATGGTCATCCAAATCCATATAAATAACATTACCTTCACCAATCCTGTGTATGGAGTAGTACTCTGCTATATCTTGTATCTGAGGTTTAAAATCTGTAATCAGGGTATAGATATCATCTTCCCTGCTATAGTTATAAAAGTCATCCTCCTTGGCATAATTCTTAACGTTCACTTTTACTTCCGTCTTTGCACCGTTGTGTGCCTTTGCATAGATGCTGCAACTTCCTGGTGCTGCACCTGCCTTGACCACACCATTCTGGTCTACCGTTGCTATGGAAGTGTCACTGCTGTACCACCTTACCTTATCAGAAAACGGCTTTTTCTTTTTGTTCTTCCCATATCTGGTTGCAACGACTCTGCTTTTCAGCTTCTGGCTGGAACACAGTCCCAGATTCACCTTCTTCTTATCCACCTTTGGTGCCTGTGCATTGACAGATTTACTGTACCTCTTGTACGTCCTGGCACTCACCCAGTCCGAAAGGGCACTGACCTGCTTTTTTCCGTCCACCATCCTGTAAGAGGCTACTTTATACCGATAGACCTTATTGGTCTTTAACTTCCTGTCAATCCATCTGTCTGCTGATGAATCCCTGACAACCTTCACCTTTACATATTTCTTTGCGGAACGGTCATACCGGTAAATGATATAGCCATCCACTTCTGCATCCGGTTTCCAGCTGATCCGGACGGATGTGTTGGAATTCCTGACTGCCCTGACGTTTTCAGGAGCAGTCTTCTGATTACCATCACCAATAGCATATGCTGTCCTTCCTTGCATCAGGATAACTGACAATATCACCATCACCCACATTGCTGTAATATAACCCTTTACTTTTTCATCCATATCTATTTTCCCTCCCATCACTTATCCTTTTGATAATCCTTATGGTTTTTGATCACATCAGAAATCGTTTCATCACCGTAGGTCTTAAAACACTGTGATCCGAAGTCTGGTATACCGGTTTCCCTGTCCACTGCCTTTAGCATCATTTCTATTCCATTTGCGTTGATTTTTGTACAACTACTGTGATACTTCATTAAATTATCATATGCCTTATCACCACACTTTTCTCCGGTCTCACTGTTATCCGCACATCTGTCATATTTCTCAGAGGGATAGGCATCATCCAGCCCCAGGATATGCCCCAGCTC
>JAIDOW010000052.1 GCA_029063085.1 Lachnospiraceae bacterium
CTCTAATAATATTGACAAATTTTCTTGCAAAAAATCATTTTCCAATTGTTGAACAAAATAACTATATGAGCCGGACTTTCTTCCGTGTCTTTCACACACATATCTTTGCAAACTATCTACAACTCTAAACGCCTTTGGTACTGTGAATTGGAACCAATGCCTATATATATGAAATGCTTCCTCAATAGCCTGATCAAAGTAATTTGAATCTCTCTCCGAGGTCAAATTTTTAACCTTACTTTTCTTGTAATTATACAAAGATTCGATAATCCTTGTCATATTTCCATTTGTTCGATACAAATTTAAATACATTGTGAGTTGTTCCACGGATAATATTCCTTTATTATTCTCGCAAGTAAAGGTATTATTCTCCGCCAACTTAAGTACATATAGCATCTTATTATATTCTGGCATTCTTGTCCAAGAAATATCATTGTAATGACCATTTTGTATATCTCTTTCAAGCGCATAATAAATGCTCATTTGACCATTAACTGATGTCCCATTCTTTTTTATAATATCAAGTAGTTCACTAGGGATTTCGTATATTTTATTATACCGTTCCCTAACTTCTGTTTTAACATCTTTTTCAGGTATATTTACCAAAATTTCATCTGTTATAAGTTCCTTATTTTGTTCATAAAACGGAATATCTACAACAATTTTTTCTTCTTTAGGTATGTTGATAAAATTGTATACCTTCCCCACATAATGTTCCATCATCCTTCCCGAACGACCCTTTATGTTGCTATAGTCAAAGAAATCCAATTCATTTGTTCCCTTCTTTTCATCAAAAATAACAACATTTTTTGCGCTTGTATTAACCCCTTCTATTATAGTTGATGTACAAAAAATATATTTCAACTTGCCTTCATTAAAATAATCTATGATTGCTGCACCAATATGCTTTTGCAACGAGCCATCATGAATTGCTATTTCATTTTTCAACTCATTTACCAGTCCCCAGCGTTTAGAAACATTTTCTTCAATCCACGCCACCAATGGTAATTCCTCTTTTTTCTCATCTTCTTTTTCAGATAAGTAGTTACAATATATCTTTGCATATTTTCTTGCTCTTGCTGGACTAGAAAAATAAATTATTGTTTGCTCATCCCTCAATTCATATAACAATTCACACAGTAATTCTGTTTTTCTATTTTCATACTTTGCTTTTGACAAATCACGTCCCAACTGGTTACTTTTATCAATAATCTTGCAGTCCACCAGCGAATATGATGATTTAAAAAATACTGCATTATATTTATCGGCAAACCCCTCTGTAATCCCATCAATATTAGGTCCCAGCAAATAAAATTTTGAATTATATTTATTCACAATCCTTAAAAAAGCATTATTGAGAATATTAGCACGCTCATCCTTCCTTCTTAAGCTTAGCTTATAAAATTCATCAATAATCAGCAAGTCAATATGGGGAAATCCTTCATACTCCATTACCCTCTCTGCCGTTAGCAAAAAAAGGTTACCTTTAACAACCGAATACTCTTGTGATGTCCTAACTATAATTTTATATTTATCTTTGTATTTCCTTAATTTGATTCTAGTTTCATCCAACAACGCCAATGTTGGTTGGATAATAATTATATTATTATAAGTTCCAGAAGCTACAATTTCTTCAATAAGCAAACTTTTTCCAAAACTAGTCGGTGCACTTGCGACAACATTACTCTCAGATTTCAGCAAATCAGACAGTTCCTTTTGTTTGATATGCATATATTTATCATCTAAATAATCCGATTTGTAACTCTGCATTCTTATTTCGTCTGCAAGCGAATTCTGTTCTAACATCGCTTTGTTCTTTTCTAAATATGGGTAAAATCCCACCGTTTCCACTAAATCAGCCCAAATATCATATGTTTCTTTTGGTATCTTTTTTAATACATCTAGAACTCTAATAATTATCCTCCGAGCCAGAACTAAATCTGCTTCAGTTCCACTTGCTATAAGTCTTGAACATTTCAATGCAATTTCGAAACTTTCACTATATGAAATTATGTCTACCGATTCTATAAACTCAAGTATTTTATCCATATTATCACCTATATGCTTTGCATATGCCATAATTTCTCATGCAACAGCGTAATCAATTCCTTTTTATTCTTTACTGGAAACAAAAGTAAAATCACATTTAGCCTAGATTTTAAAGGATGCTTATTTTCGTCATCAAAATACTTTTTTAATTCTCTTACATTCAATTCATGATAGTTAATAGCATCTTGTTCATTCAAATCCTCAAACTTTGTATATATGTCATTTTCATATGTACATAACATTGGAATATTTATCATATTCAACTTATCGCCTAATTTATTGCAATTAGACAATTCTTCTATCCATTGCTGTCTTTGTGGAATCTCATTACATTCAAGGTTTTTCTTTATAATAATAAATTGTTCATCAAGATACTCTTTCTTAAAATGTTCCTCCAAATCCTCTAACAGTTTTTTAATTCCTACTTTTCCATTACTATAAAATTTGCTTTCACCCAACCATAATACTTTTTCATTAGGCGAAATATGTACGGTATCAAATCCATGCGCAGGAACACCAGATGAATCTTTAAAATAGACTTTAGAAATCAAAGGAATTGTACCTTTGAAATCACGTAATAATAAATGCAAGATTAATTCACCAAATTCACCGCGATTTTTATATGATGAATTGTCCAATTCTTGTTTAGCTTCCAAATCACCATACAAATAATATCTTCTCATCAGTTCAAATTCTTTTATTTTATATATACTATGAGCTGCCTCTCGTAGTTTACTTACCGCATTTAAATCATTAATTTCTTCATTTTCATAATGTGCAAATACATATTCCGGAATCACTTCCATCACGACCTTCGTAAACTCTTCCAACATGTACTTACGAATTCCGTCATCACCTATATCTGTATCAATTAGAAATGAATTTAAGTCAGATTCGTTTATTCTTAACAAAATAACATTGTTCCTGTCAAAAACTCTTGGCATCCAGCTCACCTCCGTTCTACAAATATACTTCTCGTATCAATTCCATCACCTTCTCTACAAGCTTATCTAAGCTATTTCCTTTTGCCATCGCTGATATGTCTTTTTTATCATCAAAGCAATGCTGCAAAATAACTTTCACTATTGATTCTTCCCTCAGCTCTTACTCTGACAGTTCTTTTATATGTTTTTCGATTTCTATGGCAACCAATGCAATCTGTTCACATTTTTCATATGAATTTCCCATGTCTTCGGCAACCATATTTCCATAATCTTTTTCATATGGATTAAAACCATAAAATGCACCTGTAGCAATCGGGCATATCACATCATATATCAACTTAGCTCCAAGTTCCCTCTTTATCTGTTTTGGATATATTAGCTTTCCCCTTTCCGACTTCATCTCTATTTTAGTCTGTGCTTCCTGACTCGCCTTAGTAATCCCCTTAAGATATGCCATCATACGATTTGCGAAATTAGTGCTATATACTCGTTTTATTGCCACACTCGGAATATACGATTTAATATCTGTTATCTGCTCATTTTGAAGGTACAAATCATACATATCTTCAGCACATAATTTCACAATAGCAATGTTTTCTAAGGTTTTATCTCCGATATTGTGTAGCATCTTCATTTCCACATATCCATAATCTGACTCAGCCGATTCCTGCGGGCAGAAAAACATATTCTGTACGTACTTATATCCCTGTTTGATAATGAAATCATCATACGCAAGTTGATATAGGTACTGCTTAGTAACATCGCCAACACCCGGTTGCCCGGTCACTTTATATTTACCATTAACCTCATTAAAATCTATACAATAATACTTTGCATCATATATGCCAAAACAATATTCTGTATCATCGCATGGATATATACATATTAAATCAGGTTTTAAAGTATCTACTTTTCCATCAGTGATATATGGATTATTTTTGTGCCACTGTGGTTTATCTATTATACTTATCAACTTCTCATTTTTACTTGCTTCATAGTCTTCAGACAAACCAGGCGGAAGTTCATATAACTTTTTATCCAACACACTTCCGAAATTCTCTGCACATACTTTTTCCCATACCAAATTAAAACTATTTGTACCATACAAACTGAAATTTAAATCGTCCTGATTTGCCTTATCATTTGCAATATATGTATAAATTGTTTTCAGCAGTGTCTGATTCCTTGTCACAAACTGTGTTCGTAACTCCCGCTCCAGCCGATACTTAATATAATCAACATCACCAAAATCATCTATCTGCGCACCCGTAAGTTCAACCTCTGCTATATCAAAAAGTTCCAAAATACCAGTTTCTTTCAACTCCAATGCACACTGTGTTAATACGCATTCATGCAATCTTTTGATATAATCCATCTCATCATCTACTACGTTCTGTGTTTGAAGTTCCACATAATATGGACGATTGTTCTGAATCAAAGCAAAAGTTTCGTTTATTGTTTTGTCCCATAAAATTTCGCCTTCTCCATTTGTTTCAATAACATCATGTTGATTCGTATAAAGCCCATATTGAAAATACTCTTCCAATAAATGTAATGAAACCGCTAAACGATTAAATATCTTGTTATCCTCTTCGCCATTATACAAATACACAAGTTGCTCTTTGTCATTATATTTCTTGATAACTTTCAATACCTTCTTCAATTGCTCAATAGGTTCTATCGTAGAGGATATGTATTTAGGATAACATTTAAATACATACTCCTCTACCATCACAACACCCACAAAGTCAAACACATACTGAATTTCAGGATTATTTTCCACAACATCCGTTAGTACAATATCCTGATTAGACAGAGCCTCGTATTCCGGTTTTGCTGCCTTAACCGCCTTTACGATTCCATGCTTTTTTAGAATCCCCACAAGGCGTTTTGTTTCTTCCATTTCAATACCAAGTTCTATCGAAATCTCATTCACTTTATAATGTTTTAGCTCCCGAAAGAAACCTTTCGCCATGTGTCATCACCTCTTTACTCTTGTCCTTCTTTTTCAATATACTCAATATCACTGATTCCGAACAATCCTTCGCCCTTCTCCTCAAATGTTTTACATAGTTCAGAAAAAATCATTCTTCCTTTATGTCCCTTAAAAATATTTGCCGGACGCATTTTCATAGCATCTTCAAACAGATACATAATAACTTTACTTTCAAATGCTTTTATAAATCGTTCTTCTCTTTCACAAGCACTCTCCAACATACTTTTCGAGATAAAGAAAGGCCCTAATAATTTATCCTCATTAACTTTACAGTCGTCAGATGATAAAATATCATTGATATGTTCACGTAAATCATTCCACTTCACATATCTGCGATGTTCCTTATCTCCGATAGGGATGATGTATTTTTCAACTTCCTTTGCTTCATCATCAACACCTATATATTCAAACTCCCATCTACGTTTAAATGCTGTATCCATTGGAAATACACCTTGATCAGCACTATTCATAGTCGCCCAAATAAACATATTATTAGGAATTCTCATCTCCTGATACAGCTTGCTCTCTTCGTCTGAAAATTCATCTATTCTTTTACCTTTCAAGCATTCCAAATTGTTCATTAAAAATGCCTTTATATCTTCGCTTGTCGCTATTGGATATTCACTCACTCCACTTTTTCTATCGAGCAACTGGAATACATCGCCAAATACCGCTGCAACATTTGCTCTATTGATTTCCTCAATTAGCAATAAATACTTCTCTTCTGGATAATTTATTGCCTGTGTATATATTCTCATAAAAGGTCCCGGAACATATTCATAGGATATTTCTTTACCACCATTTCCAGACTGCAAATTCAAATACGGTCTAATAGCTTTTCCATGATTTCTCTCCACGGTATTATCAGTATCTGTCCCATCCACTTTTCTTGTTTTAAAGCCTTCATCCGTATATATGCCTAACAATATTGGTAATCTTGTCAAACCTTCACCTTTGAACTTGTCATAAAGCAAATCATATTTTTCCTGTGCTGTCTTTGATTTGTCCTGCAAAATTGCTATAACTTTCTTCTTTTCATCATCAGTTAACCAATCAAGATCGTTCCTTATCATAGTAGGTTTATAAGTACCAACAAAATTTGCATACGAATAACCCGGATGGAACGTCACTCGTTCTACATTATTTCCAAAACATTTGCTATCCAGTTCAAGACGATGACTTTTTCCTGTTCCCGGGGCTCCGAAAACAATTCTATTTCTTGCAAAATTATTCTCTACTTCTGCATTACAAGCAGTCTCGGTCACATCCTCGGATTCAACTTCTACGCCATCAAAAAGACCCAATTAAGAAAGCAGATAACGGAACTTATTATTTTAGAGCAAACTTAGGCTACAATCCGATAACAGGTAAACAGATACAGAAATACCGAAGCGGCTTTAAGACAAAAAAGGAAGCAAGGGAGGAATACTCAAAACTTGTCCTCACTTCCACCGAAGAACTGACTGCAAAAAAAGAAACGATTTCTTTTCAGACGTTCATTGAAGAAACTTACCTGCCGTGGTACAAAACACAGGTAAAGGAAAGCACCTACTTGAACCGCCGTTCCACCATTCAGAAGCATTTCGCATACTTCTACAAAATGGCAACGGACGAGATAGAGCCTATCAACGTGCAGAACTGGCAACTGGAACTGGCAAAAGAGTTCAGCCCTAACTATATCCGTATCGTACAGGGTATGCTCTCTATCGCATTTGACCGGGCTATTGTTTTAGGGATTGCAAAGAAAAACCCGTCACGCATGATAGGGAACATCAAGAGCAAAAAGACAAAGGTTGACTTCTGGACATTGGAAGAATTTCAGAAAGTGATTTCCCTGCTCTACAAGGGCGATTATTACGAACATTACCTTTTCATTTCCTTTTGGCTGCTGTTTATGACGGGCATGAGGATAGGCGAAGCCGCCGCCTTGCAATGGTCTGACATTGATTTTGAAACGGGGCTTTTAAGCATTACAAAAACCCTGTACTATAAATCAATGGACGATTACAAGTTTGTTGAGCCAAAGACGCAGGCAAGCGTCCGCACAATCTATATCGACACGGACACCATAAAGGAGTTGCAGGCGTGGCGTGAGGTTCAGCAAAAAGTACTGAAAGGCTGCGATCTGGTGTTGAGCTACAACAGTATTCCAACCAGTAAGCACACGCTTCCAAGAGCCTTAGAGAAACTTGCCGGGCTTGCAGGCGTACACCGTATCAAAATCCATGCGTTAAGACATTCCCACGCTTCCCTCTTAATCAGCATGGGAGAAAACCCGCTTTTGATTAAAGAGCGTCTAGGGCATGAGAAGATACAGACCACTTTAGGAACATACGGGCATTTGTACCCTAACAGCAATCTTGAAGTTGCCAATAAATTAACGGGCGTGCTGACATACACACCCGCTTCACACAGCATTGCAGATTACACAAGCAATCAGCACACCGCAATCTATCACAGAGAGGTTGAATAGAAAAATGCAATCGTAATGCAATGAGAAAGAGAAAAAGCCGCCAAACCCTAGTGTTTACGGGCTTTGCGGCTTAGCTCCGACTATTCGAACTCAATCGTAGCCGGCGGCTTCCCCGTACAGTCATACAGTACCCGGTTGACCCCCTTCACTTCATTCACAATTCTATTTGCCACCGTCCCCAATACTTCCCAAGGAATCTGCGCTGCCTCTGCCGTCATAAAGTCACTTGTGTTCACCGCACGCAGCGCCACCGCATAATCATAGGTTCTCTCGTCCCCCATAACTCCCACAGACCGCATATTTGTAAGTGCCGCAAAATACTGCCCAATTCCTTTATCTACGCCTGCCTTGGCAATCTCTTCACGGTAAATATAGTCTGCATCCTGCACAATCTTCACTTTCTCGGCAGTAACTTCACCAATAATGCGAATGCCTAATCCCGGTCCCGGGAACGGCTGACGGAATACAAGATGCTCTGGTATACCCAATTCCAGTCCCGCTTTTCTTACTTCGTCTTTGAAAAGCATACGAAGCGGCTCAATAATTTCTTTAAAGTCAACATAATCCGGCAATCCACCTACATTATGATGGGATTTAATCACCGCCGACTTACCCAGACCGGATTCAATCACATCGGGATAAATCGTACCCTGTACCAGAAAGTCCACAGCGCCAATCTTTTTCGCCTCTTCCTCAAATACCCGGATAAACTCCTCACCAATAATTTTTCTCTTCTGCTCAGGCTCTGTCGCCCCTGACAGCTTCTGGTAGAAACGCTCCTGCGCATTAACGCGGATAAAATTCAGATCATAAGGTCCGGCCGGTCCGAATACAGCCTCTACCTCATCGCCTTCATTTTTGCGCAGCAGACCGTGATCCACAAACACACAGGTAAGCTGCTTGCCAACTGCTTTTGCCAAAAGGACTGCTGCCACGGAAGAATCCACACCACCAGAAAGTGCACACAATACTTTTCCGTTGCCAACTTTATCCCGAATTGCCTGAATCGTCGTCTCAACGAAGGAATCCATCTTCCATTCTCCGTTGCATCCGCACACATTCATCACAAAATTCCGGAGCATTGTCATACCTTCTACAGTATGCATAACCTCCGGATGGAATTGCACCGCATACAACCTTTTTTCAGGATCTTCCATCGCCGCAACAGGACACACCGGCGTATGCGCCGTCACTTTAAAAGCTTCAGGTGCTTTCTCAATATAATCAGTATGGCTCATCCAGCAGATCGTCTTCTTGGACACACCACCAAACATCACCGCACTCCGATCCACTTCCACCTCAGTCTTGCCATACTCACTAACAGGTGCAGTCGTCACCTTACCGCCCAGCAGATGCGCCATAAGCTGAGACCCATAACAGATACCCAGAATCGGAATGCCCAATTCAAAAATCTCTTTATCACATACCGCAGCGCCTTCTCCATACACGCTGTTTGGTCCTCCGGTAAAAATAATGCCTTTCGGATTCATCTCTTTGATCTTTTCAAGGCTCAAAGTATGCGGATGAACCTCACAATACACATTACATTCCCGCACCCGTCTCGCAATCAGCTGATTATACTGCCCGCCGAAATCCAATACGATAATTATCTCTCTCTCCATCTTATCTCTCCGATCCTGTATTTCCGCCAGTGTTATTATCCTCACTACACAGAGAATGCACGCTTTTCGCATTCTCTCAGACATGGTCTAATTACACTTAGGCAGTGTTTGGGATGCCTTAGTGTAACTTCATTTTCTATTATACGGTAGCCCCAAAACCCTTGTCAAAACATATTTACTTTTTATGTTCAAGCTCAATTCCCCGTACTATAATACCTCTTCACGCTTATCCGCCAGAACAGATAGGCAATAGCATATACCACCACACCCACAAGCGGAGCAATATAAATATAAATTTCATGATAATCCGCCATATCCGCTTTTCGCAAGAGATACTGCGCCGGAAAATAATTTACGAATGCAAAAGGAACAACATATATTAAAATAACCTGTATCGCTTTGTGATAAATACTGATCGGATAACCCGCAAACTTACGCATATTCCAATAAAAAATTGACCGGATGCTGTTAGTTTCCACAAAGTAAAAACACAAGGACGAAAATATTATGAAAATTCCACCTTGTATCAATATGCCGCCGATGATTGCAGAAATATAATACAATATCGTTGTAAAATTCCAATGTATTCCGACTTTGCCGGCAGATATGACAAACAGAAGTATTCCCAATGTCCCATGTCCTACCGACGCTATCAAATCAGCATTATTCAAAATAAGCTGAAGCAGCAGACTTCTTGGTCTCACAAGAAGCCTGTCGAATCTGCCTTCCCTGATCGTATCTGAGAACTGTCTCAGATCCGCAAACAGCGAAACCACAAAAGCATAGGTCAGAAAGAGGATACTATACAAAAACAACATTTCGTTTACATTCCAGCCATTGATCTTATCAAACTTAAGCAGTGCCAGATAGATTGCGATAATATTGGCGGATTCCCTGATAAACACTGCCAATGCGTTTGCCAGTGATTCCGCTCTATACTGCATCCTTGCATGAACACTCATTTTCAGCGACTGCAATATGACCCTGATTTCCCCCATACCGCTTAACCTCCCTGCACAACGAGCTTTTTTACGCCCTTTTTCCAAAAAATATTTGCAATGACTCCCAGAACTGCTATCCACATGATCTGAACTGCTATGCCCGAAAGGATCTCCACCCCGTCCAGCTCACCAAGATATATCCTCACCGGTGTAAAATAGATTGCCTCGAAAGGAGTAAAGGAAATTATTTTTCTAAGCGCCGCAGGCATGAACCATAACGGCAGTAAAGTCCCTGCCAGAATATTTACAAACACATTTTTAATCGTTATGATTCCCCACACACTAAGTAGCCAGAAACTCCATGTCTGAATGATAAAACTTATCAGCCATAGGATCAGATACCCAAACACCACACTGCAGAACATGACGATCAGGCTGAGCACACTTTTCGGAGGACACAGCTTCGTATACAGCATCGTAAAAAGCAGTGCAGGTATAAAATTAAAGATAATTTTAAATACGCCTTCCCCAATATTTTCCGCCAGCAGCCGCAGCATAAAACTGACCGGTTTTAAAAATTCACCGGTGATGCTCCCGTCATGAATTTTGTGTTCGATGAGCATCTCGTCATAATCAAATGCGTTTGACAGTCCCAGTGTAATGACAAAGTTTGTCGCCACCATACGGTAAGTTATTCCGTCAACCTGCGCCGCCTCCCCATACAATGCCTTATAGATACACAGGTAGACTACAATCGTAATTGCCGTATTGACAATTCCCATGAAAAAATCTAACCGGTATGCCATTTTATCTTGAAATTTCTTGACGGCAAATTCCACATAAGCTCTCATATGCTAATTTTCCTCCGCTGCCATATTATCCAAAACGATTCTTCCCCCGTAAATGTCGCGGATGATTCCATCTATCTCAGGTTCACAGATTGAAATATCCTTGATATTTTTTTGTGCAAAGAGATTTTCCATAACAGCATTCATTGGCGCGATATTTAAATCAAATGTCCGTATTTCCTTTTCATTATTTTCGAGCAGTATTTCAATCGTCTTGGAATTGGCATATTTATTTTTAATTTGTTCTATGCTTCCGTCATAAATCTTTTTCCCTTTATCAATGATAATCAGGCGGTCACAGACCTTCTCGATATCCTGCATATCATGTGTCGTGAAAATAATGGTCGTCTTTTCTTTTGCATTGATATACCTGATAAACTCCCGTATCTTTTCTTTCGCCACCACGTCCAGTCCGATTGTCGGTTCATCCAGAAATACGATTTCCGGCGAATGCAGAAGCGCCGCAACCACATCTCCCCGCATCCTCTGTCCTAATGACAACTGCCTTACAGGCTGGTTTATAAAATCTTCCATCTCCAGAAGTTCTGAAAACAATCTCAGATTTTCCTCATATTTTTCCTGTGGTATCCTGTAAATGAATTTTATCAGTTCGAAGCTTTCAATCAGCGGCAGGTCCCAGTTCAACTGCGATTTCTGCCCGAACACAACACCGATATTTTTTACATACTGCTTTCTCTGCTTATAGGGGATGTAACCTTTTATCTTAACGTTTCCCGCATCCGGATGCAGAATGCCCGACAGAATTTTGATCGTCGTAGATTTTCCCGCCCCGTTCGGTCCTATGAATCCGACAATCTCACCGCGCTTTATTGAGAAACTTACATCATCGACCGCTTGTTTAATCTCATATTTTCTGTTAAAAAGATATTGAAATGAAGCGGATATGCCTTTATCACGTTTTGCTAGTCTGTAATATTTTTTTACATTCTCGACCATAATTATATTTTCCATATACGCCCTCCATATATCTTCCTGATCGTTCCTTCCAAATCCGGTTCAGACAATCTGATATCGCTGATTGTACTTTTTTCCATAAGGTGTTCTAAAATTCGAGTCGTTTCTATCTTGTGTATATCGTAATCAATTACTACGTTGTCTGAATCAATACTGTATTTCTCTAATGGAAGATCCTCAAAATCGGGCAACCCATCCGATATCCTGACTTCCATCCGGTAATACGGTGAAAACTCGCTTATAATACGCTCTGTTTTCCCATCAAAGATAATCTGTCCCTCATCAATCAGAATCACTCTGTCGCACAGCCTTTCCACCTCTGCAAGATTATTGCTTGTGTATATGATCGTAGATTGCTTTTCCTGCCTATAGGTTTCAAAAAACTGCATGATCTTATGTTTTATGGCCACATCCACGCCGATCAAAACTTCGTCAAGTATCAGTATCTGAGGCTCGGCAATCATGGCATATACAAGCTCGCATCTCATTCTTTCCCCCAGCGACAGATTCCTCGGTCTAATATTCATAAGCTCCTTTGTCTCAAAAATCTCCTCCAGCCTCCGGAGCCTGATTTCATAAACCTTCGGATCAATCTGATAGATTTTGATACAATTCTCTAACGATGCCTTCACTGTCAATTCTTCCCATAATTGAGACTTTATTCCCGATACAAATACCAAATCTCTAAGGGACTTCTTATCTTCTATTAAGCTCTCCCTTCCATTCGTCCTGACAAATCCGGTATCCGGCTTTACGGCTCCCACTATCACATTCAGAAGCGTCGTTTTCCCCGCACCGTTTAAGCCGATTAATCCTACATTTTCGTTCTCAGCAATATGAAGCGATATTTCTTTTAACACTTTTTTATGTCGAAAAGTCTTGGACACATCCTTTAATATAATCAGAAGCTTTCACCGCCCATCCTGCATTTACTTAGTAACCTTTTATACAATAAAAAGTCCCGCACGTCAACGAATGCGGGATAAACAACTTTTATACAGGGATAAACAGCATTTATCCCAACATAACACTTACAATAAACATTCCATCCTTCTCATAAATATCAATATCGCCTTCATACTTTTCCGTAACTGCTTTCATCTGCTTCACACCATAGCCGTGTCCCGGTTCATCCTTGGACGATGACAGATTCGGATTATCTTTTAGAACAGAGCCATCAATACTGTTCTTAACTGTTATGACATCAAATCCTTTCTCAGATACTATAGTCACTTCCAATTTCCTGCCCTTTGACTTTAAGGCGCCGTTTACTGCATTATCCAGCATATTATTAAGAAGCGCCGAAAAATCCACGCTGTCCATATAAGAAAACGGCAGATTTTCTATCTCCGCCTTGATCTCTATGCCCAGTTCTTTTGCCATGGAAAGCTTACTGTTAATTATATAACTCAATAGAGAATTACCCACATTGACATATGTATACATCCGATTCAGCTTGTCCAAAATCTCTCCCGCATACTTTCTGGCTTCCTCTGTTTTGTTCTCTTCCAGATACGAGAGAATTACCAGCGTATGGTTTTTCATGTCATGCTTTAGCAGACCGATCTGCTGCTGAATCCTGCGTATTTCATCCGCCATTTCCTGCTGTTTATCATAATCATGCCTGATATCCGCCAATCTCTTTTCCATGTCGAGATTGTCCGCCAAATATCTTGTAAGCAGTCTGTCCTGTTCCTCGTATTTCGCTTGGACGGCTTTTTTCTTATTGATTTCTCTGCTCAACAATATTCCCATTATTATTATGATCACCGCAAGAACCACATACATATTCTATGCCCGCCTTCTAATTCCGAAGCATCTCAAAAATCTTTTTCCGCACCTCTTTTTCATAGCTTCTTCCCACGGGAAGCGTTATGCTTTCATTGCCGGCTCGCAGTACGATTTCAGAGTTTCTCAGTTTTTCAATATATTCGGCATGAACCAGATAACCTTTATGGCACCTGATAAAACCCTTGCCTTGAAGTTCATTCGAAACATTCGTCATTGTTTCCCTGATACGGATCATTTCATCGCAGGTTTTTAACAGAAGATAATTTTTCTCTGCCTCTATATAAATAATATCTTTAATGAGCACCCTGATAAGCTCCTGCCCCTTCCGAATCACTAATTCCTTCTTGTTTTCGAGTAATTCGTTGTGAATCCGCTTCACCAGTTCATTGATTTCCTGATCGATATACGTTTTACGAATAAATCCAAAGGGACGATATGCAAAAGTCTGATAAACTAATGCATCTTGGCTCGTTATGAATATCAGAATTATTTGCAGCCCCTGCTCATTGATATACCCCGCAATATCCATTCCACTATGATAGGGCATATCTATATCAAGAAATAGAACGTCTATCTTCTCGTTTTGAATACATTCCATCAGTTTCCTTGAATCATCAATGCCGGTATATCGCGCGGATATGTTATTTCCATCAAAGCAACTCCGGACTTTTTTGAAGATATCATCCATAATCTCTTTTTCATCATCGCAGATTACTATATGGTACATCTTTTTCCCTCAATTTTTCATCACCTTTTCCCATTTTCCACTATGATATCTGATTTCATAACAGATTCCCCGGAACATCCAGTCGATCGTCATGGCAATCCAGATACCGATCAGTCCCAGATGAAACGCATTACTGAAAAAGTACGCTGTACCGATTCGGAATATCCACATAGATGCAATGGCTATCACCATTGTCCACATCACATCGCCCGCCGCGCGCAGTGTATTTGGCAGGGAGAAAGACGGCACCCACGCAAACGTACACATAATGGCATGGAACCGGATAACCTGTACTGCCAGTTCCTCGGTCTCCGGTGTCAGATGATAAAGCAAAAGCAGTTTCCGGCACAAAAGAATCATCATAACAGATACCGCAATCATACAGACGTTTGTCAGGCGCATTAATTTCTTCGTGTAATATCTTGCCTGCCCATAGTCTCCCGCACCGATACAATAGGAAACCACGGAAAGGATTGCCATGTTGATCGCTATGCCCGGCAGAATATTAAAATTCGCCACCGTACCGCAGACTGCATTCGCGGCAATCGCCGACGTTCCAAACGTAGACACCAGACTCAGGAGCAGGATTTTACCCAACTGGAAAAGGCTGTTC
This sequence comes from Lachnospiraceae bacterium, assembly GCA_029063085.1. Taxonomy (GTDB): domain Bacteria; phylum Bacillota; class Clostridia; order Lachnospirales; family Lachnospiraceae; genus CAG-590. The sequence continues at coordinate 14,980 of JAIDOW010000052.1, forward strand.
TCTAGTCCATTCGGAATGCCGATATAAAGGATTCGCTTAATCTGCTCCATATTCATCCGCGCAGTCACACGGTGCCTAAAACAAATAACTTTGTCTTTTTGAAATAATAAGCAAAAAATAATGCCTGCCGCAACCGTTCTGGAAAAAGTGGTGGAAATCGCCGCTCCTGCCACGCCCATGTTAAATCCGAAAATAAGAAGAGCATTTCCGATTAGATTCATCAAATTCATCAGCAATGAGATATACATTGTCGTCTTGGAATCGCCCATGGCGCGGAAAAGCGCGGCACAGCCGTTATAAAGCGCCAGCGGACAGATAGAAAGTCCGGTAATGATCAGATAAGTGGTTGCGCTGTCCATGACTTCCGCCTCCACCTGTCCGAAGATTGCCCCAAGAATCGCCTTATGCCATCCAATCAATATAATCGTAGTGGCTAGTGAGGCATACAGAAGGAAAAGAACCATCTGCCATGCAGACCGTCCCGCTGCTTCCTCATTCCGTTGTCCCAGAGCATGTCCTGCCACAACGGCGCCGCCGGTGGCGAGTGCCGCAAAGACTTGAATGACTAGAATATTGATATTATCTACGAGGGAAACACCTGATACCGCCGCCTCACCCACGCCGGAGATCATGACAGTATCCAGCATACCGACTAGGATAGCCAGAAGCTGTTCCATGATCAAGGGCAGAATCAATTTCTTAAGATCAGCATTGCTATAAAACGTTCCCTGTATTTCTTCTCTTTCTTTTGTCCGCATCACATATCACGTCCTTACATAGATTCTGAACGATTCTTAACCTATTCTATGCCTATTCAGTTTCAATGTAAAGTGCATCCATCCATTATGTATTATACTGATGTTTCATACAATACCGCATCCTGTCCGGCCGTTTCTAGCATCCGTGCTGATGCAGATATTTCTCTCTGGTTGCCAGACCTCCACGGATATGTCTTTCTGATTTATTGACATCCAGTACTTTTCTTGCTTCTGCCGCCAGTGACGGGTTCAGCTGGGCAAGGCGGTCTGTTACGTCTTTATGTATGGTTGTTACAAACTCGAACGGTATTTTCATCCTCAAAACCGTTGCCTGATCCGTCAGATTCTTCAAGACTATCGTCTATGCCGCTGTCGATCAGTACGGTTTCATCTAACCCCAACTCTCCAAACAAACGCAGATAGATCTCCACATTTCCTTCCTTATCCACTTCTATTTTTTGTATGATCTTTTTCAACTGCACATTTGTCATCTGCCGTACATCCGTAATATCCTCGATCTGCTTGAAAGTATTATTTAATACACTCTCCAACTGCTCGCCTTTAGTCAGATGATACGACACCATTTTCAGCTCATTCTCCAGACGTTCTATCTCCTTTCTGGAACCTCCAATTTTCTCATTTAACTCTTCTCTGGAAATCAGATCGTCCTCATACATGTTCATATACTTTTCTCTGGCTCTTGTCAGCTTGTTTAACTGGCTCTTTAATTCCTTTTCATATTCAATATTTTCATCCTTCGCCTTATATACCCGCTGAAATTCATCCACCACATGGCGAATGACTTTTTTCTTCTGGCAAAGCATCTGATTGAAATATTCCTGCAGCACATTGATCAGCTCGTCCTCTTCAACGGAGACCGCATTGGGACAACTGTCCGCGCCTTTTCCGTTATGTCCGGAGCATACCCAACGCACATAAGTATTTCTATAAGTACGCACCGTTCTTCTAAAAGACCATCCGCATTCCTTACAGCGAATTAAGGTTGAGAAAAGATGCTTATTACTCTGCCGCTCTTTCTTCATATTAAAAGCCGCGTGCCGGCCATGCAGAATCTCCTGCACTTTCTCATAGTCATCCTGTTCGATAATCTTTAACTCAGGCCGCTCCACAACCATCCATTCTGTCTCGTCCTTTTCTTTTCTCTGGCCGGTCAGAAAATCCGCCACCTCTTCCTTTCCATTTATGATCTTACCTGTATACAATTCATTGGTCAGAATCCGACAGACCGCATTCTGGCTCCAACTGCAGTTGCGTTTCGTCTTAATCCCACGCTCATTCAACATATTGGCTATTTTAGCGGCACCGCAACTCTCCTGTAGATACCAGCGGTAAATCTGTTTTACGACATCCGCTTCCTGGCGGTTGATCTCCAGATTGAAATAATCGCCGATTGTCTTATCATATCCATACACAATGTTAGGAACCCGCCCTTTTTCGGCGTTCATTTTCTTGCCGAACTTCACACGTTTAGATGTATTCGCACTTTCCTCCTGCGCCAAGGCGCCAAAAATGGTCAGCACAAATTCACTGTTTCCCATGCTGGTCATATTGGCGGTAAGAAACTGCGTTTCAATTCCAAGCGCTTTCAGCTTGCGGATATTTTGAAGTAAGTCTACAGTATTTCTGGCAAAACGAGAGATGTCCTTAACCACCACCATATCAAAGATGCCATGTTCGGCGTCTGACATCATTTTCAGAAATTCCTTGCGGTTCTTGATCTTTGTGCCAGAAATGCCCTCATCCGCATATAATTTGACCAATGTATCCCCTGTTCTTTTTGTATATTCGGCAAAAAATTCTTTTTGCACTTCCAGACTGTTAAGCTGATCCTCTTTATCTGTAGAAACACGGCAGTAAGCGGCTATGTTCATATGATTGCTCCCCTGTTCTTTCTATAATCTCTGTTACATCTATACTATTACATAGGATGCAAAAGGACAAGCCTTTTTATACGATATAAAACATATTAAAAAAGAAAAATGCCCGCATTATGCAGGGCACTCCTCTTGCTCTTCACTATTTAGCTGATCTGCGGCTATTTTTATAGCTTGCTCAACCTTTTTCTCATTTACCTCCATAAATACTTTTAATATGTAGTCGGCGGTCACGTCCGCCGGATTTGGGTTGTGAAACCGATAATTCAATTTCTGCCTTTTCACGGCGATGTGATACCTCCTCTCTGACATCCTTTGTCAATCTTATGTGGGCTGTCCATAAAATAGACGTATATGGAATGTCTGTTTATCGTTTGCCTGGCTTCATTTTAATAATATATTATTAAACGGGTATAAAATACGAAACCATTTCCTTAAATCTATTTCATTCTCTCATTGCACTCAAAACCAATCCATTATCATCAACCTCTATACAATTCTAAATTACGGCTACGCTTTTGTTCCCGACTGCGTTTATGCTGCAGTCGGTTGCGTTCAATAATATCTCTGTTTTCGTTACCACGCTCTGTATGTATTCCACGTTGTTCAAGGGCGCAAACTATACGCCCTAGATGTATTTGCGGTTTACGATCCACCCCTTGCCTCACATAGCTTTCATGCGTAACTCTTGTATTTACATGTTTACGCGCAAGTGCGCAGTTACATTCATTTGCCCATTCTTGACGCCACTTTTCTACATTTTCATGATTTCCCCAATCGTTGAGAGGAATACTCGGTCCACATTTGTACCGTTTCGTATTATGATCATAAATTTTGTTTCCGTATTCATCCAATATGTAATTCTTTTTCCACTTTCCATTCCACTCTCCTTCTTCATTAATGGAGCGTAATGTCAAAAGTATGTGTGCATGCGGATTACCATTCCCATTATCATGAATTGCAATATCAGCGCACATCCCCTGATCTACAAAAATTCTTTGTACATAGTTGAGGATTATCTGAACATGCTCTGCCCGGTTTAATTCTACAGGTAAATCTAAATCAATGCTTCTTGCTAACTGTGCCTTACCATTTTCAACCATTTCTACAGCATTCCATAAGACTTCACGATCTTTATAAATCTCAGGTGCATTAGTTGGAAGTAATACCTTTTTGAAAATAACGTCAGTTCTTTTTTTATAATGAATGCGACCATCATACTGACTTTGCAATCTTTCTCCGGCACAATAAGCAGCAAAACCCACAACAGAGCCTCCCTCTGACCGTTTTATATATTTTGCGTTAAAATGAATAACTCTTTTCATTCTGTGTCTCCTTTCTAACAAATCATCGTTGGTTCATAAGTGCGCTATTTGCGGCATAAAGTTACATCATTCCACAAAAATAAGCATCACTTACCATCCCCACTAATGCTATTTTCTAATGAACTCATTCCTGCTTTCGCTTTCAAGCACCTCACGAGACTCTTATCCGCAGCTAAAGCAGATAAGAAATCTTTCAATGGAATAAATTCAACCTCATTTTCTTCAGCAGATTTTTGTGGATGGAGGTTTAGAAATTCAGGGAAAACATCTAAAAGTATTTTGCCAACAATAAATATACGACGCTCATCATTTTTCTTCTCAGCTTTCCTTTTCTTACTATCCTGCAATTGCTTACGGTGTTCTAGCTGCTCTAATGTTTCGAAATCATTTATAATATCTGTATTTGTCACTCGCATCGAAATGCACCTCCCATCATGGTTTGTAACCGTAACCGAATGTCTCCATGGTCAACGGCGGTAACAGTGGTGGAATAAAAAGTGCACGACAGCGTTTGTCATAAAATGAGACTTTATCAACACGGCAGAATCCTCTTGGTGTTATCAAAACATAATCCTTTTCGAGAACGCCCAGTTCTTCTGGTTCAATTATTCGTTCTCTTGCTTCGCAAATATTTATGCTATATCCCAAAAGTTCATCATCCGAAGTAAAATTTGCACTAATGCTTCTTTGGCCCGTCTTAATTGCCCCAATTAATCGACTGAAATATTCTTGATCATCAGGTTCCGTTACACCAAGTAAACCTTTATAGCTACAGCATCCAAGAATATCACGTCTCCCATTAACACCATAGCGTTCATCAAGCTGTGCAAGATTTTGAATAAAAAGTGCAAATGTAACTCCTCTACTACGTAATGTTGCAAGTCCATTTTTGATTGCATGGCATGTCCCTAATCGTGGAAATTCGTCAAGCAGTATAAGTATGGACTGTAATTCCTTCCCAAAAGTGCTGTGTTTATCTGCTCGTAGCTCTAAAGTTTTAATAAGCTGATTTAACATCAATGTAGTCATTGCCTCCCATTGTTCCAGCTTGCTTTCGGGTATCTGTAAAATGACATCATAAACTTTTTCGTTGGAATTAAAGTCTCTCCAGCTAATAACATCTGTTGCTCCCTCAGTACAAAATGCTAATCTGATAAATGGATCAACTGCCAGAGCCACAAACTCTCCAAAATCCATACCTACACCAGCCAGTATCTCCGGTTTTAAGTCTTGTAGCTTACTGATAAACATCTTTGCTGAGATTTCTTTGTTATGCGTCAATTCTAATTTAGCATTCTCATCATCGCTACCCAAAATTTTTCTGACCAGTTCCTCTACAGAATAATTTTGAACTGCAAGCATTGTCTGATTGAAGGTTGCACCTATGCCATAATAGTAAAGGATAACTCCTGTCAAGAGATTTTGTGCCAACTTAATCCATACTCTATTTTCATTTACATTAGGTGGTGTAGGCAATATTGCCAGAGCCAAATCTCGGGCATTCTGAATCAAATTATCTTCACCGTCAAGTTTCAGGAAATCATATGGATTATAGCGAGAACAATACTCTTTGGTTGGATTAAAGATTTTGAGATGCTTTCCCTTTCTCCTGTTAAAATCAAACCAAGGATTTACCAAATCTCCACCCTCTCCCTTAATATCCATCGCAATTATTCTACCATCCCACGTACCTAACGACATAAGGACAGGTCCAGAGGTTTTACAACTCCCAGGTCCACCTACAAATAAAATATGCCCATCATCGCCTTGATGCTTCCCCACAAAATAATCACTTCCCAACTCTCTTTTCATTCCGAAGAAAACACCTGAATCTTCTCGAACAATGAGTTGATTCTGACTGGGAATATTATCTCCTAGCCGCACATAAGAATGCATGTCGCTATGCTGAAAAAGTTTGGACCAAAGCAAATTATCCAAGTACAAATAGTTTTCTCTGTCCTTAAATTTTCGTTTTTTGCTCATAAAATATCCTCCTTGCAATTATTTAATTTTGAACAGCAAAAGGGCTATAAGTTCATCTATCGCTGTTTAGTTATACCTAGGATGTTTTTATTGTCCTACATATTGTCCGTGTTCTCAATTTGGAAGAATTTACGATTTTTGAGAAATTAAAAACAGCCCATTGTAAACTGAGCTGTTGAGATATATTATAGATTTGATAATTTTGATCATTAAAAAATAATCAGTTATCATCATAAGCCCATATTCTTGAATCACGTTTGTCGGAATCACCAAACAGGGCTTCATTAATTTCCAAAGCTTTTATTATCCGCGCTTCCCGATCAACCTTACGCTTCTTATCATTTTGAACCCATACTTTCTTCGGCTCATGATAATGTAATATATTATAATATTTGCTAATAAAATCTGAAATATCATCATAATCATCCGATACAAACTGAAAATGATATTTAAAAAGCTCATATACTTTCGCTCTAATAAAATAATATTTTTGCCATTTGTCTTCATACATGGCCTCATTATATAATTCTTTTTGCTGCCACATCTCTTCGAGCATCAGCATTGGTTTGTACCAAACGGTTCTGTCCCCATTAAATTTAATAAGTCCATTTTGTTCAATTACATCGCACACATCAGGATGAAATTGTCTTACTAAAATATGCTTCTTATCAACGACCAATGAATTTGAATTTTCAAGTCTTACGGCAAGTTTATAAATGAAATCTACTCGTTTGTATATTTCAAGAGAATAAAAGTCCAAAGATTTTATGAAATAATCTTTACTATTGGCTGTTGGTTGCATAAAAACTTCATCTATGTAGCTATCGTATGTATCAAATAAGGTTACCAAATCTTTATGGCTATAGTTCCCATTAGTACTAAAACTTCTATCATATTGTTTGCAAGTAATCAATTTCCCATTAGCATTGTAATAAATATGATCCCACTGCGCCTTAGATTTTTTCTTTATTTCTTGTTTATTCATGTTAGAGAAAGGAGTACTCAATTGACCATAATATTCAAAATATTTGTCTGGATCAACACCCATTTTTTCTATTTGTTTTCTCTGTTCTGGACTATTTTTAACTGCAATTTGCTTTCTTAATGCATTGGAAATGCATTTTCTTACAGCATCAATTCTAAGTTTTTCTTCTGTTTGTCTACCGCTCCAACTATATCGACTTTGATAAATACTATACTGCCGCAATGTCATTAATGGACTCTCTGCACGATATTTATCCGACAAAATATCAAACATCAATTGATTAATAAGAAGTTCCCTATCTTCCGATTGAATATCAATCTGAAATGGATGTTTCTCTTTCTTGGCCCCCGGCAAAAAACTACTATCAAAATTTATGCCAATATTATATGTTCCATAACGATTGACAAGCTCTATTTCCTGATCCAAAAGCCTACTAAACTCTCTCTTCATCTCTTGAATAGAGTATAACTCATTCCTTTTCTTTATATTGGAAATGAAAACCTGCTCTGTCTCCTTACAAAAAATCATTTCTTTATTAATATATCTATAAGAAATAATCATAGGATGACCACTTTGAGGGCGAAAATCAAAAAAATTGTTATTAATTGTTATCGGTATCATGATTTCATCTTTATAACTCAAAATAATCCCTCTCCTCTAAATTCACACTTAATAACACCTTATACAAATATTTATTTCCTAACTATTCTCTGATAAAAAATAATTTTCCAAAGCTTTATTAATTATCTCTTCAATTTCATTTGTACTTTGTTCTGGTTTAAAATATTTTGACAGAAACTGTTCACTTAATTTTATAGGTTTAATCCTTAAATCAGTTCTAGTAGGATTCATTATTTCAATAATAGAATCCTTACTTAATTCACCATTTTTCGATTCTTCTTTGAGTATGCTCGCCTGTTTAATATTAATTTTCCTACCTTTACAAAGTTCTCTCTCAATCTCATTCTGGTTTTCTACTTTCAAAAAGGATACTGCTTCTGCTACACGCATACCAATATCACCTTTATCAAGTCGCTCTTGTAATTGGGGTATTAGCTTGTTTATACGCAGATATCGTGCAACAGTTGTTTTTCCCAAATTATATTTTTCACCAATTTTATCCCTCGTTCTCACTCCGTGCCCCATTGGGGCACCAGATAATTCCTCGATTTCAGCAATTAAATCCGAACGATACCCCTGTTTCTTTTTCATAGCTTCATAATGCGTAGTCAAAACAACAGCACGTTCACTATGCTTTAAATCTGCAAATGACCGCTGCATAAGATTTGTTTCCGTAACAATAAACATGGCTTCTTCCTCGGTCAATCCTGTCCGAACAATTGCCGGAACCGAATCTACTCCTGCTATTCGAGCCGCTTCCACACGATTATGACCTGAAAGAATTTCATACTTTCCTTCTTCGGTTGCAGGACGAACAACAATAGGAACTATAACACCATTATCACGTATACTTTCAACCATATCCGTAAATCGTTGTCCTTCATACAATGTAAACGGATGATTTTTAAACGGAATTAAATTTTTCAAATTATGGATCTCAATTTTCAATGTGCCTCTAAAAATAGATTTCTTTATTGTTTTCGGCTCCATTGTTAATAACTCTTCCTTATCAATGATCTCATTCATAATCTATCCCTATCCACACTCTCCATACTAATACAATTTCTCATCTCTTTCACGTTCCATTCACTGATAAAATCAATCATAAACTATATAGATTTCTAATTCAAGTTCGTATAGATAAATTATCAAGCTAAAGATATCATTCATTATAATAATGCATGAAAACAAGGACATGCAAATTATCCAAAAATATACAAAAGGAGCGTTAGTTTGAAAATATTTTGGTATCTCATTCTTAGGAGCAGAAGGATTACTTAAATAAAATCCAATTAAAGCAATTCATACCAACATATTTTCAAACTAACGCCATAAAATAGAGTCTTACCTGTTATCCATGTTTTCAAAACAAAAATATCATACAAACTTATCTATGTCTGCTTCAGCATCCTCCGCAATAATCACTATGTAATCCATACTTTTCCCTCAAAACAGAGACCACTTGATCCATTTCTCTGCATTTCCCTTCTTCACAATGTTCTCTGGCACGCTTTAGTTTTTCCAGTATTTCCTCTTCTCTCATTGTTGCATATGGATCATTTTCTACCATCATTTGAATTATGCTTGCCATAATAAACACCCAAATATTTCTTCTTTAATTTTTTATCTTTACCTCATACTACACTTCTAAATTCATCTCCGACTATTCCATCTGCTCTATTACGTCGGCAATAAGAGTATAGATATATACCACAAAGTCAATCTCTAAAATCAACATTCAATTTACATACTCTATTATTCCGCTCAATCTTTTTATATCATCATTACTCCAATATCGATTTTTCCAGTGATAATACTTGTCTTTTCGCTTCTTAAATATGCGGAATGGTTCTCTCGTATTATCATATATATGCAGAATATCACAAATCTCAACTAACCTTGGTATCAAAGCGAGTGCCTTATCGTATCTTGATCTGATTTTTTCTTCTGGAACACCATGCCCACCTAGCGCTTCTCTTGCCTGTACTCTTGCAACATTTATATCTACATTAGATGTCAAAACATAGATTCCCCTAACAAAATATCCCTGCTCTTTCGCTCTTTGCAATAAGAACAGATTCCTGTCAGTAGACAGCACTGTTTCAAAAGTAAAATCTTTTTTATTTTCTATCATGTATTCCCGTAATTCTTCCGCCTTTACTGCCGCTTCCAGATCCGTACACAGGGTAGTTCTTTTTATATCGTCTGCATTGATATACTCGCCCCCGGTCTTTGCCATCTGTGTAATGGTCGATTTCCCGCTTCCATTTGGTCCTGCAAATACAATGACCTCTGGAAACCTTACCGCATTATTTGCCGACATATTCACGCCTCCCATCCGGATATTCAAGATACGCTTTTTTTGTCTCATCATCGTATCCTGCAATGGGCAGACCCTTTATTCTTCTCACTTCATTATCTATTCTTATTGACTCCTTGAATCTTATTGTTAATTCCTCATCAGAAATTCCACAGGTGGAATCCAATTCATTCAAAATTGTCATTAACTTTCTCCTTTCCAGCTTCATATAGATCAGATTATCGTTTTGCTTGCGCTATCCACATCCAATCTTCTTGTTCTTTATATTGTACTCTATCTCAGATATTTGTTCAATCACTCTTATTTTCTGTCATGTTCCAGATTTCAATTCTATATTATATCTATATAATTTAGCCGTGGTATCAGGCGGTATGGAGGGTATCCATGCCGCTATACCACCCCTGCCAACACTTAAGCACCAATACCTAACACAGCAAATCAATGAATAGCGCAATAAAAGTGCCGCATATCATTATTAACTATGTCTTACGCATAATTTCTTCCATCTCCATCCGCACCCTAATCCCCTCCTCCATCCCAAAGCGGTATGCCACTGCGCCATATACTGCGCCGAAATGGTTGTTTGCTGTTATCGCCTGATCTATCACACTTTTCTGTTCCTTTGTAAGCCCCAATTCATCCATTCTGTCAAACGCAACCTGTTGCTGCGCAAGCGCCTCCTGATATTCTTGGTCTTCCTTTAAAATATCATCCAGATCATCACCCGTCCGATGTTGTGCTATGATCTCCAATAGTCCTTTTTTCTTCATTCTGTTCACCCCTTCTCTTTTGTGTCCATCTTCAGATTCCTGTAAAGTGTAGACTTCTTAACGCCCGTCAGTTCCTCGATCTCTCTGATCGAATACTGCCCGGTATAATACAGCTTGACCGCTTTCTTGACAGCTTCGGGATTGGTCTGTGGTCTTCCTCCCGTCCTGCCTCTGGCTCTGGCCGCCCGTAATCCCTCACGGGTGCGGTCTGCTATCGTATCCCGTTCAAACTGCGCAATAGCGCTCATCAGCGTAAACAGGAGCTTTCCTGTAGAAGTATACGTATCAATATTTTCTTTTAGGGAAACCAGATGTACCCCTCTACTCTGAAATAGTTCAGTCAGTTCAATCAAATCTTTTGTGCTCCTTCCAAGGCGTGACAGGGATTCGATCACTACCACATCCCCCTCTGTCATCCTGTCAATCAGTTTGGCTAACTCCGGGCGGTCTTTTTTCGTTCCTGTCATCTTCTCATTGTAGATCTGATCAACGCCGTATTTCTCTAAAGCATCAATCTGCCTGTCCAGATTCTGGGTTTCGGTACTCACACGCGCATATCCAAAAACATAATTTTTCATAACATGTTCCTTCCTAAAATATAATAGTGTTCCAATAACGTATAGGATACGGGAAGGTGATTTTGGAACGGGTTTTGAAACAAAATGCAGACGTAACTATGCCGTTTAACAGGAATACTTCTACACTGTAAAACCGTTCCCATAAATGATCGTTTTTGAAACATCCATTTTAACCAATACCTTCCTACAATTTTTATAACTACTTCCCATTAAACGCAGGCATAAAAAGAGCAGGCCCTCCTATCACTCTGATAAGACTTCCTGCTCCTCATGCCCTGTTTATATCACTTACTCCTTAACCGCACCTCATAACAATTTCACAAATTCATCAGGCTCGATCACTTTAACCTTCGACTGTTTAAAATCTGCCAGATTCCGCGTAACAATATAATCCACCGTTTCCGCCACTGCACATTCTTCCTGCAGGCAGTCCTCAAAATCCAAAAACTGCTCGTTATCAATGGCCAAAATGATCTTTTCTGCGTTCAAGTCTGATATCCGAAATATCTCGCAGAGGTTCCTTATAAATCTACGTCGTTCTTTCTGGGAAT
>JAIDOW010000053.1 GCA_029063085.1 Lachnospiraceae bacterium
ATAAGGTAAACGGAAACATCCGAATCACTGGTTGCCAGTAAATCAATATCCATGGAATAATTCAGGGAAATCCGGTTGCTGACGGAAGAGTGCAGGATATCATTAATATAAAACTCAGCGTTGACCGGGGGAGATTCCACATGGTCGATTCCTAGTGCTGATGTAATATCATTTTCCAGATATGTTTCATCAAATTGGAAGATCAGGTCATCATCGTTGGGGATGCCTACTCTGTCAGAACGCAATACAAGTGCACTGGTCTCAGCCAGCCGGTTATGGCGGATGGTTGCGTGAACTCCGATATGGTTATTATTGATGGAATTCACAAGATTCCGTTGAATCTGCTGATTAGTGTCTCCGTTATGAACCGTAAGGTTAAAGGTATAATGACTGTTTTCTATTGCGATACCTAAAGAATAGGTTCCGGCAGGAAATGAAGATTCGTTGGAAGGCAGGTAAGAGCCCACATTGGTCTGTCCGGCAGCAAGAGTATTTACCCGGATGGAAAGATTTTCGGGAAGCTCTTCCAGTGCATCATCACGCAGGCTTGCAAAGACAATGTTTTCATTGTCAGAAACTGCCATCATTTCATCAAATACATTGGTATTCGGACTTCCTAAGGCTTTGCTCTCAGCTTCCAAAGCCATTGCGGCTTCCTTGATCCCGATTGCATAAATCTGTGTTGAATCAGGAAAGGCAAACTTGTAGATTGGTGAGTGCTGATTCTGCTTTACCATATTATTGTATAGAGTTTTTAAATCGTCTCTTTTATGGGAATGAAAACGATTATTTCCCTTTGGTGCCATAATCTGGGAACTGTAAAAATTATAGACATTGTTCAGATCCAGCATACCATCTACCTCCTTCCTTGGATAAATAGCTGTATCTGCATGAAATATATGATGATAAGTTCACTCCTTTGAACTTTGTTCTTCATACTCATGCCGTTAATAAAATATCTCAAATATAATATAGATTATATGAGTATAATTGTAGATTTTTAAATAATAAAGATAGTTAAACATATTATAATATAGAAATAGTCTGCTGTCTAGTAAAAAATGCCGAAAAATGCCGGAAATTTGTAAAGAAATAAAAAATAAATTCTTGACACAATAAAAATGATGTGTTAAAGTAATCGCTGATGAACTGCCGAAGACAGCAGGTACCGTTTGGTGTAAGCACAGCGCCTGCCGAGGAAGAATCGTATGAATGACGTTTCACTCTATGTCTTTGGACATGGGGCTTTTTAATTTTGCGTGGAAGACGAGCAGGGTTCCATATCGTGCAGTCATTAATATAATAAGGAGGCGCACAAAACGATGGCAAAGATTGAATTAAAGCAGCCAATTATTGAAGAGATCAAGGCTCAGCTTCAGGATGCACAATCAGCTGTAATAGTTGACTATCGTGGTCTTACTGTAGAGCAGGATACCAGACTTCGTAAAGAGTTAAGAGAAGCTGGTGTTGTATACAAAGTATACAAGAACACAATGGTACGTTTTGCAATTGAAGGAACAGAGTTTGAGGCTTTAAAGGATGATTTGGAAGGTCCTAACGCAATTGCTATCTCTAAAACAGATGCAACAGCTCCGGCGAGAATTCTTGCTAAGTTTGCTAAGGAAGCAGAGGCATTAGAGATTAAAGCTGGTGTGGTTGAAGGAACCTATTATGATCAGGCTGGTATCAAGGCAATTTCCAGCATCCCTTCAAGAGAAGAGTTACTTTCCAAGTTTCTTGGAAGCATTCAGTCACCAATTGCAAATTTTGCAAGAGTTATCAAGCAGATTGCAGAACAGCAGGATGGTGCAGCAGAAGCATAGGATTTATGGCTTTGAGAATGTTGCTTAAGGCAGCATAAAAGTTTATCTAAGATTTAGAAATATTGAATATTTTATAATGGAGGAATTAGAATAATGACTACTCAGGAATTTATCGAAGAGATTAAGAAGTTAAGCGTTTTAGAGTTAAATGAATTAGTTAAGGCTTGTGAGGAAGAATTTGGCGTATCCGCAGCAGCAGGTGTTGCAGTTGTAGCAGCAGGTGGTGCAGCTGGTGGAGAGGCAGCAGCTGAGAAGGATGAGTTTGATGTAGAGTTAACAGAAGTTGGTGCTAACAAGGTTAAGGTTATCAAGGTTGTTCGTGAAGTAACCGGATTAGGTCTTAAGGAAGCTAAGGAAGTTGTTGATGGAGCTCCTAAGGTTGTTAAAGAGGGTGCTTCTAAGGCAGAGGCTGAGGATATTAAGACTAAGTTAGAGGCAGAGGGAGCTAAGGTTACATTGAAGTAATCTGTGCGACTCAGTGAGCCAGGCGAAAGTACGAAGTACTTTCGATAAGATAAGAAAAAGACACAGTATGAAATGCTTGCATTTCAGGCTGTGTCTTTTTCTTATCTTAGGAAAGTGCGTAAGCATTTTCATCTGGCGAACGACGCAACACCGAGTCCCCCTTGGGGGCGAGGTGGAAAAGTGTGAATTAATGCCTTGCCCCTTGGGGGGCGAGGTGGAAAAGTGTAAATTAACGCCTTGCCCCTTGGGGGTGAGGTGGAAAAAGGAGGGAAAACGCAAATGTCAGATTATATTACAACCTATGGGGGAACCCATTTTATTCCAGCAGAGCCTGAGGCAGATAAAATACATATTACCGACATTGCACATGCATTATCATTGATATGCAGGGGAAACGGGCACGTTAAACACTTTTTTTCCGTGGGACAGCACTGCATTCATTGTGCAGTGGAAGCAGCAGCGAGGGGATACAGTGAAAGAGTCTGTCTGGCATGTCTTTTGCATGATGCCGGAGAGGCATATATGTCGGATGTGCCGAGGCCTTTCAAAAAATATATTCCGGAATATACAGTTTATGAAAAGAGGATATTGGAGCTCATTTATGAAAAATATTTGGGTGGTTCCTTAACGCAGGAGGAAGAAATGCTTGTGAAAACAATAGATGATGATATGCTCTATTTTGATTTGCGGGAATTGCTGGGCGAGGTCTCCGAAGGAAAAGAACCGGATATGAAAAGTAAATTTTCATTAGAATTTATTCCTTTTTCAGAGGTGGAAAAAAGGTATTTGGAAGAGTTTTCAAAGTTATATCCATTGAGAAAAAAACAAAAGGATGAACAGAGAAGAAAAAGAACCATCCCCATCTATTTTCTATTATAACAATATATAGAAATGCAAACTGACGAAGGCACAACATATATTATCTCCAAAAAATAATTTATAAAACATGAAAATTTTGGTTGACACTTGAAAATCACAGTGCTAGAATATTAGAATGTCATTATTGTGGGTAGGTGTCCGCAATAATACGTGAACAATGTCGTAAAACATTGAAAATACTAATATTCAAGGGGTGAAAACGTCAATGGAAAAGAGCAGAATTAGTCCTGTTGCAGCGGGAAAAGGAATTCGAATGAGTTATTCCAGACAAAAGGAAGTACTTGAGATGCCTAACTTAATCGAAGTACAAAAAGACTCATACAGGTGGTTCTTGGAAGCAGGACTTAAAGAAGTGTTCGAAGACATTTCTCCAATCGCAGATTACAGCGGTCAGCTGAGCCTGGAATTTGTAGATTTCCAGTTGTGTGAGGAGGAGGTCAAGTACTCAATTGAGGAATGTAAGGAAAGGGATGCGACTTACGCAGCACCTTTGAAAGTGAATGTACGTCTCCATAATAAAGAAACGGATGAGATTAATCAGCATGATATTTTCATGGGTGACCTGCCTTTGATGACTGAGACCGGAACGTTTGTGATTAACGGTGCCGAGCGTGTTATTGTAAGCCAGTTAGTTCGTTCCCCGGGTATTTATTATGCAATCGGACATGATAAATTAGGTAAGACATTATATTCCTGTACTGTGATTCCGAATCGTGGTGCATGGTTAGAGTACGAGACAGATTCTAATGACGTATTTTACGTGCGTGTGGATAGAACCAGAAAGGTGCCGATTACTGTATTGATTCGTTCTTTGGGAATTGGAACCAATGAAGAGATTCGTGAATTGTTTGGTGATGAACCAAAGATTCTGGCAAGTATGGAAAAGGATCCGTCTAATAATTATGAGGATGGACTGCTTGAATTATATAAGAAGATTCGTCCGGGCGAACCTTTGGCAGTAGAAAGTGCTGAGAGCCTGATTAACGCAATGTTCTTTGATCCGAGACGTTATGACCTTGCAAAAGTAGGACGTTATAAATTCAATAAAAAACTTGCATTTAAAAACCGTATTGCGGGACATGTTGTGGCAGAAGATGTAGTAAATCCTTCTACCGGTGAGATTCTTGCAAAAGCCGGAGAAAAGCTTACAAGAGAAAGTGCAGTGAGCATTCAGAATGCAGCGGTTCCATTTGTTATGATTCAGACGGAAACACGAAATGTTAAGGTTCTTTCAAATATGATGGTTGATATCAAGGAATATGTTGATTTTGACACCAAGGAGTTAGGCATAACGGAAGACGTATTTTACCCTGTTTTAGCGAATATTTTAGAAGAATATACAGATGAAGAGGAATTGAAGCGGGCAATTAAGCGCGATGTCCATGATTTGATTCCGAAGCATATTACAAAAGAAGATATTTTAGCTTCTATCAGTTATAATATCCATTTGGAATATGGAATTGGTACGGATGATGATATTGATCATTTAGGAAACAGACGTATCAGAGCAGTGGGTGAGTTATTACAGAACCAGTATCGTATTGGTCTTTCCAGACTGGAGAGAGTGGTACGCGAAAGAATGTCAACACAGGATATTGAGACGATTTCACCGCAGTCATTGATTAATATTAAGCCGGTAACAGCCGCAGTGAAGGAGTTCTTTGGAAGCTCCCAGTTATCCCAGTTTATGGATCAGAATAATCCGCTTTCTGAACTGACGCATAAGAGACGTTTATCCGCACTTGGTCCAGGAGGTCTTTCCCGTGACAGAGCCGGATTTGAGGTTCGTGATGTACACTACACACATTATGGAAGAATGTGTCCGATTGAGACCCCGGAAGGTCCGAACATCGGTCTGATCAACTCTCTTGCTACTTATGCAAGAATTAATGAGTATGGATTTGTGGAAGCACCGTACCGCAAACTGGATAAGAGTGATCCGGAGAATCCTATCGTAACGGATGAGGTTATCTATTTAACAGCAGATGAAGAGGATAATTTTGTAGTGGCACAGGCAAATGAGCCGATTAATGCGGACGGTACATTTGTAAAGGCACATATTTCAGGTCGTTATAGAGAAGAGACCGCAGAGTTTGATAAGAACAGAGTTGACCTTATGGATGTATCGCCTAAGATGGTATTTTCGGTTGCAACTTCCATGATTCCTTTCCTGGAGAATGACGATGCGAACCGTGCCCTTATGGGTTCCAATATGCAGCGTCAGGCAGTACCTCTTTTAAGAACGGAGGCTCCGATTGTAGGAACCGGAATGGAAGGAAAGGCAGCAGTTGACTCTGGTGTATGTATTGTCGCTAAGCGTGACGGTATTGTTGAAAAGTCTACCAGTAAAGAAATTGTTATTAAATGTGACGATGGTACAAAAGACACTTATCATGTCATCAAATTTGCAAGAAGCAATCAAGGAAACTGCATGAATCAGCGTCCAATCGTTGTAAAGGGCGAGAAAGTGAAAGCCGGAGATGTGATTGCGGACGGAGCTTCTACTGCTGATGGTGAGATTGCTCTTGGTAAGAATCCGTTGATCGGTTTTATGACCTGGGAAGGTTATAACTATGAAGATGCGGTATTGTTGAGTGAGAGATTGGTGCAGGAGGATGTATATACTTCTGTTCACATTGAAGAATATGAAGCCGAAGCAAGAGATACCAAGCTTGGTTCAGAGGAGATTACAAGAGATTTGGCAGGTCTTGGACCAGATGTTTTAAAAGATCTTGATGAAAACGGTATTATCCGTATTGGGGCAGAGGTACGTGCCGGGGATATACTGGTTGGTAAGGTTACGCCTAAGGGAGAGACCGAGCTTACCGCAGAAGAGAGACTGCTTCGTGCTATTTTCGGTGAGAAGGCAAGAGAAGTAAGAGATACTTCTTTACGTGTTCCACATGGTGCATTTGGTATTGTTATGGATACCAAGGTGTTTACAAGGGAAGCAGGAGATGAACTGCCGCCGGGAGTAAATAAATCTGTTCGTGTTTATATTGCACAAAAGAGAAAGATTTCTGTTGGTGATAAGATGGCAGGTCGTCATGGTAATAAGGGTGTTATTTCCCGGATTCTTCCTGTTGAAGATATGCCGTTCCTGCCGAACGGACGTCCTCTTGATATTGTGTTGAATCCTCTGGGTGTGCCTTCTCGTATGAATATCGGACAGGTATTGGAGGTTCATTTAGGACTTGCTGCAAAGGCGTTGGGATTCAAGATTTCAACACCTGTATTTGATGGTGCCAACGAGGAAGATATTATGGAAACTCTGGAAATGGCAAATGATTATGTCAATGAGGAGTGGGACGATTTCGAGAAGAAATGGAGAAGTCAGGTAGCAGACGAAGTTATGGATTATCTTTATGAGAACCGTGACCACAGAGAAGAGTGGAAGGGTGTTCCGATAAATAGAACCGGTAAGGTAAAGCTTCGTGACGGAAGAACAGGTGAGGCATTTGATTCACCGGTAACGATTGGTTTCATGCATTATTTGAAGTTGCATCATCTGGTTGATGATAAGATTCATGCACGTTCTACAGGTCCGTATTCTCTGGTAACGCAGCAGCCATTAGGCGGTAAGGCCCAGTTCGGTGGTCAGCGTTTCGGTGAGATGGAGGTTTGGGCACTAGAGGCATATGGTGCGTCTTATACCTTGCAGGAGATTTTGACTGTAAAGTCGGATGATGTGGTAGGTCGTGTTAAAACTTATGAAGCAATCATTAAGGGTGATAATATTCCAGAACCGGGAATACCGGAATCCTTTAAAGTATTATTAAAAGAATTCCAGTCACTTGCATTAGACGTCAGAGTGCTCAAGGATGATAATACGGAAGTTGAGATCAGTGAGAGCATTGATTATGGCAATGATGATATCAGACGTTTCGGAGATATGGATTATAACAAAGAAGAGTCTGAGATGAAAGAGCATGGTTACAGTGGAGTGGATGAGAATGATGAGGGATTTGAATTGTTAGAGGATAATCCGGAAGACAGCTACGATGATGACTATGATGATTACGAAGAGTAATGGAAGGAGAGCATAGATAAATGTCAGCTATTAATAATCAGGAAACAGATCAACCAATGAATTTTGATGCGATTAAGATTGGCCTTGCTTCTCCGGATAAGATTAGAGAATGGTCAAGAGGTGAAGTTAAAAAGCCTGAGACGATCAATTACAGAACATTAAAGCCTGAAAAGGATGGTTTATTCTGTGAAAGGATTTTTGGACCAAGCAAGGACTGGGAATGTCATTGTGGAAAATATAAGAAAATCCGCTATAAAGGTGTTGTCTGTGACCGTTGTGGTGTTGAGGTTACAAAGGCAAATGTAAGGCGTGAAAGAATGGGTCATATTGAGCTTGCTGCTCCTGTTTCCCATATCTGGTATTTTAAGGGAATTCCAAGCAGAATGGGACTAATTCTTGATATTTCGCCGAGAACTTTAGAAAAAGTGTTGTATTTTGCATCTTATATTGTTCTGGATCCGGGTGAGACCAGTCTCGCATATAAGCAGGTACTTACAGAGAAAGAATTCAGGGATGCAGAGGAAGAATTTGGTTATAACAAATTCCGTGTGGGAATGGGTGCTGAAGCGGTAAAGGAATTATTGCAGGCGATTGATCTGGAAGCAGAAGCGGTTGAATTAAAAGCAGCTCTCAAGGATGCTAGCGGTCAGAAGCGTGCAAAGGTTATTAAGCGATTAGAGGTTATTGAAGCATTCAGAGGATCCGATAATAAGCCGGAGTGGATGATCTTAGATGCGGTACCGGTTATTCCGCCGGATATCCGTCCAATGGTTCAATTGGATGGTGGTCGTTTTGCAACTTCTGATTTGAATGATTTATATAGAAGGATTATCAACCGTAATAACCGTTTGAACCGTTTGTTGGAATTAGGAGCTCCGGATATTATTGTCCGCAACGAAAAGCGTATGTTACAAGAGGCGGTAGATGCTTTGATTGATAACGGTCGTCGTGGACGTCCGGTAACAGGTCCTGGTAACAGAGCTTTAAAATCATTATCCGATATGTTAAAGGGTAAGCAGGGACGATTCCGTCAGAATCTGCTCGGTAAGCGTGTTGACTATTCAGGACGTTCGGTAATCGTAGTGGGACCGGAACTTAAGATTTATCAGTGTGGTCTTCCAAAAGAGATGGCGATTGAGTTATTTAAGCCATTTGTTATGAAAGAACTGGTAGCCAGAAAACTGGCACATAATGTAAAATCTGCTAAGAAAATGGTTGAGAAATTAGAGACTGAGGTTTGGGATGTACTAGAAGATGTTATTAAAGAGCATCCGGTAATGCTGAACCGTGCTCCGACTCTTCATAGATTAGGTATTCAGGCATTTGAGCCTATTCTGGTAGAAGGTAAAGCAATTAAACTGCATCCATTGGTATGTACTGCGTACAATGCCGATTTCGATGGTGACCAGATGGCTGTCCATCTTCCGCTTTCAGTAGAGGCGCAGGCAGAATGTAGATTTTTACTTCTTTCACCGAATAACCTGTTAAAGCCTTCGGATGGTGCACCGGTTGCGGTTCCTTCACAGGATATGGTGCTTGGTATTTATTACCTGACCATTGATAAGCCTGGTGATAAGGGCGAAGGTAAGATTTTCAAGTCTAAGAGTGAAGCGATTCTGGCCTATGAGAACGGTGAGATTACTTTACATGCTAAGATTAAGGTTAGAATGAGAGGAACCTTGTCAGATGGTACAGAAGGATCTACGATTGTGGAATCAACATTGGGAAGAATACTCTTTAATGAAATCATCCCTCAGGATTTAGGCATTGTGGATCGTTCCATTCCGGAAAATGAGTTGATACTGGAAATTGACTATCTGGTGGGTAAGAAGCAGTTAAAGGTAATCCTTGACAAGTGTATCAATACACATGGGGCAACCAAGACTGCGGAAGTTTTAGATGATATTAAGAGCATTGGTTATAAATATTCTACAAAGGGTGCGTTAACCGTTTCAATTTCAGAAATGACGGTTCCGGGTGCCAAGAAAGAGATTCTTGCTGATGCACAGGCAACGGTAGAGTTGATCATGCAGAAATTCAAAGAGGGTTATGTGACTGAGGAAGAAAGATATGCCGCAGTTGTAAGAACATGGGAAGCAGCGGATAAGAAGCTTACCAAGGCCCTGTTGGATGGATTGGACACATACAATAACATTAAAATGATGGCAGAGTCTGGAGCCCGTGGTTCCAATCAGCAGATTAAGCAGTTGGCCGGTATGCGTGGATTGATGGCAGATACGACGGGGCGTACCATTGAGCTTCCGATCAAGTCAAACTTCCGTGAAGGTCTTGATGTATTGGAGTATTTCATTTCGGCACATGGTGCACGTAAAGGTCTTTCTGATACAGCACTGCGTACAGCAGACTCAGGTTATCTGACACGTCGTCTGGTAGATGTATCACAGGATTTGATTATCCGTGAAGTGGATTGCTGTGAGGGAACCGGTGAGATTCCGGGAGCTGTTGTGGAAGCATTTATGGAAGGTAAGGAAGTAATTGAAAGCTTCCAGGAGCGTATTACCGGACGTTATGCAGCGGAATCCGTATTTGATAAGGATGGCAATATGATTGTAAAAGCAAATCATATGATTACACCGAAGCGTGCAGATAATATTATCCGGTTTGGTGTAGGTGCAGATGGCAAGGAAATTACCAGATTAAAGATACGTAATATTCTGAATTGTAAGTCTCATATTGGTGTCTGTGCAAAATGTTATGGTGCAAACATGGCAACTGGTCAGGCAGTACAGGTAGGTGAAGCAGTAGGTATTATTGCAGCACAGTCTATCGGTGAGCCGGGTACACAGCTTACAATGAGAACTTTCCATACCGGTGGTGTTGCCGGTGATGATATCACACAGGGTCTTCCTCGTGTGGAAGAGTTGTTTGAGGCTCGTAAACCAAAGGGTCTTGCTATTATTACGGAATTTGGTGGTAAGGTACAGATTCGTGATACAAAGAAAAAACGTGAAGTTGTTGTTACCAACGAGGAAAATGGTGAATCCAAAGCATATTTAATTCCTTATGATTCAAGAATCAAGGTATTTGATGATCAGGTTGTCGAGGCTGGTGATGAAATTACAATCGGTTCTGTAAATCCGCATGATATCTTAAAGATTAAGGGTGTACGTGCTGTACAGGATTATATGATTCGTGAAGTGCAGAAAGTTTACCGCTTACAGGGTGTTGATATCAATGATAAACATATTGAAGTGATTGTCCGCCAGATGCTTAAGAAAATTAAGATTGAGACAAGTGGTGATACAGAGTATTTACCAGGCACTTTGGTAGATGTACTGGATTATACAGAGATTAACGAGAAATTGACGGCAGAAGGTAAAGAGCCTGCACAGGGAATTCAGGTAATGCTTGGTATTACAAAGGCCTCTCTTGCCACTAATTCATTCTTGTCTGCGGCATCTTTCCAGGAGACTACAAAGGTTCTTACAGAAGCTGCTATTAAAGGCAAGATTGATCCGTTGATTGGTCTGAAAGAGAATGTGTTAATCGGTAAGCTGATTCCTGCCGGTACAGGTATGAAGCGTTATCGGAACGTGAAACTGGATAGTGAAGAACAGATTATTAATTTTGATGATGAAGACTTAGAGTTTTCTGAACTGACTGACGATAATGAAATTGTGTTGCCAGAGGAGGAAGAAAAAACAGAAGAAATATCATCTGAAGAATTAGTTGAGACAGTGGAAGAATAATTTATAAAAGGGCTGTTGCATTACAATCTCCCTGCGGAGAATGAAGATTAGTGCAACAGTCCTTTTGGGTCATGGTTCAAAATATTATACAATAAAATGAGGTGCCATACTAAATCTTATCTCTGTGTTGTGCAAAGAATATGACAACAGAGAGGAATTTTTAGTGTGACAGCCTCATTTTTTGATTCATGCATTTAAAAACACATCATATATGGTATCAGCTGTGGTTTTGTGCGTTTACAACACTTCCGCCGGCATACAGTTCTCGAAGCTTTGGTTTCTCTATCTTACCGGTTGGATTACGAGGAATATCTGCAAAAATAATTTTACGGGGTCTCTTATAGCGGGGTAGCTTCTTACAGAGTTCGTTGATATCTTCTTCTGTCAGAATCTGATTTTCCTTTGTTTCGATAACAGCACAGGTGATTTCACCGAGACGTTTATCGGGAAGACCGATTACCGCCACATCGTGCACTGCTCCGTGGGTGCGGATAAAGTCTTCGATCTGCACTGGATAGATATTTTCACCACCGCTGATGATAACATCCTTCTTGCGGTCTACAAGGAAAATAAAACCGTCTTCATCTTCCTGTGCCATATCTCCGGTAAAGAGCCAGTCATCTTTTAACACCTCGTCTGTTGCTTTTTTGTCATGGTAATAACAGGTCATAACGCCGGGACCCTTTACGCATAACTCACCGACCTCACCGCGGTTTACAGTGCTTCCGTTTTCGTCAACGATTTTAACTTCCCAGCCATAACCGGCTTTTCCGATAGCTCCGACTTTATGGATATTTTCTACACCAAGGTGTACACAGCCAGGTCCGATAGATTCACTCAGACCATAGTTGGTATCATATTGATGATGAGGAAAATATTCCTTCCATTTTTTAATCAGGCTGGGAGGAACAGGCTGTGCACCGATATGCATTAATCTCCACTGCTCCAGATCATAATCCTCTAATCTGACACGTCCGCTTTCTATTGCTTCCAGTATATCCTGTGCCCAGGGAACCAAAAGCCATACAATTGTACATTTTTCTTTTGAAACCGCATCTAATACGTACTCCGGTTTGGTGCCTTTTAGAAGGATGGCCTTGCTGCCGGATAACAGGCTTCCGAACCAATGCATTTTCGCTCCGGTATGATATAATGGAGGAATACATAAGAATACATCGTCTTTTGTCTGACCGTGATGATTCTGTTCTACCTGGCAGGAATGCATTAAGCTTTCATGATTATGTAAAATGGCTTTAGGAAATCCGGTGGTTCCGGAAGAAAAATAAATAGCAGCATCGTCGGAATCCGTCAGTTTAATGTCAGGTGAAACGGAAGAACAGTTTGCGGTTAGGGAAACGTAGTCCTCTGCAAAGGTGGGGCAGTTGTCACCGACATAAAACAAAAGACGGTTTTTGCAGATTTCATCAGCAATTTCCTCTACACGACCAATGAATTCCGGTCCGAATACCAGGATATCCGCATCTGCAAGTTTTACACAGTATTCTATTTCATCCGGTGCATAGCGGAAATTAAGTGGTACGGCCAGTGCACCGGTTTTTAAAATACCAAAGTAAATCGGCAGCCATTCTAAGCAGTTCATTAAAAGAATGGCAACCTTGTCCCCTTTTTTAATCCCACGGCTAAGCAGCAGATTTGCAAACCGGTTGGCTTTCTCATTCATAACGTGCCATGTGATTTCCCGTCTGTAATGGGTGGTTGGATTCGGCTCCATTAATTCATATTCTTTCCAGGTAACACGGCGGATCTCTTTTACCTCCGGGTTGATTTCAACCAGACAGATATCCTCAGCATGTTCCCGGACATTATGCTCTAAAAGTTCGGTAATAGGCATGATTCGTTCTCCTTTGTTTTGCACTTTAGATTTAAAACTTTAACGCTTTTAATAACTAAAGTAAATTGTATAAAATATAAGGTGAAAAGTCAACATTTAAGAAAGAATTTTAATTTGTTCATAATTCCTTAATATAAATGTGGTATACATTATTTATAGATAAAAAAATTAATGTGCAGATATAAATAGATAACATACATGAGGTGATGACAATGGAAAAACAGAATACGATACTGCTTCCCAGTCTGCGGGAAAAAGAGACAGATTTACCAGTGATTGACGGTGATTTAATGGAAGAGCTGAAGATTTTAATGCAGCATTCTCAGGCATTTCAGGAGATGGAGATGATGTATGCCTGTGCGATCAGAGAAGTCCGTACGAAGGCAGAGGTATTAAATCATGAGATGTCTGTCAGGTATCATAGAAATCCGATCAGCAATATTTCCGCCAGGGTGAAAAGTTCGGAGAGCATAGCACAAAAACTGGTGAAAAAAGGACTGCCATTTACAGTAGAAGCAATTATGGCAAATTTATCAGATGTGGCAGGAGTCCGTATTATATGTGAATTTATTGACGATATTTATACGATAGCGGCTATGCTTGCCATGCAGGATGATTTAAAGCTGATTAAGATCAAAGATTATATTAAATATCCAAAGCCGAACGGATATCGAAGTTATCATATGATCGTAGAAATACCGGTCTTTTTCTCCAAGGGTAAGACGCCCATGCGGGTGGAGATTCAGATAAGGACGATAGCAATGGATTTCTGGGCAAGTCTGGATCATGAACTAAAATATAAGAAAAATATTAATTCAGAAGATGAGGAGATTATAGCAGGAGAACTTCTCTCCTGTGCAGACCGTATTGCGGATACCGATATGATCATGCAGCAGATCCGTATGAAACTGGATGCAGTGGAAGAAGACAAGGAAAAAGCAGAAATTGTAATATAGAAGATACATGTTTGTGGCAGCAATCAGTTTCGGGCTGGAAAGATAGCAGTATATAGATTTCACTTGTCATATGGTTATATATTGTTGTAAAATGGGAAATGATGAAATAGAAAGAACCATTAAGAATATAGGAAAGGATATGACAAGATGCGAAAAACAAAAATTATTTGTACATTGGGACCAGCTACGGAAGATGATCAGGTGTTAAGAGAATTAATGATAGAAGGTATGAATGTTGCCAGATTTAACTTTTCTCATGGAGAACATGACCAGCACGAAAGAAATCTGCAAAGAGTGAGCAGGTTACGGGAGGAATTAGGGCTTCCGATCGCAGCACTGCTAGATACAAAAGGTCCGGAAATCCGGGTAAAGGATTTTAAAGATGGCAAGGTTGTTTTGAAGAGTGGGCAGGAATTTATCCTGACTACCAGAGAAATAGAAGGAGACGAGCATGCAGTATCCATTACCTATAAAGATTTGGTGAAGGATATAAAGGCAGGCACAAGGATTTTAATAGATGACGGTCTGATTTCCATGAATGTAAAGTCGATTACAGAAACGGATATTATCTGTATTGTGGAAGATGGAGGACCGGTATCCAACCATAAAGGTGTCAATGTGCCTAATGTTGCACTTTCCATGCCGTATGTCAGTGACAGGGATAGAGACGATATTATTTTCGGTATTGAGCAGGGGTTTGATTTTATTGCAGCATCTTTTGTTCGTACAGCAGATGATATTTTAGAAATTCGTGATATTTTGAGCCAGCATAACTGTAATTTTATCAATATTATTGCCAAGATTGAAAATATGCAGGGTGTGGAGAATATTGATGAGATTATCCGTGTTTCCGATGGTGTTATGATTGCCCGTGGAGATATGGGCGTGGAAATTCCGTTTGAAGATGTACCGTCTATTCAGAAAATGATCATCAAGAAAGTATATAATGCGGAAAAGATTGTAATTACGGCAACACAGATGCTGGAATCCATGATGAAGAATCCAAGACCTACCAGAGCAGAAGCTACTGATGTAGCTAATGCAATTTATGATGGAACATCTGCAATCATGCTTTCCGGTGAGACTGCTGCAGGGCTTTATCCGGTGGAATCATTAAAGACGATGGTGAGAATCGCAGAGCGTACAGAGGCGGATATTGATCTGGTAAAGCGTTTCAATAACAGAGAGAGTCTGGTGAATCCTGATATTACCAATGCGATTGCCCATGCCACTTGTACAACTGCAATGGATCTGAATGCGACAGCGATCGTTACCGTTACCAAATCCGGAAAGACAGCCAGAATGATTTCCAAATACAGACCTGCCTGTCCTATTATCGGGTGCAGTCCATATGAGAATGTGTGGAGACAATTAAATCTTTCATGGGGTGTATTGCCTTTAATGGTAGAAGAGAAAAACAATACAGATGATCTGTTTGAGCATGCAATAGAAGCGGCAGAAAAAATGAAATACGTGAAACAGGGAGAAATTACTGTTATTACAGCAGGTGTTCCTCTTGGTGTTTCAGGAACCACCAACCTGATCAAAGTGCATGTAGTGGGGCATATACTGATAAAAGGCCGTGGAGTCAATAATCGTAAGGCAACGGCAAGCCTTTGTGTTGGTAAGGATGAGATGGATATTGTGGACAATTTTAAAGAGGGTGATATTATTGTTCTGCCGGAGACCAGTAATGATATTATGGATGAGCTGCGACAGGCATCGGGTATCATTGTGGAAAAGGAAGGTCATAATTCCCATGCAGGAATTGTTGGTTTAAGTCTGGATATTCCGGTTATTCTGGGTGCTTCCAATGCAACAGAAATCTTAAAGTCGGGAGCAGTTGTTACTATGGATGCAGAAAAGGGAATTGTGTCATCAAATTAAGAGGAGAAAAATATGTCAGAAAGAAAGAAGCAAATGATAGCCTGTCCAAAATGCGGTAAAGCGATTGAGATTGAAGTATGGGATAGTATTGATATTCCGTATGATATGGAGCAGAAGGAAAAAGTATTAAATAATACATTTTTTAAAGTGGGTTGTGATACTTGTAAGATTGCATTTCCGATAGGATATAAGTGTCTGTACAATGATATGGAGCAAAAGTATTTGATTTGGCTGGCTCCTAAAATGGAGGAGGAAGAGCAAAAAGACATAGAAGAATATAATGAACGTTTAAAGACAGACAACCGTTTAAGACTTGCCCAGGGAGGATACACCTATCGTATAGTCCGCAATGATAATGAATTGCGGGAGAAGGTTCTGATTTTTGATGAAGGCTTGGATGACCGTTATATTGAGACGATGAAAATGGTATATGTTCCCGTATTTAAGAAGAATCTTGCGAAGGATAGCCGGATTATGGGACTATATTTTGATAAAAAAGAAGAGGGAGGATACCAGTGGGTTATTGTCTTTGACAACCGCCAGCCTGTAATTGTAGATGTTGATATGAACATTTACGAGGATATGAAGGAGAAGTTAAAGAATATTGTAGAAGAAAAAACAACAGAAGGATTTATACAGATTCATGCACCATGGGCAATGGAAGTCATGACTGCCAGAGTAGACGGAGTTGAACCGCCGGTGCAGTAGGTCTATTTGAAATTAATATCAGGTATTTATGAGCAGAGCATTCAAAAGCAGGATTTTATATCCGGCAGTTGAGTGTTCTGTTTTGTTTTGCAGGGGATTTTTTAGTACATAAAAGGGGACAATAAGTAATGTATAATAGGAATCAAATATAAATAGTCAATGGAGAACTGGATATTGCATATAGTGTCACGTGCATTAAAATTGCTTTGCAACGGCACATGAGTAGATAAGCAGGCAATCAATTTGTGCGAATAACGAGTCAGGTGTAGATACTTGTATATACATTTGGCAACTATCGTAACAAACAAAGTTTGCGAAGCCAAATTAGTTACAACAGATAAGGAGGAAAATGCTATGGAATATCAGAAAAACAGGGAGAAAAGAATTCGCATTTTTGAAGATACATTACATTATTGTGAGAGGACAGCCTGCCTGTCAGAAGCAATTATACGAACCAGAAAGAATACGGTTTTATACAGGCATCCACTAAAAGAGCTGAATAATATAGATAAAAAGCGGTATAAGCAGTCCTGCGAAGTATTTGTATCACGGAATCGGATATTGGAGACAGCAGGAAAGCTGTATCTGGAATATAGAGATGACAGAATAGGAATATTGAATTTTGCGTCAGCAGCCAGTCCCGGGGGAGAAGTAATACGGGGCGGTCATACGCAGGAGGAATGTCTTTGCAGGTGCTCCACGTTATATCCTTGTCTAAATACGGAAGAACTGCGGCAGATATATTTTGATGATAACAGAGGAAAAGGAAACGGATTATATAATGATGCCTGCATTTTTACACCGGGAGTTGTGTGCATAAAAGAGGATACTCAGTGGCCGGTACTCATGGAGCAGCACAATTGGTTTTCGGTAGACGTGATAAGCTGTGTAGAACCGAGGGTATGGAATGCTTCTATAGAAAGAACAGGTTTATCGTATGAAGAGGGAGTATTTTTAGATGAAAATGAGTGCAAGAAGCTGCTGGTAAAGCGGATTCAGGGGATATTACAGGTTGCAGTCAGCAATTTGATTGATATTATGGTAATAGGAATACCCAGTTATGAGGAAAGCAGCAGTTTATCAGATATGGAAGAGCAGGTTTTAAAAAAAGCCCTGAAGGAGTACCGTCACTCCTTCAAGGCAATTGTATTTGCAATATATTATCCGGTTAAGGAAATTCTATGAGATTTTTTTCATTATTCTCAAAGTGTTTTTGGGAGAATAGGATATTTGTTCCGGCTGTAAAAAGTCAGGATGAGCCTGGCGTAATTTCTTCATTACATGCAGGTATGCAGGAATTAAGAATGCGTCTGCAAATATCCATGCAATCGGGCTGGCAACGGTTACAAAGAAATAACCAAATGCGGGAACAAGGAAGAAACCGACAATTCCTCTTGCAAACATTTCACATACACCTGCAAGGATGGCAAATGTGGGATATCCCAGTCCCTGAATCATAAAGCGTACAATATTTACTAATGCCAGAGGAATATAGAATATTACATTACCTAATAAAAACTGGTAAATATAACGGATTAACTTTGTTTCCCCTGCATCTACAAACAAAAGGGCAAGCTTTTGTCCAAATAGCAATATAAAGATAAACGCCAGTATAGAGTAACCGATACCTAATTTGACACAATCCTTTAATCCCTGGTCGATGCGATCCAAACGTCCGGCACCTATATTCTGTCCACCATAAGTAGCCATGGTAGAGCCCATTGCATCAAAAGGACAGCAGGCAAACATGCTGATTTTAATTCCTGCAGCGACCGCAGCCACAATGGTTTCTCCCATGGCATTGACTGCGGACTGCAAAATCACACTTCCGATGGCGGTAATGGAATATTGAAGTCCCATCGGTACACCCATACCGCAAAGACGTAATGCGTGCTTCGGGTTAAATTTCCAGTCTTTCTTTGCAAAAGACAGGGATTTATATTTACGAATAATATAAAAAAGGCATATGATACCGGATACTGCCTGGGCAGTAACGGTTGCAATAGCCGCTCCGGCAACTCCCATTGGTTTTACAAGGATGAAATCCAGTGCAATATTTAACAGGGAAGAGAATACCAAAAAAACAACCGGAATTATACTGTTTCCAAGGGAACGCAGAATGCCCGAACCCATATTATATAGGAAAGTGGCAGGAATTCCCATAAATATAATAAAAATATAAATGTATGCTTCATCTAATATGGAAGAAGGGGTATTCATCCATATTAGGATATGCCGGGTAAGTAAACCGATTATCGTAGTAATGATAATGGAGAAGGCAATGGACATCCATGCACTGTTTGTTATGTATTGTTTCAGGTTATCGTAATCTTTTGCTCCAAAGGTCTGGGCGATCGGAATGGCAAAACCGTTGCAGATACCGATACAAAAACCAAGTATCATAAAATTAATAGAACCGGTTGAACCTACGGCAGCGAGGGAATTTACTCCAAGGATTTTCCCTACGATGATGGAATCCACCATATTATACAGTTGCTGGAACAGTAGCCCCAATAGTAAAGGAAGTCCAAAGCCTAGAATCAGATGCATTGGTTTTCCTTCTGTTAAATCTTTTGATCCGTTTGAATTTGTGAATTTTTGCATTTTTACTTCCTCCTTTTATATATTTTCAGGAAAATTGCAGATGCAATTACCTGTGAAAGCATACTACTCCATTAAGAAAAAGGAAGATATCACTTTTTCATACATTGCTATAACAATCCTGTATATTTGAATCTTAAGAATGGGTTTTTGCATTATGGAATAAAAGAATTATATTTTTATCATAATTTATTTTCTTTATTTATATTCTGAACAAGATTCAGAAGTTTATGGTGACAAAATTATTCCCTGTATGTTACACTTAAAGACATCAGATAGTATATTATCAGGCAAAACCATAATAACAGTATATTGTATGAAATACAGGTAATATGAGATACTATGAAAAAAGATAGGAGGTCATGAATATGGCAGTAGTAAATGTTACAAAGAGCAGTTTTGAAAATGAGGTTTTAAAAGCAGAACAGACTGTGTTGGTAGATTTTTGGGCTGATTGGTGTATGCCTTGTAAAATGTTAGCTCCGATTGTCGATCAGATTGCAGAAGAACATTCTGAGATTAAGGTGTGTAAAGTAGATATTGATAAAGAGGCTGCTTTGGCAATGGAATATAAGGTGATGTCAATTCCTACCCTGGTTGTTTTTAAGAACGGACAGATTGCAGGTCAAACAGTAGGTGTGCAGTCTAAAACAGATATTGAAGGGATGCTGGAAGTATAATTATGGTAGATGTTTTCATTATAGGGGCAGGTACGGCAGGTCTGTCAGCGGGTATATATGCTGCCAGAGAAGGATTAAAAACACATATATTGGAACACAAGGTATATGGTGGTCAGATAGTGAATTCTCCTGTGATTAAAAATTATCCGGGAATGAAAGAGGTATCCGGTTATGAATTTGCCACTGCACTTTACGAGCAGGCAAAGCAAGAGGGTGTTATCGTGGATTTTTCCGGAGTGGATCAGGTTACGAAAGATGAAAGTGGTTTTTTCCGTATCCAATCGGGCAAGACAGTTTATGAGACCAAAACGGTTGTAGTAGCTACGGGAGCTGCGAACCGCCGACTGGGTCTGGACAGGGAACAGGAATTGATCGGACGGGGTGTCTCTTATTGTGCAACCTGCGACGGTGCTTTTTTTAGAGGAAAAACAGTAGCAGTAAATGGCGGGGGCAACACGGCTGTAATGGATGCTATTTTTTTAGCCGGTTATTGTGAAAAAGTATATTTGATTCACAGGCGGGAAGAATTCCGGGCAGAACAGCAGCTTTTGGATCAGGCAAAAGAGATAGATAATATACAGTTTATCACTGGGGCAACTGTAGCCAGACTGGAAGGGGAAGAGGTTCTTAAGGGATTGGAATTGAATTTCAACAATGGGAGCATTGATGAAATTGCAGTTTCTGGTTTATTTGTAGCAATTGGGCAGGTACCGGAGACTTCAGCAGTTCAATCCCTTGTTGCTCTTGATCCAAGTGGTTATGTGGTAGCAGGAGAGGATTGCAAGACCACTACAGAGGGAGTTTTTGCTGCCGGTGATTGCCGTACCAAGGATGTACGTCAGTTGGTTACAGCTGCCGCTGATGGGGCGGTGGCTGCACTTGCGGCTGCAAAATATATTAGGGCGAGTTTGTAAATCTCACTTTTGTAATGTGGATGTTATAGGAAAGGTGGGGAAAGTTATAAAATATGGATTTTATATATGAAAGGATAGAAAAGGAAGAAGATGTAGAATATTTTGATTCGTTAAAATTTGAAAATATTTTGGGAAAGAAATTAGAACCATTATGGTGGGTGATAGATAGGGATTCTGATGTGTTTCTATTTTTTTATGGTGGTAGTGCTTTTGGTGTGCCACAGAAATATGGCTTATGTATAAATAAAGAACTGGTGGAAGTAGAGGCACTTGGTAGAACAAAGGGAGAGAGATTAGAATCTAATCTGGTTGTGTATTGGATTATTAACAAAATAGATATACCTGTCAGTTTGATAAAGAAAGGTTATGTAGAAGAGGATATCGTTTATATTATAGAAAAAGCATTCACTGCATTTGGTCTTTTAGGTATTAATCGGAAAGATATTATGGATGTATCAATTGAAATAACGGTATCTCCTAAAATAATAAAAAGGGACAGTGAGAAAGAAGAGTACAAGGACCCATTAAAGAAAAAAGATGATCCGTTTAATGGTACACTTTTTATAGTGATGATGATTTCGTTAATAGTAGGACAAATTATATCATCAAAATGCAATCTTGAGTTAAGCGAGAGCAAAAGGCTAAATTATTTATTTGCATTGGTGTCTGCCCTTATTTATTGGGCTATATATTATATTATCAAGAAGATAAAAATAAAGATTTAATCGAGGTCGGGCTGTATATGAAATTGATAAAAGAAACTATGGGAAGAGAAGCTGAAAGGACAGATTTGGTAATACCAACAGATAACGTATAAAGGTAATTTTGATAAATAATTACATTAAGAAGCCCGGAGTGGCATCATTCCGGGCTGTATTTGACGGAGAATAAGATGAATTTAACGACACTTTGTTACATAGAGAAGGACGGGCAGTATCTGATGCTGCATCGTGTTTTGAAGAAACAGGATATTAATAAGGACAAGTGGATTGGAGTTGGCGGTCACTTTGAGGAAAACGAGAGCCCAGAGGAATGTCTGCTCCGGGAAGTGAAAGAGGAGACTGGTCTGACACTTACGTCATACCGGTTCAGGGGACTCATAACATTTATGTCAGATTCCTGGCAGACAGAATATATGTGCCTATATACGGCAGATAAATTTGAGGGTGAAATGATAGAATGTGATGAGGGCGAACTGGTCTGGGTTCCTAAAAAAGATTTATTGAATCTGACCCTGTGGGAGGGGGATAAAATTTTTTTGGAACTACTGTCTAAAGAGGCTCCATTCTTTTCTTTAAAGTTAAGATATGAAGGAGATTTTTTGAAAGAGGCCGTATTAAATGGTGAAATGATTTCTATATGAAACGGTAATACCCCGGTTCTTTTTTGCATACACTGTAACAACAAGTTTATTGGGGATCATCTTTGAAAGCATATATTGAAGAACGTGCCATAGAGATTGGAACGTATATTATTGATTCGAATGCGACTGTCAGACAAACTGCCAAAAAATTCGGTGTAAGCAAGAGTACTGTACATAAAGATGTGTCAGAGAGATTGACCTATATTAATCCTGTATTGGCGAAAGAAGTGAGGAAGGTACTGGATGTCAACAAAGCGGAGCGCCATATACGGGGAGGTTTGGCAACAAAAGAAAAATATTTACATCAACAAAGCTAAAAGGGGGAGCTGTCAGCATTTCAACGTTTAACAGGCGGTTGTGGTCTGTAGTTGTAAAAGCGGCGGCTCTTTTTTGGGAAGATTACGGCTATTTAAAACCAGTGTGTTGTCTCGTTGATAATTAGACAAACCTACTAGTCTATTTATCCATTTGCTACGTTGAATTTTCTAGACGTAGCCACCGCTATGCCGTCGAAAATTTGTCTCGCAGATGAACAAATATCCTGTGTAGCTTAGCTAAATATCAACAAGACAACACACTAGTAGATTTTTCTAAGAATCTTAAGATAATCTGAAAATCAGTAAACTTCTATTGAAAAATATGCAAAAGTGTGAGAAAAACACTATATAAATACAGAAAATGTGAAAATCAGTTAATTTTTATAAAAATTATTGAAAAAATATCAAGAAAATTTGCACTTATTGCTAAAATCTAATATAATAGAGACATATGTACTTTTGTACAAGGGGTCTTTGACTCAGAAGATTGTAATAACCGGAATATCCTAATCCGGTAACTAAGAATAATGAGGCAGGTGTAAGAATGAAATTTATACATATGGCAGATGTCCATTTGGGGGTACAGCCGGATAAAGGTAAGCCTTGGAGTGAGGACAGGGAAAAAGAGATAAAAGATACCTTTGTCAAGGTAGTAGAGGACGCAGAGGAAAAACAGATAGATTTATTGTTAATAGCAGGCGATTTATTTCATATGCCGCCTTCTGAGGGGATGTTAAGGGATGTGGATTACATTCTTTCCAAACTTACAAAGACAAAAACGATTATGATAGCAGGCAACCACGATTATATGAAGCCGGACAGTCCTATGGCAAATTATCAGTTCTCTTCCAAGACAATTTGTCTGTCCGCAGATAAGATCAGCAATGTTTTCATGAAAGACCTGAATACCTGTGTGACGGGATTTTCTTATAATAGCAAAGAAAATGAAGATGATATTCTTAATCATATCAGACCGGCAAAGCAGGGTGCTTTCAATATTTTGCTTGCACATGGCGGAGATGCGAAGCATCTGCCCTTCAATAAAAAGAATTTAAGAGAGTCTAATTTTGATTATATAGCACTTGGACATATTCATAAGCCGGAAGTTATAAAAGAAAATGCAGTGATCATGTCAGGCTCTTTGGAACCGATTGATTACACAGATACTGGTGCGAGAGGTTATATTTATGGAGAAGTGATAAACGGTATCGTAAAAACTGAGTTTGTGCCGGTTGCCAAGAGATGTTACATGAATCTTTTAATTAATATTAAACCGGATCATACACCTCAGATGATTGTGGATTTAGTGGACCGACAGATTCAGAATCTGGGTCCGCAGCATATATACCGGATTCTTGTAAAGGGACAGAATCATAACCGGGATGTGTTTGATTTTACAAGGATTATAAATCAATATAATATTTTTGAAGTGATTACTGAGGTAGCCGAGGAATATGATTTGAATAAATTGTATCAGGAGAATCAGAATAATCTGATTGGGAAATTTATCGGACAACTTTCTGATAACTACTACGGAGATGAGATTTGTAAGAAAGCTATCCATTATGGATTGGATGTACTACTAAAGACGGGAGAACAGTAATATGAGAATAGATAGATTGCATTTACATGATTTTGGGCAGTTTCACGAAAAAGATATTATGCTGGCTCCTGGTATCAATGTGGTTTATGGAGCCAATGAGGCTGGTAAGACTACGATTAAGGATTTTATCGTTGATATGTTTTATGGAATTGATAAATCCAGAGGAATCGGTGCAAGATTTGATCATTATGAGAAGAGAAAACCGATTAATGGAACAGCTTTTTCGGGAGGTATGGAAGTTGCTGCCGAAGAAGGTTATTATTTGATTGAGCGTAATTTTTCCAGACAGGAAAAGAAGACGGTTGTCAGGGATCTGGATTCTGGAAGAGAGATTCTTTTGCAGGAGCCGAACAGTCTGATGGGTACAGTGATTCATACGGATAAAAGTACTTATCTGAATACTCTGTGCATTGGACAGATGGAGGCTGCTACGGACAAGGAGATAGCAGATCGGTTAAATAATTATATTGTGAATATGGCATCAAGTAAAACAGGTGATATTGATGCTGTCAGTGCCATTATGGAACTGAAAAATAAGAAAAAATCTTTTTCTAATAAAGAGTTGGAGCAAAAGGAACAGGAAATGACAGCGAAGCTTACATTAGACAGGGATTTTGATTCCGAGATAGCGGCTGTGAAAGAAGAGTATAAGAAGGTTGAGGCTTCTATAGGCGATAAAAGTCCAAAGCAGCTTCAGTTTACACCGATTAAGAACCGTGCAGCAGAGGCATATGAATCTGATGAGGAAGAGAAGGCACAGGAAGAAGAACAAAAAGAGCCATTGACCAAACAGGAAAAAGATATTCAGATGCTTCGCAATATGGGTAAAAGAAGTATTCTGGATAATGCATTCCTCCTTTTATTTATGAGTCTGGTATTTATCGCATTGTTTGTGGGAATTGCATATTTGATACCAGTCAATGTCCCACAGGTGAAGATGGGAATTATGGGATTTGGTATTGCATTGGTACTGCTTACAACAATTCAGATGTTTATAAGACGTGCCCAGTTATACCGGCTGCTGGAAGAATTAGAGATTGAACAGGGATTTGAAGAAGCTAAAGCAGGTTCCGTGGATGGAGAGGATCAGAGAGAACTTGTAAACCGTTTATCTGATTTAAAGGTCAAAGAAGAAGGAATCTTAAATGAAAGACGGAATCAGGAACAGTTATTGGCAGAACTTACAAAAATAAAAGAGCAGATAGCAGCGAATGATATAGAGACGGCAGCATTGGATCTTGCAATTAAGACAATTCAGGATTTATCTGAGGAGATTTATGATTCCTTTGGCAGTGTACTGAATCAACAGGTTTCTGAAATTATCAGCAGAATTACAAAGAATAAGTATTCTGAGGTTAAGATAGATGATCAGTTAAGAGTAATGGTTAAGAGTGGAAGTTCTTTTATCAGTATGGATTATTTAAGTACGGGTACGATAGAGCAGATTTATCTTGCACTCCGCCTTTCTATTGCCAACGTACTGATCGCAGAGGAATTGCCAATTATCATAGATGATATTTTTGTTACCTATGATGATCAAAGATTATATGAAACATTAAGCTGTTTAAGTGAATATTTGAATCGACAGATTATCATTTTTACTACTAATCAGAAGATTCAGGAGATATTTGCTGGTTTAGGTGTAAATAGCAATTATATTGCAATATAAACATCTGAACAATACAGCTGGAAGTGAGGGAGTAACATGGCTGATAACAAAAAGTCTACGACAGATGAAAAAAGGGTGTCACAAACTTCAAAGACTACCAGACAAAGTACAAATCATAACGGAGCACAGACAAATGCACAAAATGCAAAGAAGGCGCAGATGAAGACGCCGGAAGAACTGGAAAAGGCAAGAGCAAGAAAAGCCAAAAAGATACGCAGGAGAAAACGAAAAAAAGTAAGAAGAATTATTTTAAGCTACCTTATGCTTATCTTTTTATTGGTTTGTGTAATTGGTGGATATATTGTTTATGAAAAGTTCGGAAAGCAGGTTTTGACTTACCGTCAGGAAGCAATTGATCTGGTTGCTGCTTCATCTGAGAAAACTTTTAGACAGGATGAGACTTCTATTGTATATGATGCAAATGGCAGGAAGATTCGGGAAGTTACGGGAGAAAAAGAAGTTTATTATAAAACTTATGATGAGATTCCGGCATATTTTGTAGAAGCAATGGTATCTGTTGAGGATAGAAGATTTTACGAGCATAATGGCGTTGATTATGAAGGTATCATGCGTGCAGCGTATATATTGTTTAAGAATAACGGTAATATTACACAGGGTGCCAGTACGATTACCCAGCAGTTGGCAAGAGGTATTTTCTTAACGAATGAGGTCAGCTATGAGCGTAAGATTAAGGAAATTTTTATTGCATGGGAAATGGAGAAAAAATATACAAAACAGCAGATTTTGGAGTATTACCTGAACACAATCTTTTTCTCGAATTTTTATTATGGAATCGGAGCTGCATCAAAGGGATATTTTGATAAGGATCTGGATGAATTATCGGTATCAGAGGTGGCATTTTTATGTGCGATTCCTAATAGCCCGACTTATTATGATCCGAGAACGAATTATGACCATACGATTGAGCGGCGGAATAAAATACTAAACGACATGCATGAACTGGGGTATCTGAATGATTTGGAACATCAAACGGCATTAGATGAGAAAATAAAACTGGCTGAAGAAAAGAAGATTAGTCATGATTATGTGGAAACATATACTAATTTTTGTGCAACAGAAGCACTGATGGAAGCTGGTGGATTTGAGTTTCAGTACAAGTTTGATACCATTGAAGAGCAGCATGAGTATAATGAACGTTATCGTTCAACCTATGATGAATATTATTCCACTCTTTATACGGGCGGATATCAGATTTATACATCTATTGAGCCGAAGAAGCAGAAATTATTGCAAAAAACAATAGATGAAACTTTGTCCATGGATGAGGATAAGAATGAGGAAACAGGAATCTATAATTTACAGGGAGCATCTACCTGTATTGATAATTCCAATGGACGGGTAGTTGCAATTGTAGGTGGGCGTACGCAGGAAGAGCTTCAGGGATATAGTTTAAACCGTGCTTATCAGAGTGCGAGACAGCCGGGAAGTACGATTAAACCATTAATTGTATATACACCGCAGTTAGAGAGAGGATATACACCTGCAACCAGAGTAGATGATACGGATTTTGAGAAGGCTAATATGCCGGAGAATTCTGGACGGACTTATTCCGGAATGATTTCTTTGGCTCAGGCAGTGGCAGCATCAAAAAATGTAGTGGCATATCGCCTGTTTGGACAGCTGACACCAGAGGTAGGTGCAGAGTACTTATTAAATATGAATTTTAATTATCTCACCATTGAAGACCGCCAAAATATGGCAGCCTGTCTGGGAGGACTTACTTATGGTGCGACTACGGTAGAGATGGCATCCGGTTATTCAACGATTGAAAATGATGGTGAATTTCGTAAACCGACCTGTATCGTGCAGATTACGGATTCACAGGGGAATGTAATCGTAGAGGATAAGATTAAGTCAAAAGCCGTGTATGAACTGAATGCTTCCAGAATGATGATATCTATGCTGCAGGGCGTATTTACCGGTGGAACAGCCAGTGGCTTAGGTATTCCGGGGATGTCCTGTGCTGGCAAGACCGGTACAACGGATAATAATACGGATGGATGGTTCTGTGCATTTACCCCATATTATACTATGAGTGTGTGGGTAGGATACGATACGCCGCAAGCCACCAGAGGATTGTGGGGTTCCACTTATCCGGGCAGGATCTGGCATGATTTCATGACGGAAATACATGATGGTTTAAAGGATTTGGGATTCCCTGATTATGAGTGGGTTCGTTCTACCATGGATTGGAAGGATACCCGTTCCAGCTCGGAAGATTCAGAGGATGAAGACGATAAAAAGAAGAAAAAGAAAAAGAAGAAAAAAGAAAAGCCGACTGAGACCACAGAGTCGACGACACAGCCGGTTGCACCGCCACCAGAGCAGCCAACAACGGAACCGACAACGCAGCCAACCACACAGCCAACAACGGAACCGACAACGCAGCCAACCACACAGCCAACAACACAACCGGTAACAGCAACGACATCATAATAAATTGG